>NZ_QXMN01000013.1:0-136304 GCF_003581445.1 Acidovorax cavernicola | reverse complement strand
GAGGTCGACGCACCTCACAAAGAAAACGGGCCCCGAGGGGCCCGCTGTCGTTTCGGCCCTTGCGAGTGGCAAGGGCAGGGGGATCGATCGATCAGCTGGCGTCGCCGTCGTTCGCCAGCTTCGGCAGCGAGGCGCCTTCGCCCGACGACAACAGGCCGACCTGCGTGTAGATCGCGAGCTTCTCGCGCGTGTCGACGATGTCGAGGTTGCGCATCGTGAGCTGGCCGATGCGGTCCAGCGGCGTGAACGCGCCTTCGACCTTTTCCATGCTCAGGCGCTCGGGCTTGTACGTGAGGTGGGCCGACTCGGTGTTCAGGATCGAGTAGTCGTTGCCGCGGCGCAGCTCGACCGTCACCTCACCGGTGATGGCACGTGCCACCCAGCGCTGCGCCGTCTCGCGCAGCATGATGGCCTGCGGATCGAACCAGCGGCCCTGGTACAGCAGGCGGCCCAGGCGGCGGCCGTTGTCGCGGTACTGCTCGATGGTGTCTTCGTTGTGGATGCCGGTGACCAGGCGCTCGTAGGCGATGAACAGCAGCGCGAGGCCGGGGGCCTCGTAGATGCCGCGGCTCTTGGCCTCGATGATGCGGTTCTCGATCTGGTCGCTCATGCCCAGGCCGTGGCGGCCGCCGATGCGGTTGGCTTCGAGGATCAGGTCGACCAGGTTCGTGTAGCGCACGCCGTTCAGCGCCACGGGCACGCCTTCTTCGAAGCGCACCGACACGGTTTCGCGCTTGACTTCGACTTCGTCCTTCCAGAAGGCCACGCCCATGATGGGCTGCACGATCTGGATGCCGCTGTTCAGGTGCTCGAGGTCTTTCGCCTCGTGCGTGGCGCCGAGCATGTTCGAGTCGGTCGAGTAGGCCTTCTCGGCCGACATCTTGTAGGCGAAGCCGGCCTTCTGCATGAACGCCGACATTTCGGCGCGGCCACCCAGCTCGTCGATGAAGACCTGGTCGAGCCAGGGCTTGTAGATCTTCAGCGCGGGGTTGGTCAGTAGGCCGTAGCGGTAGAAGCGCTCGATGTCGTTGCCCTTGTAGGTGCTGCCGTCGCCCCAGATGTGGACGTCGTCTTCCTTCATGGCCGACACCAGCATGGTGCCCGTCACGGCGCGGCCCAGCGGCGTGGTGTTGAAGTAGGTGACGCCGGCGGTGGTCACGTGGAAGGCGCCGGCCTGCAGGGCGGCGATGCCTTCGTTGGCCAGCTGCGCGCGGCA
Organism: Acidovorax cavernicola; assembly: GCF_003581445.1. Taxonomy (NCBI): domain Bacteria; kingdom Pseudomonadati; phylum Pseudomonadota; class Betaproteobacteria; order Burkholderiales; family Comamonadaceae; genus Acidovorax; species Acidovorax cavernicola. Next base: position 135,088 of record NZ_QXMN01000013.1, on the reverse strand, counting down.
GTCGATCAGGCGCGCGTTCGCGGCGCCGTAGAGCATCGCCTTGCGCGGAATCTCGTCGTAGTCGGGCTCGTCGGGCTGGCCGAGGTTGGCGGTGTAGGCGTAAGGGACGGCGCCCTTCAGCTTCATCCAGTGCAGCGCCGCGCTGGTGTCCAGGCCGCCCGAGAAGGCGATGCCGACCTTCTGGCCGGCGGGAACGTTTTGGAGAATGGTCGACATGTCTGGGGTTCCGGTTCAGCCGAAGTGGCAGATGTAGCTGTAGGGCTCGCCAGTCACGCGGATCTGGAAGCTGGAGTTGCCGGGGATGCTGAACTTCTGGCCGGGGCCCGAGGCGATCCATTCGCTGGTGCCCGCGAGCTGGTATTCGCAGCTGCCGCCGGCGCCTTCCATGATTTCAGGTGCGCCGGTGTTGAAGGTGAGGGTGGACGGCAGGATCACGCCGACCGATTTCTTGGTGCCGTCCGCCAGCGTGAGGTTGTGGCTCACGCACTTGCCGTCGAAATACACATTGGCCTTGGTGGCCACTGCGGCGCTGTTGATGGTGTCGGTAGTCGTCGTCATTGGATGGATGGCGCCGGCGCCTGCGCGTTCGGCGGATCGGGGACACGCCGCCGCGACGGCACCCCGGGGTTGGAGAAGCCCACGATTTTAGGGGCTCGGGCGGGCCGGTCCGCCGTGGGGGAACTCGCTCAGTGGTGCCAGCCGCGATGACCACCCCAGCCGCGGTAGCCATAGCCGCCCCGGTAGCCGCGGTAGTAGCCGCCGCCCCAGCCGCGCGAGTAGCCGAGGTTCAGCGAGATGCCGACCGGCGGATAGACGTAAGGCTGTGCATACGGGTAGGTGTAGGCCGGCTGCACGTAGACGGGCGGGGCGTACACCGGGGCCGGCTGCGCGTAGACCGGCGCGGGCGCATTGGAAACCACCACGCCGGGCTCCGGCACGACGTTGTCCCATGGGGAGCCGCCGCCTTGTTGCGGATACTGCGCCTGCGGGTACGGCTCCTGGTATGGCTGGCCGTTGTTGGCCTCGACGGGGTAGGGCTGCAGTTGCGACTGGGGCTGGACGGGCATGGTGGTCACGCCATAGGCGCTGGCCTGGATCGGAATGGTGGCGCCCGGCCGGCTGGTGGTACGGGTCGTGTACTGGCGGCCCTGGTATTCGTAGGTGACGTTGTAGCTGACGTCGCTGCCGGTCGTTTCGCGGATCGGCGTGGCGGAAATCACGCGGGCCTGGACCACTTGCTGGGCCTGCACGGCGCTGGCGCCCGTGGCCAGCAGGCCGGCCGCCGAAAGCCCCGTGAGGATGCGAAAAACGTGTCTGTTCATGGTGTTCTCTCCTGCAGATCGGGGTTGGAGGCCGGCCCGCGGGACGGGGTTCCGGGGTTTACACGGCGTTCACAGCCCAGGCTTGCGCGTCGAAACCGGTCGTTACGCCGGTTTTCGGGCCCCAGTCGACCACCGGCCGCTTGATCAGGCTGGGGTTGGCCAGCAGCACCGGGCGGGCCGAGGCGGCGTCGATCACCGCGTCGCGGGTGGCCTCGTCGAGCTTGCGCCAGGTGGTGCCTTTGCGGTTGACCAGCGCCTCCCAGCCGGGAGCTTTCAGCCAGCGGTCGAGTTCGGCCTCGGGCACGCCTTGTTTCTTGAAGTCATGGAAGGCGTAGGCCACGCCATGGTCGTCGAGCCAGGCGCGGGCGCGCTTGACGGTGTCGCAGTTCGGGATGCCGTATAGGGTTGTCATGGCCGCCATGATGCCCCGAGCGGCGGGTCGGCGACAATGCCGGCCTCCATGGAAACCCTGAACGACTGGCTCGCGCGCGCCGAGCACCTGCACCCCGACAAGATCGAACTCGGGCTCGATCGCGCCAAAGAAATGGCGCAGCGTCTGGGCCTGCGTTTCGACTGCCCCGTCATCACGGTGGCGGGCACCAACGGCAAGGGCTCGACCTGCGCCATGCTCGAATCGATCCTCACACACGCGGGCTACCGCACGGCCGTATTCACCTCGCCGCATCTGGTGCGCTTCGAGGAGCGGCTGCGGCTCAAGGGCGAAGCTGTCGATGCTTCAAAACTGATAGCAAGCTTCGAAGTGGTGGAGAAGGCGCGCGGCGACATGGCCCTGACCTACTTCGAGTTCACCACGCTCGGCATCCTGCATTGCATGATCCAGGAAAAGCCCGACGTGGCGATCCTCGAGGTCGGCCTGGGCGGCCGGCTCGATGCGGTGAACATCATCGACGCCGATTGCGCGGTCATCACCAGCATCGACCTCGACCACATGGAATACCTCGGCCCCGACCGCGAAAGCATCGGTTTCGAGAAGGCCGGCATCCTGCGTGCCGGCAAGCCTGCGATCGTGAGCGATCCGGTGCCGCCGCAAAGCGTCATCGACCACGCGAACGCCATCGGCGCCGACCTATGGCGCTTCGGGCACGACTTCAACGTCTCGGGCGACAAGCAGCAGTGGGGCTGGTCGGGCCGTGGACGGCGCTACAGCGGGCTGGCCTATCCGGCGCTGCGCGGCGCCAACCAGTTGCTCAACGCGGCGGGCGTGCTCGCGGCGCTCGAGGCGCTGCGTCCGCAGTTGCCGATCACTGCGCAGGCGGTGCGCAACGGGCTGGCCATGGTCGAGCTGCCGGGCCGCTTCCAGATCGTGCCGGGCGAGCCAACGCTGGTGCTCGACGTGGCGCACAACGCCCACGCCGTCGCCGCGCTGGCCGAGAACCTCGATGCCATGGGCTTTTCGCCCACCACGCACGGCGTGTTCGGCGTCATGGCCGACAAGGACCTCGCGCCGATCCTCGCGCGCATCGGGCCGCTGATCGACCGCTGGTATTTCACCGACCTGCCCACGCCACGCGCCGCCAAGGCGGCCGATCTGCTGGCGGCCTGGCAGGCGCAGAACAAGCGCGCCGACACCTCGGGCAGCGTGTACGGCAGCCCGATGGAGGCCCTGCGCGCAGCCATCGAGCAGGCAGGTGCCACTGATAGAATCGTGGTCTTCGGATCGTTCTTCACCGTGGGTGGCGTCCTCGAAAACGGCACCCCCCGGCTGCAAGCCAAACACCTGCTGCCAGGCGGCTGATCGTCGGGCTGTCCAGACCCATCGGGCACCACCTCGCTGCACTCCTCCAGGGATCGAACTTCATGGCGTTTTTCAAGTTCCGCACGCGCGGCCCACAAGGCAACGAAGGACGCAGCGCCCCCGCGGCGGTGCCGGCGGAAAGTGTCGAATCCATGCGCCGGCGTGCGCGCCATCGGCTGCTCGGTGCGGCGGTGCTGGTGCTGGTCGGCGTGATCGGCTTCCCTCTGCTGTTCGATACCCAGCCGCGTCCCGTGCCGGTCGACATCCCGATCGAGATCCCCGACCGCAACAAGGCCAAGCCGCTGCCCGTGCCCACCACGCCGGCACCCGCGACCAGCAGCGCGCCTTCTGCCTCGTCCGATGGCAGCTCCCGTGTGGCCGGAGCCTCATCGGCCGGCGGCATGATCACCGAGACCGCCGACGGCACCGTGATCGAGCCGGGCACGACCGTGCCTGCCACCACGCCTGCACCCGCGGCGCCCAAGCCTGCCGTGGAGCCGAAGAAGCCCGAACCCAAGCCGGAGCCGAAACCTGAGCCCAAGCCCGAGCCGAAGCCGGAACCCAAGCCGGAACCGAAGAAGCCCGAGCCGAAACCCGAGCCCAAGCCGAAGCCGGAACCCGCCAAGCCCGCCGCGAGCACCGACGACGGCGCGCGCGCCCGTGCGCTGCTCGAAGGCAAGCCGCCCGCCGCCGCGCCCAAGCCGGCCGCCGACGACAACGGCCGCTTCGTCGTGCAGGTCGGCGCCTTCGCCGACGCCGACAAGGCGCGCGAAGTGCGCCAGAAGCTCGAGCGCGCCGGCCTCAAGACCTATGTGCACGTCGCCAAGACGGCCGACGGCGAGCGCACGCGTGTGCGTGTCGGGCCGTTCGCCTCGCGCGCCGAGGCCGAGAAGGCCGCGGACCGGGTCAAAGGCTTGTCTTTGGCCGCGGCCATCCTCACGTTGTAAGCACGTTCATCGCCCGCCGCCTGTAGTTCATTGCCGTGGCCCTGCTTGACTGGATCGCCATCGCGCTCATCGTGCTGTCGATGCTGTTCGGGCTGGTGCGCGGCCTGGTGTTCGAGGTGATTTCGCTGATCGGCTGGGTGGCCGCCTTCCTCGTGGCCCAGTGGGTGGCCTCCGACGTGGCGGCCTGGCTGCCGTTCGGCGACCCGCAGGCCACCTGGCGTTACCCGCTGGCCTTCGTGCTGGTGTTCGTGGCGGTGGCGTTCGGCGTGGGGCTGGCGGCAGCGCTCACGCGCAAGCTGATCGCCGCGGTCGGCCTGCGGCCGGTGGACCGGATTTTGGGAGCAGCGTTCGGCGCGGCACGGGGGGCGGTGGCCCTGCTCGTGCTGGCCGTCGTTGTTCATTTGCTGGCGTTGAGCGACAGTGCCTGGTGGCACGAATCGCGCAGCGCCATTGTTCTCGATGCGGCATTGCAGGGCCTCAAACCCTCGCTGCCTGAAAAGTTGGCAAGCTACCTGCCCTGAGAGGAATCGTTCATGTGTGGAATCGTCGGCGTTGTCAGCAACGCACCCGTCAATCAGCTGCTCTATGACGCGCTGCTGCTGCTGCAGCACCGCGGCCAGGATGCGGCCGGCATCGTGACCTTGCAGGAACGCAAGTTCTTCATGCACAAGGCCAAGGGCATGGTGCGCGACGTGTTCCGCACCCGCAACATGCGCGCGCTGCCGGGCACCGTCGGCCTGGGCCAGGTGCGCTATCCGACCGCCGGCAACGCCTACAGCGAGGAAGAGGCGCAGCCCTTCTACGTGAACGCACCCTTCGGCATCGTGCTGGTGCACAACGGCAACCTGACCAACGCGCACGCGCTGCGTGCGGAGTTGTTCTCCACCGACCACCGCCACACCAACACCGAGAGCGACTCCGAAGTGCTGCTCAACGTGCTGGCCCACGAGATCGAGCGTTCCTCGCGCGGCGTGCCGCTGCACCCGGCCGAGGTGTTCGCCGCCGTCAAGAACGTCTACACGCGCCTGCGTGGTTCGTACGCCGTGGTCTCGCTGATCGCCGGCCATGGCCTGCTGGCCTTCCGCGACCCCTACGGCATCCGTCCGCTGTGCATGGGCCGCAGCGCCGACGGCACCGTCATGGTGGCCAGCGAATCGGTCGCGCTCGAGGGCTCGGGCCATGTGTTCGAGCGCAACATCGAGCCGGGCGAAGCCGTGTTCATCGACCTCGAAGGCAACGTGCACTCGATGCAATGCGCCGAAGGTGCGTCGCTCAATCCGTGCATCTTCGAGTTCGTGTACCTCGCGCGTCCCGACTCGGTGCTCGACGGCATCTCGGTCTACCAGGCGCGCCTGAATCTGGGCGAAACGCTGGCCAAGCGCGTGGTCTCGACCGTGCCGCCGAACCAGATCGACGTGATCATCCCGATCCCCGAATCGAGCCGCCCGAGCGCCACGCAACTCGCGCACCTGCTGGGCATTCCGTACCGCGAAGGCTTCGTGAAGAACCGCTACGTCGGTCGCACCTTCATCATGCCGGGGCAGGGCGTTCGCAAGAAGTCGGTGCGCCAGAAGCTCAATGTGATCGGCAGCGAGTTCAAGGGCCGCAACGTGCTGCTGGTCGACGACTCGATCGTGCGCGGCACCACCAGCCGCGAGATCGTGCAGATGGCGCGCGACGCCGGCGCCCGCAAGGTGTACCTGGCCAGCGCCGCGCCGCCGGTGCGTTATCCCAACGTCTACGGCATCGACATGCCGACCAAGGACGAACTCGTGGCGCACGACCGCACCGTCGAGGAAATTCGCGAGCTCATCGGCTGCGACGCGCTGATCTACCAGGACGTCGACGCCATGAAGCGTGCCATCGGCTCGCTCAATCCGAAGCTCGCCGGTTTCGACGCCTCGTGCTTCGACGGCGTCTACGTGACCGGCGACATCGACACCGATGCCATCTCGCGCATGAACGGCAACCGTCCGCGTGTCGAGGAAACCGAGGAAGACTCGTCGCGCCTGGCACTTCCCAACCCCAGCGAATGAGCGAGTGCTGAAGTGACCGACAACGAACGCCCCCTTCCGCCGGGCCTGCACCCCGACACGCTTGCGCTGCGCACGGGCCTGGCGCCGAGCCAGTACGGCGAACATTCCGACGCGCTCTTCCTCACCAGCGGCTTCGTGCAGCCCGACGCCGAGACCTCGATGCGCCGCTTCGCGGGCACGGAGCAGGGCTACACCTATTCGCGCACCTCGAACCCCACCGTGACCAGCTTCGAGCAGCGCATCGCCGCGCTCGAGGGCACCGAGGCGGCCATCGGCGCGTCCACTGGCATGGGCGCGATCCTCATGATGTGCATGGGCCTGTTGAAGGCCGGCGACCACGTGATCTGCTCGCGCTCGGTGTTCGGCTCCACGCTGAACCTGTTCGGCAAGGAGTTCGCCAAGTTCGGCGTGGAGACCACCTTCGTCTCGCAGACCGACGTGGCCGAGTGGCGCGCGGCCGTCAAGCCGAACACCAAGCTGCTCTTCGCCGAGACACCGACCAACCCGTTGACCGAGGTCTGCGACATCCGTGCGCTGGCCGACCTGGCGCATGCCGCAGGGGCGCTGCTGGCGGTCGACAACTGCTTCTGCACGCCGATCCTGCAGCGACCGGCTTCGCTCGGCGCCGACCTCGTCATCCACTCCGGCACCAAGCATCTCGACGGCCAGGGCCGTGTGATGGCGGGCGCGATCTGCGGCCCGTCGAAGCTCATCGTCGATGTGTTCGGCCCCATCGTGCGCACCGCCGGCATGGCGCTGTCGCCATTCAACGCGTGGGTCGTGCTCAAGGGCATGGAAACGCTGGGCGTTCGCATGAAGGCGCATGGCACCAATGCGCTCGACGTGGCCCAGTGGCTGGAGAAGCAGCCCGGCATCGCGCGTGTGTACTACCCGGGCCTGACCTCGCATGCGCAGCACGACCTGGCAATGAGCCAGCAGTCGGGGCAGGGCGGTGCGGTGGTGTCGTTCGACGTGGTCGGCGACACGCCGGAGACCGCGCGCGCCAACGCGTTCCACGTCATCAACAGCACGCGCGTGGTGAGCGTCGCCACCAACCTGGGCGACGTGAAGACCATCATCACGCACCCTGGCACCACGTCGCACGGACGGCTGACTGAAGCGCAACGCCAGGCGGCGGGCATCGGCCAGGGGCTGATCCGCCTGGCCGTGGGCCTCGAGCACGTCGAAGACATCAAGGCCGACATCGCACGCGGCCTGAGCACCCTGAATTCAGACAAGAAATGACCGGCAAAGTACGCACCCGCATCGCACCGTCCCCCACGGGTTTTCTTCACCTCGGCACGGCGCGCACCGCGCTGTATTCGTGGGCTTACGCGCGTCACCACGGTGGCGAGTTCGTGCTGCGCATCGAGGACACCGACGTGGCTCGCTCCACGCAGGACTCGACCGACCAGATCCTTGCGTCGATGCATTGGCTCGGCCTCGACTACGACGAAGGCCCGGTCTATCAGATGCAGCGCCTGGAACGCTATCGCGAAGTGATCGCGCAGATGCTCGCGGCCGGCACGGCCTACCACTGCTACTGCACGCCCGCTGAACTCGAAGAGATGCGTGAGGCGCAACGCGCGCGCAACGAGAAAACCTTGTACGACCGCCGCTGGCGTCCCGAGCCCGGCAAGGTGCTGCCGCCCGTGCCCGAAGGCGTACCGCCCGTGGTGCGCTTCTGCAATCCGCCGGAAGGCGACGTCACGTGGAACGACCTCGTCAAGGGCGAGATCACCATCAACAACCGTGAGATCGATGACCTCATCATCCTGCGGCCCGACGGTGTGCCCACCTACAACTTCGCGGTGGTGGTCGACGATTGGGACATGAACATCACGCACGTGTTCCGTGGCGACGAGCACATTAACAACACGCCGTGGCAGATCAACATCTTCCGCGCGCTTGGTGCAACGCTGCCGCAGTTCGGCCACGTGCCTGTGATCCTCGGTGACGACGGCCAGAAGCTGTCGAAGCGCCGCGGCGCGGTGAGCGTCACCGCCTACGAGGACAACGGCTACTTGCCCGAAGCCATGCTCAACTACCTCGCGCGCCTCGGCTGGAGCCACGGCGACGACGAGCTCTTTACGCGTGAGCAGATGGTGAGCTGGTTCGATGGCTCGCACCTGTCGAAGAGCCCCGCGCAGTGGGATGCAGCCAAGCTCGAGTGGGTCAATGCGCAGTACATCAAGGCAAAGAGCGGCGATGAACTCGCACCGCTTGTTGCAGCGCAGTTGCAAAAGCGAGGCATCGCTGCCGACGAGCGTTTGCCCGCGATCTGCGCGCTGTTCAAGGACCGTTGCGACACCACTGTGGCTCTCGCTGGATGGGCTGCTGCGTTCTACGAAGACATCGAAGTCACCGATGCAGATCGCGCGCAGCACATCACTGATGCAGTGAAGCCTGCAATCGCAACACTCGTTGAAAAATTGATGACGGTTGCGTGGGATAAGGCCTCAATCGCAGGTATCATCAAGGAAGTCCTCGCGACACACGCACTAAAAATGCCAGTGTTAGCGATGCCAGTACGAGTGCTTGTGATGGGAACATCGCAGACACCGTCCCTCGATTCAGTCCTCGAAATTTTTTCCCGCGAAAAAGTTATCGAACGATTGAAAAAGGCCTGAAAAATCGGGCTATAATTCGAGGCTCGACACCCACACGGGGGTATAGCTCAGCTGGGAGAGCGCTTGCATGGCATGCAAGAGGTCATCGGTTCGATCCCGTTTACCTCCACCATCAAAGTGTCGAGTAGGTTAGAGATGCTGATCGCAGCACGTCCAAGGTTTTGACCCTATCGTCTAGAGGCCTAGGACACCACCCTTTCACGGTGGCTACCGGGGTTCGAATCCCCGTAGGGTCGCCAGTTTCACTTCGGTGAAGCAGGCACGAGTTGTCAACACTCGGTTCCGCAAGGAGCGAACGTTGTCTACCAGGAGTGGTAGTTCAGTTGGTTAGAATACCGGCCTGTCACGCCGGGGGTCGCGGGTTCGAGTCCCGTCCACTCCGCCAAATTTTGGTAATGAAATCAACGGGTCACAGTCGAAAGACTGTGACCCGTTTTTCTTTTTGGAATTTGCTTCTCGGGATCTTGGAATATGGTGGCCCGCTGGAGTGGCCTTTTCCTCTTGGTGGTGGTCTTAGTGCGCGACCATCTCGCTGTCCGCGTGCAGCGTAGCTCTTCTGTTGTTGCTTGCGCTTCGCCTACAGCTTGTCGCTCAGGCCTCTTGGCCGGCCATGCTGAAGCGAGCAGTGCTCGACGAACTCCATGTCGATCGCCTGCGTGCACTTCTCCGCAGTCGTCATCAGCGTCAGTTTCGTGAGCTGCTGCCTCTGCAAGTTGCCGAGCAGGAGAAACGAGCCCACAAGATTGCTGCGGTCGATCGTCTCGCGTCTGTTCGATGCGCCGCAGACCTTGCCCAACAACTGGTGAGCCGAAGCCGGCCCCTCAATATGTGATCGTGACCGTGATCGTGTCGCTGTAGCTGCCCGGCGTCACGTTGCCCTGCGCCGGCACCCGGCCATAGACCGGGATGCTGCTGCCGGGATTGCCGCTGCCATCGACGGTATCGACGCCCGCCGAGCTGCCCCAGCGCAGCGAGCGTGCGGCGTCGCGGTACAGCTCGTAGCCGATGTAGTCGCCCGTGCCGCCGGCCATGCGCCGCTGGTTGCCCGAGGCATTCGCGCCATTGCTCAGCCCCACCTTCCAGGAGGTGCTGGGCGGGCAGGCCATCGTGATGGCGGCCGTGCCGTTGACTGCCGACGCCAGCGAGCTGGCGCTGCCGAAGTTCAGGTCGGTGGCCGTCACGCTGACGGCGCAGGCGCTGGAGTAGTTGGCCGTGACCTGCGTGTAGAACGTTGTCGTGCCGCTGTACTTGGCCGAGCTCGCGGTGCAGCTGTCGGGCGCGTTGCCGCTCTTCATGCCCCATACGACCTGGGAGTTGTAGATGTTGGCCTGGTAGCTGCCCGCCGCCAGCGACTGGCCGGATGGCACGCGGCCATACAGCGGGATGTTGATCGCGACGTTGCCGCTGCCGGCTGGCAGCACGTAGGTGCTGTTCACGTAGCCGTAGGTGCCCCCACCGGGCGGCGGACCGACGATGCTGCTGCGGGTCGCATCGGCGTAGATGTTGTAGGCCATCTGCGAACCGTTCCAGTTGGTCATGTAGCGCGGGGCGTAGCCGGCGATCTCGTTGCCCTGGTTGATGTACACGCAGTAGTTGATGTACATGGTCTGGCCGGTGTCGTTCTGGCAGGTGAAGCCCACGGTGGCGTTGGTGTCCGCGGCCGATGAAGCGGTCACGGTGCCGAAGGCCAGGCTGGGCTGACTGGCGACCCAGCAACTCGGGTCCGCATGCGCGGCGCTCATGCCGAGCAGCCACGCAAACGCCAGCGCCGACACGAATCTCGCGAATCTCAAGGCACACATGTCAAACGCTCCTTCTGCACACCACCTCCATCGGGTCTTTGCCACGTGAACTGTGCCCGGCACGCTGCGCCGTCCGGTGTGCGGACGGCCAGGGTGTTGCGCACGTCCAGCGTATCCAGGTACACCCAGCCGTCATAGCCCACGACGGCACCGCCGCCGGCTTGGCCGTTCACCTGCACCCTGCTGCCCAGTGGCAGGGGCTGGCCCTGCACGTCCAGCAGCGCCACGTGCGCGGCTCGCACGGGCGTGATGCCGAAGCGTGCCCGGGCACCTGACCGGTCGGCGGGGGTGATCAGGGTCTCGGCGCGCTCGATGCGCATGTCGGCGGGCAACTCCATCGGGTCGATCGCCAGTTTGTTGTTCTGGTAGGCATTCACCGGCACCACCAGCAGCAACCCGCGCGAATCGGTGCGGCCCACCGGGCGGTTCTCCAGCTTCACGGGCACGTCGGGCACGCCGTCGGTGTCGACCACCGCGAAGGCGTTGTCGATGCGCCGCGCGGCGAGCACGCCGCCGCCCATCAGCACCAGCGAACCGCTGGCGCCCGCGTAGGCGTAGCGGCTGGCGCGGCTGCCGCCCATGTCGCTCACGCCGGCCTGTGCGCTGCCGTACGGGCCGAGGTAGTTGATTTCGGCCTGGCCGCCCGTGATGTCGCCGCCGGTGCGCGCGGTGGCGCGCCAGCCCCAGCCGCCTTCGCCCGAAGGCGAGTGCTGGGCGCTGACAGTGCCCATCGTCTTCTGGTCGCCGCTGCGCTGCACGCTGGCGCTCAGGTTGCTGCTCGTGTCCCAAGACCAGCTCAGGCTGACGAAGACGCCACGGTCGCTGCGCTTGTCCAGGTTCTGGTTCATGCCGACCGAGATCGAGGTCGCGCGCCCCAGCGAGCGGAACCAGTTCATGCTGACATAGCGCGATGCGCTCTGTGCTGCAGGGCGCAGGTAGAGGTAGCTGAAGCTCACGTTGCCGAAGCCGCCCGCGTCGTAGCCGATGCTCGCGCTGGCGCTGCCCTTGGCGGGCGCAGAGCCGTAGGCCGTCGCCACGTCGCGGTAGTCGCCCTGGGTGCGAGTGCCGTTCAGTCCGATCGACAGGCGATCCTGTCGCCAGAGGTAGCCCAGGCTGGTCTGCGTGCCGCCACGGCTGCGGCTGCCGTTTGCGTCGTCTGCGCCGTGGGCGTCGTGGGCGTCGTGCCGGCTGCCCGACAGCGCCGCCGACAGCGTGCCCGCGGCGCCCAGCTGCCACACGCCGCCGGCACCGGCCAGCACCAGCCCGTGCGTGGCTTCGCCGTGGGCCTCGAGCGTGAAGCTGTCGCTGATGCCGCGGCGCCAGGTGCCGGTGAGCACCGGCTGCCGGCCGTAGTCGAAGGAGCGCAGGCCGTAGTTGCGGCGCACCACGCCCAGGTCCACGGTCCAGTCGCTCAGGCCGGGGGCCAGCAGGCGGCTGCTGTCGAAGAGCGCGAAGCTCAGCGTGGTGGCGCGGCCCAGCGCGTCGGTTACGACCACCTGCGCGTTGCCCGTGCTGTTGATGCGCGGCAGCGTGTTGAGCTGGAACGGGCCCGCCGGCACCTGGCCGCTGTACTGGCGGATGCCGTCGATGAACAGTTCCACATCGGAAGGCAGCGTGGCCGAGCCGATGAAGCTGGGCAGCGGCGCGGTCTGGCGGTAGGGCTGGAGGCCGAAGTTGCGCGCGAGCTGGATGCCGCCGATGCGCGTCGCGCGCGACCACGACACCGCGCCGGTGAAGGTATCGCCCACGCGCAAGGTGAGCAGGTCGTCGGGGAAAGAGAGGCTCCAGGTGCTGTCCATCCGCACGGACTGGTCCTTCCAGCCGGTGTCGCCGCGCGTGCGCTGCACCAGCCAGGTGTTGCTGAGCACGCTGTTGCCGCGGAAGGCGCGCAGTTCGCCGAAGGCGCTCAGGCTGGCATTGCGGCCCGCGCCCTGCGTGCCGTACAGGTCGTAGTTCAGCAGCAGGCCGGTGGACGTGCTCAGCGGCTGGGCGGCCGGGGTGGCCTGCCCGACCGTGGCGGTGGGCAGGCGCAACATCGCCAGCGGTGCGGTCAGGCTCAGTTGCTGGCGCGTGGCGTCGTAGCTGACCACCACGCCGGGCAGATCCTGCAGCGCGATCCCATCGGTGCCGCCTTCGGGCGGATCGAAACCCAGTTCGCGCAGCACCGCGCGAGACGCCCGCAGCGCGCCGCCCTGCATGTGGAACGGGTGCAATCCACGCGCCGTGCCGTTGAGCGTGACCTCCAGGTACAGCGCCATCGCGCCCGGCGCAGTGGACGCAGCCGGTGCAGCGGGCGTTGCCTGTGCGGATGAGACGGTCGGCGCCAGCGCAAGCAGGGCCAGCAAGGCCCTGGCTGCGTGCACGGATCGCTCAGCGCGCCAGCGGCGCAATGTCGGTGACCGTGGTTCTGCCATCGATCATGACCTGCCAGCGCCCGGCGCCAGCCAGCGCTGCGGGCGGTGCCTTCAAGGGCCAGCGCACGGTGGCGCCGGGCAGCACGTAGCCCAGCAGGCCCTGGTAGGCGGAGACGGTGCGGCCGTCCGCGCCCGTGAAGACGAGTTCAGCCAGCTGGGCGTGCAGGCCGCCGCTGTTGCTGACTTCGAGGATGGCCTGGCCGCCTTCGTTGCGCAGGCTCCAGCGCAACTGGGCAGGGGCCGGAGCCGCGCCTGCCGGGGACACGAAGATCGGCAGCGAGTGCCGCATCACGAAGTTCAGGTTGGAGCTCTTGCCGCCCGCTGCGGTCCCGGCGGCACCTTCGGCCCGGGGGATCGGCAGCTCATCCACCAGCACCCGGTAGGCGGTCTCGGCAGGGCCCGCCGGGGGCGGGCCGTTGCGGATGACGCGCACGAGCTGGCGTCCGTCCACGGGCAGTTCGAGCATGGGCGGGCTGACGATCAGCCCGTCCACGGGCTCCATGCGGTCCTGGCCGTCCACCTGCGTCCAGCGGAACACCCGGATCTGCGCGTTCAGCGGCGCCGTGCCGGTGTTGCTCAGCCACAGGCCGTCGGCCTGCTGGGTCGGCGCCAGCGTCAGCGTGACGGGCGAAACCTGCAGGCCGGCCGCCTGGGCCACGCCAGCCAGCAGGAATGCACCCCACAGCCCCAGAACGCCGAACGCACGCCTCATGTCAGATCCTGTGTGAAGACTTTTCAGTACGTCACCGTCACCGTCACGGTGTCGGCGTAGCTGTCGGGCGTGAAGTTGGCGTTGACGTTCTTGGCGTAGACGGTGTGGGTGATGGCCAAGCCGGTGCCCACGCCAGGAACGACATTGCCGCCCGTGCCGGCGGTGTTGCCCCAGGCGGTGCCGTAGCCCGAATCGGAGTACAGCGAGTACGGCACCTTGTCGGTGTTGGTGGCCGAGTTGGCGACCGACGACATGGCGCCCGTGCCGTTGGCCGTGCCGCCGTTGGCGGTCGAAGGCGCCAGGCCGATCGAGTAGGGCGTGGTCTTCGAGCAGGTGACCGAGATGGTGTTGCTGCCCGTCTGGTTCGTCGCAGAGGACAGCACGGCATTCCCCAGGTTGATGTCCGAAGCGCTGCCGGCCGTCACCGAGCAGCTCTTGAGGATGGTCATCTTGACCTGGAAGCTGGCGCCGGCTGTTTCAGCCTGGGCCGAAATGGAGGCGAGGGCGAGGGTGGAGACGGCGGCTGCGGCGATGGCATGCTTGAACATGAAGCACTCCTTATGAGTAAAAAGGGTTCTTTGAGGGGTGGTCTTGCAAGCAATATGAATACTTTTGCCTGTAATTGCCTCAAGGATGCCAAGGAGTCGCCTGCTTTTTATGTGTGTTTGTAAACTTCGTTGACAATTCGTGACGTATTGCCAGCCAGAAGCGAGCCACTGTTCCAATTTGTCTACAGATTCAGCGCGCGCAGGCCCGATCCGCGGCGACAAGGCCGCGGTTCAGGCGGGAAAAGAAACCGTGGAAAAAGGGGCCGCGCGGGCACCGAAGCCCCCGGGCCGGGTCAGCCCGAGGCCTTGACCGCGTCGACCAGGAAGCGCACGAAGGCCTTGGCCGCCGTGGGCAGCGAGCGGCCTGCCATGGTCTCGATGGCCAGGTGCCGTTCGTGCATCTCGCGGTCTTTCAGCGGAATGGCGATCAGCGCCTTGCTCTGCAGCAGCGTGCGGATCGACAGCGGCCCGTAGAAGGCGATGCTGCCGCCACCGGCCGCCGCGAAGCTCAGCAGCGAATTCGCATGGTTGCTCGTCATGGCCAACTGGTAGCGCAGCTCCTGCCGTGAGCAACTGGCATCGAGCAGGCGGCGGATGGAACTGTCTTCCTGCGGCAGCCCCAGCGGGTACGCCACCACCTGGCGAAGCGACAGCTGCCGCTGCTGCGCCAGCGGATGGTCGAGGGCCATCACGGCCAGGATGGGGCTGGGGTGCCGCAGTTCGATCTCGACGCCCGGCTCGGGCAGGGCGCTGAGGGTGATGCCGACGTCGGTTTCGCCGTCGCGCACCCGCCTTGAGATGTCGGCGGGCGCGCAGACCTCCAGGTGAAAGCGGATGCCCGCGTGCTGGAGGCGGAACTGCGCGATCAGCCGGGGAATGAAGTCGAAGGCGAAGCCCTCGGTGCTCGCCACGCGAACGTGCCCGGTGCGCAGGCCGCGCAGTCCGGCGATGTCGTTCGCGACCCGCTCGATGTCCTGCTGCGCCCGCTTGGCGTGCGCGGCCAGCAACTCGCCCGCGGCGTTGGGCACCATGCCCCGCGCATGGCGCTCGAACAGCAGCGTGTCGAGTTCGCGTTCCAGCCGCGCCACCTGCCGGCTCACGGCCGAGGGTGCGACGTTGAGCTTGAGCGCGGCTTCCTTCACCGAACCGGTCTTCACGACCTCGAGAAAGTAGCGCACTGCGGTTTCCTGCAAGGCGCGAGGTGTCATGGGGGCTCCAGCATGGGTTCGGTCGGGATGGCTTGTCGATTGCCGATTCGGCAATGATCGATTCGAAACATTGCGCTTGTGACAACGTGATGTCAATCCTAGGATGAACCGACCCCCTTCCAGAATCCTTGGAGTCCCGTGATGAAACGTCTTTCCTTCCTGGCGCGCGTGGCACTGCTCTTCGGCATCGGCCTCGGTGTTCTTCCGCTGGCCGCGCTGGCCGCCGCGTCGGACTTTCCCTCGCGTCCGGTCACGCTGGTCATTCCCTTTCCGCCCGGCGGCGCCACGGACGTCAACGGGCGCGTGATCGCGCAGCGCCTGGGCAAGGAGCTCGGCCAGCCGGTGGTGATCGAGAACCGCGGCGGCGCCGGCACGGTGGTCGGTGCAAGCTATGTGGCCAAGGCCACGCCCGACGGCTACACGCTGCTGCTCAGCTCGGGCTCGACATTCACCGTCAACCCTGCGATTCGCACCAACCTTCCGTACGACCCGGTGAAGAGCTTCGAGCCGATCGGCATCGCCGGGCGCGTTGCGCTGATCCTGCTGGCGAACAGCGAGGTCCCGGTGCAGACGGTGAAGCAGTTCGTGGACTACGTGAAGGCCTCGCCGGGCAAGTACTCGTACGGCTCCTACGGCACCGGCACCACCGCGCAGTTCGCCGGCGAAACCGTGCTGCATGCCACCGGCCTGAAGATGACGCACGTGCCCTACAAGGGCAGCGCCCCCGCCATGACCGACCTCATGGGGGGCCAGATCCCGTTCAGCATCGATACGGTGAGTGCGGCCGTCCCGCAGCTCAAGAGCGGCAAGATCAAGGCCATTGCGCTGACCACCGCGCGGCGCTCGGCACTGCTGCCCGACGTGCCCACCTTCGCCGAAAGCGGCTACGGCGAGGTCGACGTCGACTCGTGGCTCATGCTGGCGGCGCCGAAGGGTGTGCCTGCCGACGTGAAGGCCAGGCTGGAGAAGGCGCTGGCCGCGACCATCGCCGATCCGCAGACGAAGGCCAAGCTGCTGGCCACGGGCCTGGAGCCGAGTTTCAGCGATGCCGCTGCGTCGATCGAGCTGATCCACCGCGAACTTCCCGTGATGCGCGCCGTCGCGGCGCGCGCCAACATCACCGCAGATTGATGAGCCTCGCTAACCCCACCATCCACACCGCGCACGACGCCGACACCGCACTGGTCGAGAAATCCGCCGTCGAACTGCGTCGCCTCATCGGCAGCAAGCAGGTCTCGCCCGTCGAGCTGCTGGAGGCCTGCATCGCGCGCATCGAGCGCGTGAACCCCTTCGTCAACGCGGTCACCGCCACCTGCTTCGACCGCGCGCGCGCCGAAGCCCGGGACGCCGAAAGCGCCGTCATGCGCGGCGACACGCTGGGCCTGCTGCATGGCCTGCCGATGGGCGTGAAGGACCTGGAGCCCACCGAGGGTCTGCTCACCACCTGGGGCTCGCCGATCTACCGCGACCACGTGCCCACGGAAGACATCGAGCTCGTGGCCCGCCTGCGCCGCGCGGGCGCCATCGTCGCGGGCAAGACCAACGTGCCCGAGATGGGCGCGGGTGCCAATTCGCGCAACGATGTGTGGGGGGCCACCGGCAACCCCTTCAATCCGAACCTGAACGCGGGCGGCTCGTCCGGCGGTTCGGCGGCCGCGCTGGCCTGCGACATGCTGCCCGTGTGCACCGGCTCCGACACCGGCGGCTCGCTGCGCATTCCGGCCGCCAAGTGCGGCGTGGTGGGCTTCAGGCCCTCGCCCGGCGTCGTGCCCAGCGTGCGCAAGCCGCTGGGCTGGACGCCCATTTCGGTCGTCGGCCCCATGGGCCGCACCGTGGAAGAAGCCTGCCTGCAGCTGGCCGCGTCCGCCGGCATGTGCGCGGGCGATCCGCTGAGCTATCCGCTGGACCCGCTGTCCTTTCTCACGCCGCGGTCCGTCGACCTGGGCCGGCTGCGCGTGGCGTGGACCGAAGACTTCGGCACCTGCGCGGTCGACGACGGCATCCGCGCCACCTTCCGCCGCAAGATCGACGCCATGCGGCACCTGTTCGGCCGCTGCGACAAGGTCGAGTTCGACATGGGCGAGGCGCACCGCTGCTTCGACGTGCTGCGCGCCGAGGCCTTCGTGGCCGGCATGCAGGCGGCCTACGAGCGCGACTCCGGGAGCCTCGGCCCCAACCCGCGCGCCAACTACGAGATGGGCGCGAAGATGAGCCTGCTCGACAGCGCCTGGGCGCAGGCCGAGCAGACCCGGCTCCTGAAGCGCTTCCAGGCGACCTTTGCCGACTACGACCTCGTGCTGTCGCCGACCACGCCCGTCTCGCCGTTCCCGTGGACGCAGCTCTACGCCGCGACCATCAACGGCCAGGCGCAGGCCAACTACTACCGCTGGCTGGCGCTGACCTACGTGGTCACGCTGACCACGCACCCGGCGATGGCGCTGCCCTGCGGCCTCGACCACGCGGGCATGCCCTTCGGGCTGCAGGTCGTGGGCGGATTCCGGGCCGACCACCAGCTGCTGGGCGCGGCGCAGGCGATGGAGGCGGCGTTCGCGTCCGACCCTCTGCTGCGCCGTCCGCGCCCCGACCTGGCTGCGCTGCGCACGGCCGAACCCGCGCTCACTTCGATCGTCAGGATGCCGCCTGTCTTCGATGGCCGGCTGGCGGCATCCGCCGCGGTGTCGGCTGTCTGAGGCCGGCGTGCCCGGCCTGCAGCGTGTCGCTCAATATTCCTGAACCAGCGCGGGGGCGGGGTGCGCAGGCGCGCGGTCGCCCAGGTGCGGACTGCGGACATGCCGCGCCAATGGCCGGCTGTGAGCGGCCCTGTGCGGCGCTTCCTGCGGCCAGTCGCATTCCGCGTCACGCTTCAGCGACTCGAGATCGAGAATCACGATGCCGCGTGCATCGAGACACAGCAGGCCGTCCTTTTCCATCGACCGGAGTGCCTCGTTGATGCGCTGCCGGGACGCGCCGAGCATTCGCCCCAGCTCCTCCTGCGCAAGCTCGAAGCCGATGCGAATTCCCGTCTTGCCGTGCGCCACACCGTGGCGGCGCACCTGTTTCACCAGGAGCTTGATGAGGCGGTCGCGCAGCGACAGTGTCTTCAGGTCGTCGACCGTGCCGGCGAGGCTCCGGATGCATTGCGCTTGAAGCTGCAGCAGCGCGCCATACAGCTCGACATGGGTCGCCAGCAACGCGCGAAATTCGCTCTGGGGCATGAGGAGCACCGTGGTGTCTCCGTGCGCAAAGCAGTCGTGCATGCACCGTCCGCCTTCGACGATCGCGACGTCGGCGAACCAGGTGCCGGGCTCCATGTAGGCGATCGTGCGTTGCTTGCCCGCGCTGGTCGCGGAGCACACGCGCACCGCACCTTGCGCGCACCCCATCCAATGGCTGTCCAGCGCGCCTTGCGCGGCAATCTGTTCTCCGTGCACAAAGCGACGAACGACCACGGCGCGAAGAATGTCGTGGCGAAGTGTCGGGGAGAGCGATGAGAACCAGCGCCCTGCATTGATGCGCTCGCGTTCCTCAGTCCTGATGGCGAATCCGTTCATGGTGTTTCCTGTCCAGCCGCCTCCATTGGACCAGACCGCCGGCCAGGCCCAGGCAGCGCCGGATCGCAGCCTCGCTGAACACGACGGATGTCGAGCACATGGGAAGAGAGTAGAGCAGCACAGGCCAAGGCTGTCCCCACCCGGCTTGGGGGGCGATGACGCCGATGGCCGCCCCTGGCCCATGCGCCCGACCTCTGGACCGGCGGCCTTTCAGTGACTCGCGCTGGCGGGCGCGTGGGGCCCGCGATGGCGTGCGATCTCGCGGACATCCGTCCACCATTTCGACCATCGCTGTGCCACCTTGTCCGCGGTGAAGCGCTCGGCGGACGTCAAGGCGCCGAAGCGAAGGTCATAGGCTTTCTCGGGGTCTTCCAGCAGCGCCACGATCGCATCGGCCATCGCGCTGACCTGGCCGGGGGGAATCAGGATGCCGGCATTCCTGCCTTCCAGCAGATCCTTCGGGCCGTACTTCACGGAAAAGGCGACCAGCGGCCGTGCGTGGGCCAGGCACTCCAATCCGAACAACGAGAAGCCTTCTTCGCTGGACGGCATCACACCGAGGCTCGATTCCCTGAAGAGGGCCGCCACATCGCTGGAATAGCCGTGGATGTGGATGTTCCCTGCCAGGCCGGAGGCGTCGACGCGTGCCTGGAGCGCCGCCTGCAAGGGGCCGACGCCGTGCGTGTGCAACTGCGCGTCCGGGACCTTCTTGAGGACGCGCTCGAACACCTGGAAGAGAAGCTCATGCTGCTTCTCCGCGGTGTAGCGCGCCAGATAGATCACCCGCTTCTCCTGCAAGGAAGCGGATTCGACGATCTCGGGCACACCGGGCAACGCATGCGGAATCACATTCAGTTTTGCGGCCGGCACACCGGTCTCGAGCAGGTCCCGATGCTGCTCCTCGGTGGCAACGATCAGGCTGTCGCAGGAGTCCGCGTCTTCGAACAGATGCCGATAGCTGGTTTTCAGTTGCCCGTTGGGAAGCCGATGGGTGCTGTGCAGGAAGGCACTGACCGTGCAGTGAAGCCGGCGGCTGGTGACGCTGCGCCGGAGCTGGCGATACATCTTGTTCTTGTCGACGAGGAAGTGCCAGGTTACGTCCTTTTCAAGATTGGCGGCCATCATCGCGCAGACAAAATCGCTCTCGGTCGCGTAGGTGGTCGTGCGGCCCTGCGCATCGCGCATCTCGATGGCTTGGAGATCCGCGCCGCCTCGGCCCGGCTTGAACGTCTTTCGCATCAGGACCTGGCCGTTCGCCAATCCGAATTCCTCGCAACCGGTCTGAGTCGAATCCCAGGCTGCGGGGTGGCTCACCTTTCGCAGCGCAGGCTTGGCCGCAGTCGGCCTGGCCTTGGCAGCAGGCGAACTGCCTGCCGGACGCGATGAAGCGAGCGGGGTCAGCAAGCCCTCGTCGCTCATGTCGACCAGCCATTCGTAGACATTGAGCACCTTGGTGTCCGAAGGCAGCACCCCCTTGTCCTTCAGGCTCGCCTCGTTTTCACGCAGGCGAGGAGAGAAGTTGCTGGTCAGGATCCACGGGGTGATGCCGAGCTGACCATGAAAGAGGTGGGCGCGGCGGATGCCCGCGACCTCGATGCCGTTGCCGATCTGACGCAGGTTCTCCTGCAGGAACAGCACGCGCTCCGTGGCGGAAGGCCTCTGAACCCCCGTGGTCCCATGCGCGGGCGTTGTCGAGGCCTGGAGCGGCGCTTGCCCCGCATGGCGCGTCAACCCCCATTTCCTCCACGCGCGTGCTGCGGGGTGGGGGAGGAGGGCACCCTCCCGGGTGAGGTCTTGTTTCTCGCGGCTGTGTCCGTGCCCGGGCGCCAGTTCCTCAGGCGCCGGCCTGGCCTGCTGGGAGAGAGAGTCAGCGTGAGTCGATTTTTTTGCCTTGCCCGGGGATGAACTGGGTGCGGCCGACATGTCGACATGTTTCATCCCGGTGCTTCCTTCTCCGTTGGCAACGGTTTTGAAGATAGCTGACCAGAACCTGACTTACAACAGAATTAGGATGTGGCTGTGGTTACTCCCTAATTCAAAAGTGCTCGTTCATGAGCGAACGAGATGGCGTGCGGCGGTGATGCCGCAACCAGTGCACTCAGGGACGCAGCCGCACGGGCATGCGACGGTCCGGGGTCGCGCGTGCGCATTACTTCTTTGTAATGAAAGTGAAGGGCAATTGGCGAACTCGCGTCCTAGAGTGCCGCCACGCACAGGCGAGTCGGGCCTGGCACATCGCTTCACTTGAAATTTCTTGCATGCACCAGGTTCGCCTGTTCGTTCTGTGGATCGTGATGTTCGCCGTGCCCTTCCAGGGGTACGCAGCGGCAGCCATGGTCTTTTGCGGACCGGGACATGCGGGACCGACGGCAGCAGTTGCCGTCAAGGTGCCGGGTCATGCCCAGCATCCGCATGCGGACGGCCATGGCGATCCTTCGTATGAAGGGGCGCAGGAAGCCAAGCCGCCGGCGAAGACCGACGACGCGATGCACAAGTGCAGCATCTGCAGTGCCTGCCATGCCACGGCCCTGACCACCACGCTGGCGTGGGCCCTCTTCCACGATCTTCCCCAAGCCGACCTGGCGGAGCCCGTCATCCCGATGGCCACGCTCCCGCCGCGCGTTCTCGACAAGCCGCCTCGCACCTGACGCGTTCGTGCGCCTGTGACCCTGCGTCACGCCCTTCGGGCGGCCATGACGTGCGCCGTTCATGACTGGGCTTTCCACCGCCACAAGAGGCTCGCACGCTGAATGCGATGGGGCACGACGTGCCCACGTCGATCGGCCTTGCGCCCAAGGGCGGGCATCGATCCCTTGTCGTTCTCTCTCCCTGACTCCTCCCTATCCTCATCCACCCCAAAAGGAAACTCATGAAAGCAGCAACTCGCAACACCACCCTCGCAGCGCTGATCGTGCTGGCATCCGCGGGCGCCCTCGCGTCCGGCACGCACGCCGGCGGCCACGGCCACGATGCGAACGAAGCGGTCGGCAAGCCCGGCGTCGCCGCCAAGGTCACGCGCACGATCCACGTCGACATGACCGACACCATGCGCTTCTCGCCGGCCGACATCAGCGTCAGGCAGGGCGAGACCGTGCGCTTCGTCGTCAAGAACTCCGGTGTGCTGAGGCATGAACTCGTGCTCGGTACCGAAAAGGAGCTCAAGGCGCACTACGAAGCCATGAAGAAGAACCCCGAGATGGAGCACGCCGATCCGAACATGGTCACGCTGGCCGCAGGCAAGACCGGCGAGATCGTCTGGCAGTTCACCAAGGCCGGCAAGGTCGACTTCGGTTGCCTGCAACCGGGCCACTACGACGCGGGCATGAAAGGCGCCGTGAAGGTCTCGAAGGCCGGAAAGTAGGCGCGGCCCGCCCGCCGCTTGACCTTGACATGGTGTCAAGCCTGAAACTGGAGGCACTTTCAAGACAAGGAGCTTTCCATGGAAGAGTTTGTCATCGAGTCGATGTCCTGCGGGGGCTGCGCCGGGCGGATCGCGCGGGCGGTCAAGCAACTGGATGGCCAGGCCAGGATCGAAGTGGACCTCGCGGCCCGCACCGTGCGCATCGACAGCACCGAAGACCGCGCGGCCGTGGCTGACGCGCTGACGGAAGCGGGCTACCCGCCGAAGTGATCCGTCCCGCACGACGGGGCACCTGGCCATCTTTCGTTGGAGAAGCTGAATGAACACCACGCCTTCCAGCCCGCACGCGCACCATGCCGGGCACCACGGAGCGCATGCGCCCGAGGCGAGCCTAAAGGACCCCGTGTGCGGGATGGCCGTGACCGCCCAGTCGCCGCACGTCCTGCAGCATGCCGGCGCGCCGGTCCATTTCTGCAGCGCGGGTTGCAAGGCCAAATTCGAGGCCGACCCCGCCAGATACATCAAGCCTGATTCGCACGCACCGGAAGCGCCCACGCAGCCCGGCCCCGTGGGCACGATGTACACCTGCCCCATGCACCCGGAGATCCGGCAGGCGCACCCGGGAAACTGCCCCAAGTGCGGCATGGCGCTGGAGCCCGAGATGCCGTCCCTCGAGGAGGGCGAGGACCCCGAGCTCAAGGACTTCAAGCGGCGCTTCTTCTGGACCTTGCCGCTCACCCTCGTCGTCACGGTGCTCGCCATGGCCGGCCATCGCCTGCAGTGGTTCGCGATGGACACGCAGAGCTGGATCGAACTCGTGCTTACCGTGCCGATCGTGCTGTGGGCCGGCTGGCCGTTCTTCGAGCGCGCGGTGCAATCGGTCGCGAACCGCAGCCCGAACATGTGGACCCTGATCGGCCTGGGCACGGGCGCTGCCTTTGTCTACAGCCTCGTGGCCACGGTGGCGCCAGGCGTCTTTCCGGCATCGTTCGTTTCGATGGGGCGTGTCTCGGTCTACTTCGAGGCCGCCGCGGTGATCATTTCGCTCACGCTGCTGGGACAGATCCTCGAACTCAAGGCGCGCTCGCAAACCTCCGCCGCCATCAAGTCGCTGCTGAGCCTTGCGCCCAAGACCGCCCGCCGGATCGGCGCCGACGGCACCGAGGAAGATGTGCCGATCGGCCACGTGCACGTCGGCGACAGGCTGCGCGTGCGCCCTGGCGAGAACGTGCCCGTCGATGGCGTGGTGATCGAAGGCGTCAGCGCCGTCGACGAGTCGATGCTTACCGGAGAGCCGTTGCCCGTCACCAAACGGATCGGCGACAAGCTCATCGGCGCCACGATGAACACCAACGGTGCGCTGGTCATGCAGTCCGAGAAGGTCGGCTCCCAGACCGTGCTCGCGAGCATCGTCCAGATGGTCGCGCAGGCCCAGCGCTCCAGGGCGCCGATGCAGCGAATGGCCGATCACGTCGCCGGCTACTTCGTCATGGCGGTCATCGCCATCGCAGTGCTGACCTTCTTCGCCTGGGGTCTGTTCGGGCCTGAGCCGAGCTGGACGCACGGCCTCATCAACGCAGTGGCGGTGCTCATCATTGCCTGCCCCTGTGCGCTCGGCCTGGCCACGCCCATGTCGATCATGGTGGCCACGGGCAAGGCCGCGACGCAGGGCGTGCTGTTCCGCGATGCCGCGGCGATCGAGAACTTCCGCAAGGTCGATGCGCTCATCGTCGACAAGACCGGCACCTTGACGGAAGGCCGGCCGCAGTTCGAACGCGCGGTGCCTTCGCCGGGCTTCACGGAAGACGAGGTGCTGCGGCTCGCAGCCAGTCTGGACCAGGGCAGCGAACACCCGCTGGCCGACGCCATCGTGCGCGCGGCACGCGAGCGCAACCTTGCGCTGGCGACGCCCGACGATTTCGAATCCAGCAGCGGCATCGGCGTGAGCGGCGGCGTCGAGGGCCGGAAGCTGGCACTCGGCAACACCGCGCTCATGGATCAGTTGCGCGTCCCGGTCAACGACCTGAAGCCGAAGGCCGAGGCCCTGCGGGCGGAGGGCGCCAGCGTCATGTTCCTGGCGGTCGACGGCCGGCCCGCCGGCCTGCTCGCGGTCTCGGACCCGATCAAGGCCACCACCATGGAAGCGCTGGCCGCGCTCAAGGCCTCAGGCATGCGGGTGATCATGGCCACCGGCGACGGGCTCACCACGGCCCGGGCCGTGGCGGCGAGGCTGGGCATCGACGAGGTCCACGGCGAGGTCAAGCCCGCCGACAAGCTCGCGCTGGTCGACAGGCTGCAGCGCGAAGGCCGCGTCGTCGCGATGGCGGGCGACGGCATCAACGACGCCCCCGCGCTGGCCAAGGCCGATGTGGGCGTGGCCATGGGCACCGGCACCGACGTCGCGATGAACAGCGCCCAGGTGACGCTGGTCAAGGGCGACCTGCGTGGCATTGCACAGGCGCGCGTCATCTCCGAGCAGACCATCGCCAACATGAAGCAGAACCTGGGCTTCGCGTTCCTCTACAACGCCCTGGGCGTGCCGCTGGCCGCGGGCGTGCTGTTCCCGTTCACCGGATGGCTGTTGTCGCCGATGATCGCGGCGTTGGCGATGAGCCTGAGTTCGGCGTCGGTCATCACCAATGCCTTGCGCTTGCGGGGCGTCAAGGGCGACGCGCATGCGTCGCACGCCGGAGGGAAATCGGGCTAGGCCATCCCGTACCGCAGCAACCAGTTCCAGATCACCACCGACCCGTTGGACATGGCCAGTGCTTCCTTCGCATAGCCCATGAGGTCGGCCAGCCGCACCTCGGCGCGGATGACGACATCGTGGCGCTGCAGGTCTTCCTCCTTCACATCCGCGCGGCGCCGGTCGAGTTCGTCGCGCAGCACCGTGGCGTAGGCCCGGGGGCTCTTCAGCCGGAGGAACATGATCGGCTCGACCACCGCGTCGAGTTCGGGGTCGACGAAGGTGTGGATCTCGGGTTCGCGCGAGACGATCTGGTCGCCGTGCGCGTCCCTGATGAGCTGCTGGGCTTCTTCGAGCGAGGCCTCGTTCGACGCGTAGATCTGGCCGCCGCGTCCTTCGCAGATGAAGAGGTACTGGTCGGGGCGCGAGAGCCAGTCGACCGGTCCGCGCTGGGCAAAGACGGCCAGGCCTTCGGCGCCGGGCAGCAGCGACTGGCGCAGCGGGTACTTGATGAGCGGGTCTTCAGCGAACATCTTGCAGCTTCCTTGAAATGACCGGCGACGAACGTTCGGCGCGCCGGTCGCCGGGCACCACCAGCACGTCGCCCGTGGCCCAGCACAGCACGCGTTGCGCGACGCTGCCGAACAGGAAGTCGGCCAGCGGATGGGCGCGGCGCTTGCCGACCACCAGCAGCTCGGCGCGTGCGTGCTGCTGCTGCACCGTGGCCTGCCGTGCCGTGCCGGGTCGCCGCGGCCGATGGCCGACAGCACGCGATTGCGCCGCGCGTTCGACGAGTCGGTCAGCGAGAACAGCCGCTCGCGTGCCTGCCGCATGCTGTCGTGGCGGTAGGCCTTGATGGCATGGTCCGACACCTCGGCATAGCGCAGCTTGCTTTCGTGCATCGTGTTGAGCGCATGGAACAGCTCCAGCGAGGCGTTCGGGTCCAGCCCGTGGGCCAGGCTCACGAGTTCGCGCGATGCCGGTGTGAAGTCGACGGCCACCAGGATGCGGCCGTAGCGTAGGCGCGTGTCCAGCCGCGTCACGAGCACCGGGCAGCGCAGCTGCCGCAGCAGGCGCTCCACGGGCTGGCCGGTGAAGAAGGCGCCGGGCGAGCGGTCGCGTTCATAGCTGACCACCACGAGGTCGACGTGGCATGCCTCGTCGACGATCTGCGCGAAACCCCCGCTGGGGCCTGCGACCTGCTTGACCAGCACGTCGAAGCGCGAGGCAATGGAGCGTGCCAGCGCGGCGAGGGCGGTCGCCGCTTCGGCGTGCGCCAGCGGCGCGAGGTCCGCGGGTGCGTACACGATCTTCAGCAGCGCGCCATGTTCGGCGGCGAGCAGGGCGGCGCGTTCGGCGGCCCGGTTGCCGCGTGCCGAGAGGTCGGTGACGGCGAGGATGGATCGAAAAGACGGCGTATCGGATGCGACGCCATCGCTGCGGGGAAGGGCGTGCTCCCGCGGGCCCAGTTGATGTTGCATGACGCACTCCAGTCGAACGCGACCCCGGAGCCCGGGGGCGCAGCCGCGCGGGGCAGGTGCCCGGCGGTCGATGGTTTGCGCTGAAAGGGAAGAGAAAGAGGCGGACCGCCGGGCTCAGGAATGTGCGGGCGTCTGCTGAGCCGCCGCTGTCACCCACGCAAGCGAGGGCGTGCAACCGCCGAGGCGGGACGTCCGGGTGTGGAGGAGGAAGGGCTGGGCGGTCATGGCGGGGAGTCTAGGCCACGGGCCGCTGAATCGGGTCAGTACCCGCACGACCTTTGCCAGATTGAAAGGCCCGTGAAAGGCCGGTTCACGGGCGGCTTCCCATTTTTCCTTCTCGTTTGTCATGCAGTCATGGGAGAAAGGAGACGTGTGTCTGCGTCCCCTGCGTTCCCGGAGGTTCATGCATGAGATTCAACCTGGCGACCAGAGGGAGACGGGCCGCAGAGATAGCCCATGAGCGCATCGACGATCGAAGCTTCGAGCGCCGCGGGTGCGAACTGCGCGGGCGGCTCGATGACGGCCGCATGCACCAGCGTCTCCATGATCTGCAGCACCACCCAGGTGGCCAGGTCGAGGTTGCGCGGCGTCAGCTCGGGGCGGTGCTCGTCCAGCAGCTGGCGCACGCGGCGGAAGATGTCGTGGTCGGCGGCGCTTTCTTCGCGCGGCGCGTCGAAGAAGGGGAACTCCTTTTCGAGCACGCGGTGCAGTTCGGGGCACACCGCGTGCGCCGCGAGCAGCGCTCGCACCATCGCCTGCACGCGCCCGCGCAGGCTGCGCGCGCGCGACGCGGCCAGCACTTCGTCGATGGCCGCGTACATCTGCGTCGCATGCCGCTCGTGCAGTGCCGTGATCAGCGAGTCCTTGTTCGGGAAGTACTGGTAGACCGAGCCCACGCTCACACCGGCGCGTTCGGCCACCACGTTGGTGTTGGTGCCGGCATAGCCGCGCTCGCCCAGAACGCGAGCCGTGGCTTCCAGAATGACCTCGACCATCTGCTGGGAACGCGCCTGGCGCGGCGTCTTTCTTGGCTGGGGCGGGGATTTCATCGGATGTCTCGAATGCGAGTTTTCAATGCGAGTGATGGCTCGTATTCTAAAAGAGAGCGAGCAAATGCTCGCATTCTGGAATCCGCAAGTTCGAAGTAGATACACCACACCATGACAGCCAATGCCTTCGAGGCCCACGCGCCGCGTGCGTTGCCTCCCGCCTTTCCACTCCCCCTGCCATCGACCGCCGAGGCCCCGCCAGCACGAGGACTGCGGCGGGAAGCCTGTGTCCTGCGGTGCAGTCTCGTGACGCCGCACATGCGTCGCATCACCCTCGGTGGCCCGGACGTCGCGGCCTTCCTGCGCCATGCGGCGACCGATCAGCCCGGCGCCTGGGTGAAGGTGTTCGTGCCCGGCGGCGAAGGGCGGGCCTACACGATCCGCCGCGTCGACCGCGTTGCTGCCACGCTCGAGCTGGACTTCGTGCTGCACGGCGACAGCGGCCATGAAGGCCCGGCCTCGGCCTGGGCGGCCCGGGTGCAACCGGGCGAAAGCGTCGGCTTCGCCGGCCCGCGTGACGGCGGTTTCGCGCTCCCGCCGGACGCACGTTGGGTGATGCTGGCCGGCGACGCGACGGCGCTGCCCGCGATCCAGGCGATCGCCGCCAGCCTCGGGCCGGAGATCCGCCTCAAGACCTACGTCGAGGTGCCCACGGCCGCCGATGTGCAGGAGATCCGCTCACGGGCCGTGCTGCGCACCTGCTGGCTCACGGGCGATCCGTCGGAGCCGGGGCTGGCGCTGCAGCAGCAGCTGATGCACCGCCCGCAGCCGGCGGGGCCGGGTTACATCTGGCTGGCGGGCGAATCGGGCGTAGTGCGCACGCTGCGCGCGCATTTCCTGAACGATCAGGGTCTGGCGCGCGAGCGCCTGAGCGCCAAGGGCTACTGGAAGCACGGCGAGGCCGATCACCGCGACCGGGCCTGAACGCAGAGCGTCAGTGCTCGGCCGGTGCGTGGCGTGAGCGCGTGTCCGACGGCCGTTCGCCGAAGCGCGCGCGGTACTGCGCGGCGAAATGGCCCAGGTGGAGAAACCCGTACTTCTCGGCCACGTCGCGCACACCGGTGCGCACGGACGCGGATTGCAGCTCGGCGCGCACGCGGTCCAGCCGCAGCTCGCGCAGGAACTCCATCGGCCCCTGGCCCGCATGCTGGCGGAACGCGAGCTGCAGGGCGCGTGCGCTGCAGCCGGCCTCGCGGCACACGTCGGCCAACGACAGCGGCTGCTCGGCATGCGCGGCCATGAACTCCTGCGCCTTGCGCACCGCGCGCGGCAGCAGGTGGCGCTGGTTGTCGCCCGCGAGCGCGCGCGAGTGGTTGTGGCCCGCCGACATCAGCAGGCTCGACATCAGGTATTCCTCGGCGTGCTCCGCCAGGCGCCCGCCGGCCTGCAGGGCGTTGCCGGCGTCCAGCGTGAGCCGCAGGTAGTCGATGTAGTGCACCACCGGCGCAAGCGCCGGGTTGTCCAGCGGCACGCCGAGGTCGAACACCAGGTGCTGGCGCACGGGTGCCTGCAGCAGCGCCTCGAGCCGCGACAGCAGCGCCGCGCGCGCAATGCGCACGATCAGGTGCGGGCTGTCGTCGGCCCAGCGCATCGACAACTGCTCGGTGGGCGAGGGCAGCGAGGCCATCCGGGGCGTGGCCTCGACCTGCTGACCGCCGCAGCGGATGTCGGCGCCGCCGCGCAACGGAATCTGCAACAGGAAGAAATCCTGCAGGTAGCCGGGGTCGATCTGAACCCCGGGGCCGTACTGCACGTAGTTCAGGCTCACGTCGCGGTGCAGGCGGGCGCTGTGGTGGCAGGCGTCCAGTTCGGTGCGCGGGCGCAGCATCGTGAGGCCGTGCGGGCAGAACACGCGGGCCACGCTCTCGCGCGCCTCGTCCATGTCGTGGCTTTCGAACAAACGGTAACGCTGCAGCGGCAGCCGTGGGGCGGTGGCGGTTTCCATGGGAAGCGGGTGGACCGTAGCAAAAAGCCTTCCAGCCCACAATTCGGGCCGTCCCTTGGAACCCCCGAAAAAACCTGCGCGGCAGGGACAGCGCCTGCGTTTTCGGGATCGGCCGGCGAGGCCTTGCGTTCTACCTTTGGCCCATTCGCCAGACCGGCGATTCAACCGAGGAGACACGCTTCATGTTCAAGGGACTCGAAGGCAAGAGCGCCATCGTCACGGGTGGTTCGACATTGATAGGCGCCGGTTTGGTGCGCGCCTTCCACGCGGCGGGCGTGAAGGTGGTCATCGCCGACATCGACGCCGACAAGGGCCAGCCGCTGGCCGACTCGCTGGGTGCCGGCGTGCGTTTCGTGCGCACCGACATCACCGACGACGCGCAGGTGAAGGCCTGCGTCGACGAGGCCGCTTCCCGCCACGGCGGCGTGCACTTTCTCGTGAACCTGGCGTGCTCCTATGTGGACGACGGCTTCAAGTCGCCGCGCGCCGACTGGCTCACGTCCTTCAACGTCAACGTGGCCAGTGCGGTCGCGATGCTGCAGGCCGTGCATCCGCACATGCTGGCGGCCGGCGGCGGGGCGGTGGTGAACTTCACCAGCATCTCCTCGCGCGTGGCCCAGACCGGGCGCTGGCTCTATCCGGTCAGCAAGGCCGCGATGGCGCAACTCACGCGCAACATGGCGATGGACCTCGCGCCCGACCGCATCCGCGTCAACAGCGTCTCGCCGGGCTGGACCTGGTCGGCCGTGATGGACCAGCTCACCGGCGGCGACCGCGCGCGCACCGACCGCGTGGCCGCGCCGTACCACCTGCTCGGGCGCGTGGGCGACCCGGACGAGGTGGCGCAGGTGGTGCTGTTCCTGTGCTCCGAGCACGCGAGTTTCGTCACGGGCGCCGACTATGCGGTGGACGGTGGCTACAGCGCCATGGGCCCCGAACAGGCGGTGCCGGCCATCCCCCGACTGATGGAACCCTGATCCATTCGAGCGCAACGACAACACCACCACGAGACAACCAAAGAAGGAGACAGCCATGAAGCGAATCGCCATCGTCGGCGCAGGCCAGTCGGGCCTGCAACTGGGACTGGGCCTGCTGGATGCGGGCTACGAGGTCACGATGTACAGCAACCGCAGTGCGGACGACATCCGGCAGGGCAAGGTCATGTCCAGCCAGTGCATGTTCCACACCTCGCTGCAGGTCGAGCGTGACCTGGGGCTGGACCAGTGGGCGAAAGACTGTCCCACGGTGGACGGCATCGGTTTCGCCGTGCCGCATCCCGAGCAGAAGGGCGCCAAGGCCATCGAATGGGCGGCGCGGCTGAATTCGAGCGCGCAGTCGGTCGACCAGCGCGTGAAGGTGCCCGCGTGGATGGCGCTGTTCCAGAAAAAGGGCGGCGAGCTGGTCTTCAAGGACGCGGGCATCGACGACCTCGAAGCCTGCACCCGCAGCCACGACCTCACGCTGGTGGCCAGCGGCAAGGGCGAGATATCCAAGCTCTTCGAGCGCGACGCCGCCAAGTCGACCTACGACCAGCCGCAGCGCGCATTGGCACTCACCTACGTGAAGGGCATGCGCCCGCGCGCCGATTTCTCGGCCGTGTGCTTCAACCTGATCCCCGGCGTGGGCGAGTATTTCGTCTTCCCGGCGCTGACCACCACGGGCCCGTGCGAGATCATGGTGTTCGAAGGCGTGCCGGGCGGTCCGATGGACTGCTGGGCCGACGTGAAATCGCCGCAGGAACACCTCGCGCGCAGCCAATGGATCCTGGACACCTTCACGCCCTGGGAGGCCGAGCGCTGCAAGGACATCGAGCTCACCGACGACAACGGCATCCTCGCGGGCCGCTTCGCGCCCACCGTGCGCAAGCCGATCGCCACTCTGCCCTCGGGGCGCAAGGTGCTCGGCATGGCCGACGTGGTGGTGCTCAACGACCCGATCACGGGGCAGGGCTCGAACAACGCGGCCAAGTGCGCCGATGCGTACCTGAAGAGCATCCTGGCGCGCGGCGAAGGCGCGGCCGATGCACCGTGGATGCAGCAGACCTTCGACCGCTACTGGTTCGGCTATGCGCAATGGGTCACGCGCTGGACCAACATGCTGCTCGCACCGCCGCCGCCCCATGTGCTGAACCTGCTCGGCGGCGCCGGTGCCGTTCCGCCGCTGGCCAGCGCCATCGCCAACGGCTTCGACGATCCGCGCACCTTCTTCCCGTGGTTCGCCGAGCCCGAGGAGGCCGAGCGCTACCTGGCCACCTGCGCAGCAGTGGCGGCATAGACGGAGCGCGCACATGACACGACGCGTGGCCATCATCGGCGCGGGCCAGTCCGGCATGCAGCTCGCGCTGGGCCTGCTGGGCGGCGGGTGCGAGGTGACGGTGTATTCCAACCGCACCGCGCAGGAGATCGAGAGCGGCCCGGTGATGTCCAGCCAGTGCATGTTCGAGACCGCGCTGCAGACCGAGCGCGCGCTCGGCCTGGACTACTGGGCCGACACCTGCCCGGTGGTGGAAGGCATCGGCATGGCGGTGCGCAGCCCCGAGGGTGCGCGCGCCATCGCATGGAGCGCGCGGCTCGACGGCCCCGCGCAGTCGGTCGACCAGCGGCTGAAGATCCCGGCATGGATGCACGCCTTCGAGGCGCGCGGCGGCCGGCTCGTGCATCAGGACGCGGGCATCGACACGCTGGAAGACTGCGCCCGCACGCACGACCTCGTGGTGGTGGCCAGCGGCAAGGGCGAGATCTCTGCGCTGTTCCCGCGCGACGCGGCGCGCTCGCCGTTCGAGAGCCCGCAGCGCGCGCTGGCACTGACCTACGTCAAGGGCATGCGCCCGCGCGAAGACTTCGCGGCCGTGTGCTTCAACCTGATCCCGGGCGTGGGCGAGTACTTCGTGTTCCCCGCGCTGACCACGTCGGGCCCCTGCGAGATCATGGTGTTCGAGGGCGTGCCCGGCGGTCCGATGGACTGCTGGGACGACGTGAAGACGCCGCAGGAACACCTGGCGCGCAGCAAGCAGATCCTCGCGGACTTCCTGCCGTGGGAAGCCGAGCGTTGCGCGCACATCGAACTGACCGACGACCACGGCGTGCTGCGCGGGCGCGTCACGCCCGTGGTGCGCCAGCCGGTGGCCACGCTGCCCTCGGGCCGCTGCGTGCTGGGCCTGGCCGACGCCGTGGTGCTCAACGACCCGATCACGGGCCAGGGCTCGAACAACGCGGCCAAGGCGGCCGACATCTACCTGCAGCGCATCCTGGAGCACGGCGACGCGCCCTTCGATGCCGAGTGGATGCAGCAGACCTTCGACCGCTACTGGGAAGGCTACGCCCGCTGGGCCACCGACTGGACGAACAGCCTGCTCGCGCCCCCGAAGCCGCACCTGCAGAAACTGCTGCAAAGCGCCACGCACATGCCCGCGGTGGCGAGCGCGGTGGTCAACGGCTTCGACGACCCGCGCGATTTCGCGCCCTGGTGGTTCGACGCGGCTGAGACCGATCGGCTGCTCGAAGCCAAGGCGCGCGAAGCGGCCGTCGACCGCTTCGACCGGCGCGATTTCCGCCGCGCGCTCGGCCAGTTCAGCACCGGCGTCACGGTCATCACCACGCGCGCGCTCGACGGCCGCCGCGTGGGCATGACGGCGAACTCGTTCTCGTCGGTTTCGCTCGATCCGCCGTTGGTGCTGTGGAGCCTCGCGCGCCAGGCCCCGAGCGTGGCCGACTTCACCGGTGCCAGCCATTTCGCGATCAACATCCTGGCGTCGCAGCAGCATCACCTGTCGCGGCAGTTCTCGACACCGCAGGCCGACAAGTTCGGCGGTGTCGACTGCTGCGAGGGCACGGCCGGTGTGCCGTTGCTCAACGGCGTGCTCGCGCGCTTCGTGTGCCGCAACGTGCGGCAGTACGACGGCGGCGATCACCTGATCTTCATCGGCGAGGTCGAGGGCTACGAGCGCTTCGACGGCGAGCCGCTGGTCTTTCACTCGGGCTACTACCAGATCACGACCCGCCATCCAGAATGCGTACAGTGAGCCCCTGGTTCCCCACGTCCACCTTCCAGTTTTGAGAACGGAGTCAACCCCCATGCAGAACAACGCCCCCGCTTCCTCGTCGCAAGACATCCGCATCCAGGCCTCCGATGGCAGCGGCAGCTTCGGCGCCTACCTGGCCGTGCCGCGCAGCGGCACTGGCCCGGGTCTGGTGCTCGCGCAGGAGATCTTCGGCGTCAACAAGACCATGCGCGACGTCGCCGACTACTACGCCGAGGAAGGCTACGTGGTGCTCGTGCCCGACCTGTTCTGGCGCCAGGAGCCCGGCGTGCAGCTCGGCTATGCCCCCGACGACTGGCAGCGCGCCTTCGCGCTCTACCAGGGCTTTGACGAGGCGCTGGGCATGCAGGACATGCAGGCCGCGATCACCGCGCTGCGCCAGCGCCCCGAGGTGACCGGCGGCAAGGTCGGCGTGCTGGGCTTCTGCCTGGGCGGCAAGCTCGCCTACCTCGCGGCCTGCCGCACCGACGTCGATGTGGCGGTGGGTTACTACGGCGTGGGCATCGACGCCGCGCTGGACGAAGCCGACCGCATCCGCTGCCGGCTGGCGCTGCACGTGGCCGAGCTCGACGGCTTCTGTCCGCCCGAGGCGCGCGACCGCATCGTGCAGACACTGCGCGGCCGCCCGAACGTGGAGGTGCATGTGTACTCCGGCGTCGACCACGCCTTCGCGCGCATCGGCGGCGACCACTACCACCGCGCCTCGGCGCTGATGGCGCACGAGCGCAGCATCGCGGCGCTGAAGTCGGTCATGGGTCCGCACTACGACCTCGCGGCGCTGTGGGACAAGCATTGCGAGTACGAGTTCGGCACCCGCAACGTCGACGACACCATGGGCACGATGGTGGCCGAGCCTTACGTGAATCACATCCCGACCATGACCGGCGGCGTGGGCTACAAGAACCTGCACGCGTTCTATACGAACCACTTCGTCAACAGCAACCCGCCCGACACCTCGCTGGTGCCGATCTCGCGCACCATCGGCGCGACGCAGGTGGTGGACGAGATGCTGTTCTGCTTCACCCACACCACCGAGATCCCGTGGATGCTGCCGGGCGTGAAGCCTACGGGCAAGCGCGTGGAGATTCCTCTGCTGGCGGTCATCAAGTTCCGCGGCGACAAGCTCTACCACGAGCACATCTACTGGGACCAGGCGAGCGTGCTGGTGCAGGTGGGCCTGCTCGATCCGGCGCTGCTGCCGGTGGCGGGCGTGGAAACCGGGCGCAAGCTGCTCGACGAGACGCTGCCGTCGAACACGCTGATGGCACCGCGCGGCTGAGCCGCCGCCCGATCGTTCTTCAGACGCTTCAGGCGCCGCGGTTGGCCGGCGGCGCCTGCTGCAGGCGGTAGGCGCGCGGCGCCACGCCGTGCTGCTTGCGGAATGCCGCGGTGAAGCGGCCGTGGCACTCCCATCCCGCCTCGGCCGCGATGGCCTGCACGCTGAGCTGCGTGTCGCGCAGCAGCCGGGCGGCCAGCGCCAGCCGCTCGGCCACGAGCAGGCCGTAGACCGTCGTGCCCTCGGCCTCCTTCACGTGCGCCTGCAGCCGCGCGACGCGCAGGTCGAGCCGCTGTGCAAGCGCATCGACCGTCCAGGCCTGCGCTGGTGCTTCGCCGAGCAGTGCACGCAGCCTGCGCACCGTCTGCGCCGCCGCACCGCCATGGCTCTCTTCGGAACGCGCCGGGCGCAGCAGTTGACCCAGGTCGAGCAGCACGCAGGTCAGCAGCTCGGTCGCGCGCGCATGGAACAGCGGCACGAAGGCCGGGCGATCGGAGGGTTCGTCGCCGATGCGCGCCAGGCAGTCGCGCACGCGCGGTGTGAGCGCTGCGTTGCACAGCACCCGCCCATCGTCGCGCTCGACCAGCTCGCTCATCTGCCGCGCGGGCAGCCGCACGCCGAGCGCCTGCAGCCAGCGCGGCAGCAGGTCGCGCCGCAGACGAAACTGGACGAAGTTGTTGCGGCAGGCGCCGGGAATGTGGATGAGGTAGCCGCCGTCGCGGTTCGGCGTGCGCAGCAGCGCGCGGTCGACGCGGAAATCCAGCGGCCGTCCCTGCGCGCTGCCGATCTCGCCCGTGACGTGGCCCGAGAGAAAGAAGGTCAGCAGCAGTTCGTTGCCGGGCGCCAGCTGCACGTGCAGGTCGTCGTTGAGCCTGAAATCGAAGTACAGCGCGCTCGCGCCTTCCCAGGGCGTGGTTCGCAGGCGCAGGATGCGGCCACCGTCGTCGGGCCAGCGCACCTCGCGGCTGGCGCCGTCGTGCAGCGCCGGCAGCGCGAGCGGTCGGTCGGCGGGCAGGCGGATCAGCGCGGCATTGAAATCGTCCTCGCGCAGCGCGGCGGACGCGAACGGCGACGGCTGGATCGGCACAGTCTGCGATGGGATCGGCATAGAAAACCCTGCCCTGCGGCGTTAGCGTTGGAACACTTTGGTTCGAACGGAGTTTATGGATGAATGCTCGACGTGTCTGCCGGTTTCTGGGGCTCCTGGCGGCCTTCGCCGCGGGGCTGGTGCCGGCGCTTGCCAGCGCGCAGGGCGCCGCTTCGGCGTGGCCCGCGCGGCCGATCCGGCTGGTCGTTCCCTTCGTGGCGGGCGGCGGCGCCGACGTGGCGGCGCGGCTCATCGCGGCCAAGCTGCAGATGCAGCTGGGCCAGCAGGTGGTGGTCGACAACAAGCCCGGCGGCAACACGCTGATCGGCGCGCAGGAGCTCATGAAGGCCCCGCCCGACGGCTACACGCTGCTGTGGTCCATCGACCAGACCTTCGTGCTCAACCCCTCGCTGTACAACCGGCTGCCCTACGACCCGCGCAAGGACTTCACGCCGGTGGCGCTGGCCATTACCTCGCCCACGGCCGTCATCGCGCGCACCCAGGCAGGCAGCGTGGGCGACGTGCATGAGCTGGTGAAGCGCGCCAGGGCCGAGCCCGGCAAGATCAACATCGGCGCGGCCGCGATCTTGTCGCAGATGGCGCTGGAGGAGTTCAACCGCAGCGCCGGCATCGAGATCACGCGCGTGCCCTACAAGGGCAGCGCCGAAGTAGCACAGGCCACCATCGCGGGCGACATCGACGCGGCCTTCGACGGCATGGCGCCCTATGTGCAGTTCGTGAAGGCGGGGCGCGCGAAGATCCTGGCCGTCACCTCGGCCAGGCGCTTCTCGGGCCTGCCCGACGTGCCCACGCTCGACGAACTGGGCTACAAGGGCGTCGACTTCTCCGTGTGGTTTGGCGTCGTCGGCCCGGCCGGCCTGCCGCCCGAGATCGCCAAGCGCGTGAGCGACGGCGTCGACTGGGCCATCCGCCAGCCCGACGTGGTCGAGAAGTTGCTCGTGTTCGGCTTCGAGCCGGCCGCACAGACCAGCGTGAGCGCACTCAAGGGCCGCATCGACAGCGACCTGGTGCGCTACAGCCCGGTGATCAAGAAGCTCGGCTTCAAGCTCGACTGAGAGGGAATGCGTCATGAAAACCGCGGGCCTGATCGGAGGCGTCGCGTGGCCTTCCACGCTCAGCTACTACCGCTTGTTGAACGAGCACATCCAGCGCGAACTCGGCGGCCTGCACTCGGCCCGCTGCGTGATCGTGAGCCTGGACTTCGCCGATGTCATCGCCGCCATGACGGCCGGACGCCCGGACGACGCGCGCGCCCAGATGGAAACCGCCGCGCGACAGGTTCGCGCAAGCGGCGCGGACCTCGTCGCGATCCTGGCGAACACCGGGCACTTCGCGGCCGATGCCGTGCAGGCCGCGGCGGGCGTGCCGCTGGTGCATGTGGCGCGGGAAACTGGCGACCACGTGGCCGCCCTGTACCCGTCGATGCGCCGCCTCGGCCTGCTGGCCACCAGCTTCGCGCTCGACGCGCCGTTCTTCGGCCAGATGCTGGGGGAGGGCGCGGGCTTCGAGCTGGTGCTGCCCGACGCGGCGCAGCGACGCACGCTGGACGCGGCGATCTTCGGCCCGCTGGCGCTTGGAGAAGCCGGCGAGGCCGACGCGGCAGTCATCTCGACGCTGTGCGACGACCTCGTGGCGCGTGGCGCCCAGGGCATCGTGCTGGGCTGCACCGAGCTGAGCGTCGTCAAGCCCTGGATCGCGTGCTCCGTGCCGCTGTTCGATTCCACCGACATCCACGCCCGCGCCATCGCGCGCGAGATGACACGGGCCTGAACCCACTTCATCAACGAAAGAGAGACCACCGCATGCAGACCGCCGACTTCCCCTTGCCCTTCGTCAACGCGCCCTACAGCCGCGCGATGTTCGACGACGAATGGATCTTCGTCTCCGGCACCATCGGCATGGACTACGACACGCAGACGCTCGCGGTCAGCGCCGAGGACCAGACGCGGCTCATGGTGCGCAACATCGAAAAATACCTGGCGGCCTGCGGCGGCCGGCTGGAGCAGGTCGTCAACTACACGCTGATCGTGGCCGGGGCCGAGCACCTGGGCGCGGTGGTGCAGACGCTGTCCGAGGTGCTGCCCTGCAAGCCGACCGGCACCGCGATGCTGGCCGGCATCGCCGTGCCCAAGGCGTGGGTGGAGATGCAGGTGATTGCGCGCAAGAGCCAGCCGGTGGGCGGGAGCAGGACATGACGCGCGGCGGCATCGGTGCCCTGCGCGCGGGTTTGTGCGCGGTCGCGTGCATCGCGGCGGGCTGTGGCGGGAGCAACGGCGGCGGCGGGATCGGATGGCCGTCGCCCGCCACACCTGCGCCCACGCCCACCCCCACGTCGAAATACGAGGCCCAGGTGCGTTGGACCGAATACGGCGTGCCGCACATCTCGGCCAAGGATTACGCCGGCCTGGGCTACGGCTACGGTTACAGCATGGGGCGCGACCACCTGTGCCTGCTGGCCGACCGCATGGTCACGCTGCGCGGCCTTCGCGCCGGGCTGTTCGGCGCGGAGGGCAAGGCGCTGGTGGGCTTCCAGCAGCTGCCGAACCTCGCCAGCGATGTCTTCTATCGCGTGCAGCTCTCCGACGAGATCCTGGACGGCGCGTGGCGTGAGCTGTCAGCCAATGCGCGCGGGCTTGCCGAGGGCTATGCCGCCGGTTTCAACCGCCATCTGCGCGACATGACGCCCGAGGCACGCGCCACCGCCTGCGGCGGCGTGGCCCCGCCGCAGATGACCGCGCACGATGTGCTGCGCGCCACGCTGCAGATCGGCCTGATCTGGAGCGGGAGGAAGGTCGCCGCTGCTGCCGCCGACTCCTCGTGGGAACAGATCGGCGTGAGCAGTGCGCCGGCCGCCCAGGTAGCGCCGACCAGCCAGATGGCCAGCAACATGTGGGCCTTCGGCGCCGACGCCACCGGGAGCGATGGCGCCCTCATGATTGCCAACCCGCACACCAACTGGGACAGGCACTGGCTGCTGATGCACCAGATGCACCTCACGATCCCCGGCGAGATCGACGTGATGGGCGCCGACTTCCTGGGCATTCCACTGCCGCTCGCGGGCTACACGCGCGACATGGCCTGGAGCATCAAGTCGCCCGCGGGCATCACCTTTCCGCTGCTGCTCGCGCTCGACGTGCGCGCGACGCCCAAGCCTGCGCACGTGGTCGACGGCGTGGCACACGAACTCATGGAGAAGAAGGTCGTGGTCGACGTGCGCCAGAGCGACGGGCGCGTCGTCTCGCGCACCTTCCGCGTGCCCTATTCGAAGTTCGGTCCGCTCTACCGGTTGCCGGCGGAGCCGGGCCAACCGGCGGGCCGGTACGCGGTGGCGGACCCGAACGCAGGCAATGCGCGCGCGCTTGACCAGATGCTGGCGGTTGCGAAGGCGCGCAACGCCGAGGAGTTCAAGGCCGCCGTGGCGGCCAACCGCGGCATCACGGCGCACCTGATCGCGGGCGATCGCCATGGACAGGCGGTGTACACCGAGTCGGGGCCGTTGCTCGACATCGACGATGCGACCCTGCTGGCCTGCGCGGTCGTGAAACCGCCCGAAGGCGTGGTGCCCGCCGCGCTCGATGGCAGCCGCAGCGCATGCACGCTGCGCGCCGGCGATGGCACGCTCAGGAAGGCCGGCGCCGACAGCTTCCCGATGCTGTCCACGCGCGGCATTGTCCAGAGCACGGCGGACAGCTACACCAATGCGGTCTTCGGCCGGCAGTTGGGGGGCTATTCGTTGTTGCTGGGCAGCAGGTTGAGCGAGCCGAGCATGCGGATGCGCATGTCGCAGCGGCAGATCGCGCAAAGCATGAAGGACGGAAACTTCAGCCTGGACGAGGCCGGCGACCTGATCTTTTCCAACCGCAGCTACGTGGCCGAGACGCTGATGGACGGCATCGCCTTCGCGTGCGACAGCCCGGACGGCAAGGCGAGCGTCGCGTCGGCCTGCGCAATGCTCGAGGCATGGGACCGTCACTACAACGCCGACAGCCGCGGCGCGTTGCTCTTCAATGTGCTGTGGCCCGAGATCAGGTCCATTCCCGGCCTGTACGCGCAGCCCTTCGAGCCGGCGGAGCCGTTTCGCGTGCGCGAGGTCGCACGCACCCCGCAGGTGTCGACGGCCGTCGTCGCGGCAATCGGCAAGGCGGTCCGGCAGCTGGATGCCGTGGGCCTGCGCGGCGACGAGCCCTGGGGCGCGATGCTGGCGCGCAAGACCGACAAGGGCCGCGTGCCGCTGCACGGCGGGGCCGACGCCCAGGGCGTGCTCAATACCGTGGAAGGCACCGTGCTGACCGGGCAGGGCTACGACGACATCTTCTACGGCTCGTCGTACATCCAGATCGTGCGCTGGGACAAGGGCCGCCCCGACGCGCGCGTGCTGCTGGCGCCGGGTCAATCGTCGGACCCCGCGTCGCCGCATCGCAACGATCAACTGGCGCTCTTCGCGCGCAAGCAGCTGACGAAGCCGCCGTTCACCGACGCGGAGATCGCCGCCGACCCGAAGCTCACGCAGCGCATGCTGCGCGAGTGACGGGCGCGGCCGGCAGGCTCAGACCACCAGGTTCTGCTCGACGTCCAGCGTCTTGCGGCGGGCCAGCGCCAGGTTCGACTTGGCCTTGTCCAGCACCAGGTAGACGAACAGGCCTTCCTGCTTCTGCATCGGGCGGATGATGTGGTACTGCTTGCCCAGCGTGATCAGGATGTCCTCGATGACGTCGTTCAGGCCCAGGTCGCGCATGGTGCGCATCTTGGCGCGCACGACTTCGGTGTTGCCCGCGGCGGCCACTTCGAGGTCCACGCCGGAGCCGATCTGGCCGAGGATCATGCCGCTGCCCGAATCGACCAGCGCCGCGCACAGAGCGCCGTCGCAGGTCATCAGGTCGTCCATGGATTGCTTGATATTTGCCATCGAAATCTTTCCTAGTCCTCGCCCCTGAAAGTCGGCCAGCGCCCGGGCGAAGGGGTGGGCGGCGGCCGGAGTGGATCGGTGCGCGCCTTCTTCAGGCGTGCTGCAGCAGCTGCGTCGCCTGCTTCGCGTAGTAGAGGACCTGGCCGATGATGGCTTCGCGGCCCGTGACCACGCTCACGATCAGCGTCATCTCCGGGTGGCGCGCCTGCAGCATCAGGATGTGGCCGTTCGCGGCCTCGATGGTCACGTTGTCGCAGTGGCCGAGCTGGCTTTCCTCGCCCGCCACGGCGCCCAGCGCGGCCAGCGAACTGGCGATGGCCGACAGGCGCGCGACCTGTGCGGTGTTCTCGACGCGCGCGGCCAGCTCCAGGCCATCCTCGGTCGAGATCACCACGGCCTTCACGCCCTTGATTTCCCGCATCAGGGTGTCGATGGCCGATTCCGCTGCAAGCCTGATTCTTGGTGTGATGTTCATTGCTGCCTGAATGGAATGAGAAGAAGAGAAAGAGAGAGCGGTGTGCCGTCAGACCTCGAGCTGGAGCAGGAGCAGTTCCAGCAACTGCACGACCTGCTGCGCATCGGTGACGTTGGCCGGCAGCACCGGGCACACGACGCCCTTGGCCTCCATGCGCCGGGCGTAGGCGTCGATGCCGGGGCTCGGATGCGTTTCCATGCGCCCCACGGCCACCACGCAGGCGGTCTGCGCGATCAGTTCGGCAAAGCCGTCGAGGTAGATGTCCAGGTCGGCCAGCGGATCGGGGCGGCTGTTGTCCACCAGGATCACCACGCCGAGCGCGCCGCGCCCCAGGATGCGCCACATGAAATCGAAGCGCATCTGCCCGGGCGTGCCGTACAGGCGCAGCTTCTCACCGTTGTCGAGCGTGAGTTCGCCGTAGTCCAGGCCGACCGTGGTGGTGGCCTTGGCGACCGAGGTGTCGCTGTTGCGCACGTCGGTGCTGACGGGCGGGATCTCGCTCACGCCGGCGATGGCCGTGGTTTTGCCGGCGCCCATGGTGCCGGTGAAGAGGATCTTGTGTTCTACGGTCATTGAGGGCCTGACGGCTGCAAGCCGAGTCGGTTCCGGATGCGTGCAAGCAGGCCGGGTTGCACGTTGTCGCGTGTCGTTGCCGGGAAGCGGCTGTCGGGAAAGACGCTGTCGGGGGCCGAGGCGGCCACCAAGGCGCCGGGGACACCGGGAGCACCCGGGCTGGCCGGCGCGGCGCCGGGGCGTTCGAGCAGGCCCGCGCGCCGCAGGTCGGCCAGGAAGTCCGCGCACTCCTGGCGCGTGGCGGGCGAGCGCTGCTGCAGCGACAGCACCGACGCCGGCCGGTTGGACATCAGCGTGGCCAGCCGCAGGCGGATCGGCGCTTCGAGCACGGCGGCCGGCGGCCAGCGCAGCATGCGGAATTCCTCGTGCTCGCCGATCGGGATTTCGGTCGCGGCCAGCCCCAGGCCGCGCGCGTGGACCACCATCGCGCCGAGACGGTTGAGCACCACTTCCAGTGCATCGGTGTGCAGCGGCAGCGCCAGAAAAGGGCCGCGCTGCGGATCGGCATGGGCGACCGTGAGCGTGGGCACCGGCGGCTGCAGCGGGGCGGCCGCGATGGCGACCTGCTCGCCGACGACCCGCAGGTCGGCCTGTTCGGCCTTCCACGACCAGTTCTGGTGCGTCCGGTGGTCGAGCAGCCGGATCAGCGACTTGAGCAGCACTTCTTCCCGGTGAGGCAGCCCCTCGACGCTGTAGCTCAGCAAGGCGCGTTGACCTTTGGGAACAGTGTTAGTGCCGGTCATGGTCCCTCCGGACGGGACAACCCGGCAGCAGGTCGCGGGAGCGAAGCGTGCTCAACCGCGTCGAAAGCACCAGTATGAATCGGCATCGCCGTTCTTTTTGCAACTTGAGAACTCACTGTAAGAAGTTGGACGGTGATGCCGATCGCAACGCTGGCTTGGAGAACTAAAGTGTTTGTTTGAGGGTGGTGCTAAAAATATAACACTTGTTGCAAATAAAAACACAAGATTACGAACAACTGTTTTCAGTGGGTCGCGGACGCGACAAAACCTCGCGTGCCGGAGCGCGGCGCGCGAGGTTTCTGGGCGATTGTTGAAAGAGGCGGGCGCGAGAGAAAAGGCGCCCGCTGGGGCGTTAGTGCCCCAGTTGTGCCTGAAGTTTGGCCACTTGCAGGCGCAGATTCGCGTTCTCGGCCGTGAGTTCGGCCACGCGCCGTTCCAGTTGCTGGACAGCGTCGAGTGCCGGTTCGGCGCCGTCTTCGGTCTCGGGCGCGGCCTCGCGCGGCTTGCGCTTGGCTTCGCGCACGCGCTTGGCGGCCTGCTTGAGCTCGTCCTTGCCGGCGTTGGCCGCCGACACCTGCTCTTCGGCGGGCAGGGTGGCGACGGCCGCGGCCGTGTTGATCGAGATCACGCCCGACTTCACGGCCGCCACCAGCTCGGGTGCGGCCTGCTTCTGGATCTTCTCGATCATCACGACCTGGCTGCTGCTCAGGCGCGCGGCGCGGGCGATGGCCTCGCGGCTGTTCAGCGGCACGGGCGGGGGCAGGGCTTCTTCAGGTGCGGCGGAAGCGGTCGAGGCGGGCGCGTCGTCGACGTCGAAGGGCGGGTCGTCTGCTGTCGTCGGGGTGGTGGCGATGCTGCGGGCGCGGCGCTCGTCCACGATGTCCTTCTTGCGCAGCGCCAGCACGCCGCGCAGGTAGTCCGAGATGCTGCGGCGGCCCAGGTGCTGGTCGATCATCCACAGGTGCACGTCCTGCAGCGTCTTGAAGCGCGTGTTCTGCACGGTCTGGAAGGGCAGTCCGTGCTTCTGGCAGATGCCGTAGCGGTTGTGGCCGTCCACCAGCACGTCGCCCCACAGCACCAGCGCGTCGCGGCAGCCTTCGGTGAGGATGCTGCGTTCGAGGGCTTCGTACTCCTCCGGCGTCAAGGGATCGATATAGGCTTTGAGTTCTTCGTTGACGACGATATTCATGGGTACGGGTGCGATGTAAGGGGCGGAATTTTAGGTGTCTCGGTTTCGGCGGCTCGAACGTCTAGACAGGGAGAGCCACGCTGAGGCGGCACTGGGAAAACCGGGCCGTTTCACGTCATCAAATGGTAATAATTCTCATTTGCAACTTAGCGCTTGAATACTTCAGGAGTACCCATGGATCTGTCGCTTTCCCCGTCCGCGCCCACGCTGGGGGAGGTCTTCATCGCGAACCGTGCCCAGCTCCAGCGCGTCGCGCAAAAGATTGTCCGAACCGCCGACCTGGCCGATGAAGTCTTGCAGGACGCTTATCTGAAGCTCGCCGACGGCGCTTCGGTGCGCGATGTCCGCAAGCCGCTCGGCTATTGTTGCCAGGTGGTGCGCAACGTGGCGGTCGACTATCACCGCCACCATTCCGTCGAAGCCAGCTATCGCACCTACTGCGAAGACGTCGAACTCGTGAGCCCGCCCAGCA
Source organism: Acidovorax cavernicola (assembly GCF_003581445.1). NCBI lineage: Bacteria > Pseudomonadati > Pseudomonadota > Betaproteobacteria > Burkholderiales > Comamonadaceae > Acidovorax > Acidovorax cavernicola. The sequence continues at coordinate 90,859 of NZ_QXMN01000013.1, read as the reverse complement.
GCAGCGAGGCGCCCGATCGCGTGCTCGGCGGCCGGCAGGCACTGGTGGCGATCGACCGCGTGCTCGAAGCGCTGCCGCCGCGCACCCGCCTGGCCTTCGAACTCAACCGCCTCGGCGGCCTGACCCAGCGCGAGATCGCCACGCGCCTGGGCTGCTCCGCCACCCTCGTGAACTTCATGATCAAGGACGCCGACGCCGCGCTGGAAAGCTGCCGCTACCTCGTTCAAGGCAACTGAGCTTGCCGCAGCCGCCATCGGCGCTACGATGGCCGCCGATGAGCAGCAGCAGCAACGACACGCAAAGCGACCCCGCCTGGCAGACCGCCTGGACCTGGGTCCGCCGCCAGCACGCCGGCGAGGGCGCCCTGGACGCCGCCGCGAGCGCCGAACTCGCGCAATGGCTCGCCGCCGATCCCGCACATCGCCAGACCTACGCCGAGGCGGCCCGCCTCTGGCTGCTCGTGGGCCTGGTGCCGTCGGCGCACGACGTCCCCTCGCCGGACGCCGAAGACGCGGCGCGTTAGCCAGCCTCCTCTTTTTCGCAGTTCTTGGCGCAATCGCGCCGCGGCGCAGCCGTGCGCGGCTTTCATGCATGTGTGACTAAACAGCCGGCCTCGCGGCGCGTCTTGTATCGCAAGGGCAAACCCTGCCCGCACCTACAAGGAGGACCGCTCATGTCTACCAGCTGTTTCGATCGCGAAGACGAGACCTTCGTCGTGCTCGTCAACCACGAAGCGCAATATTCCATCTGGCCGCACTGGAAGGCCGTGCCCGGCGGCTGGACTGCCGTCGACGGCGTCAAGGGCGACAAGAAGACCGTGCTTGCGTACGTCGAGGCGCAGTGGACCGACATGCGCCCGAAGTCGTTGCGCGACTGGATGGCCGCGCAGCCCTCGCAGCAACCCGACAACGCCGCCGCCTGACGCGCATGCAGGCGTCGCTGCCCCTGCTGTGCCTGCCGTGCGCGGGCGCCAGCGCCACCATGTACCTGCGTTGGCGGCGTGCGCTGCCGCGCTGGATCGAGGTCGTGCCGGTCGAGCTGCCGGGCCGCGGCGGGCGCCTGGGTGAGAGCTTCGTCGACCACTTCGATCGCATGGTCGCGCAGCTGTGCGCCGAGCACGAAGGCGTGCTGCGCGGCCGCTACGCGCTCTTCGGCCACAGCATGGGCGCCCTGCTGGCCTGGGGCATGGCGCAGCGCCAGCAGCAACTGGGGCGGCCGTTGCCGGGCGCGCTGATCGTCTCCGGCAGCGCAGCACCTTCACAGCGCGACCCCGACCGCTTTCTCGACAAGACGGACGACGCGGCCCTCATCGCCGACCTGCGCAAGCAGGGCGGCACGCCCGACGAACTGTTCGACAGCCCCGAGCTGCTGCGCATGACGCTCGACACCCTCGGCGCCGACTACCGCCTGTGCCGCAGTTTCGTGCCCGGCCACGCCGCGCCATTGCCCGTGCCGCTGCATGTGCTGGCCGGCCGCCAGGACGACATCGCCCCGTGGCGCATGCAGGCCTGGGCCGAAGAGACCGCGCACGCGCGCTTCACGCTCGACTGGTTCGAGGGCGGCCATTTCTTCATCCGTCAGCACGAGACCCAGGTGCTGGCCGCACTGGCGCGGCACCTCGCGCCGGCGATGGTGGCGGAAGTGGCGGGAGGTGTCGATGCGGCTCGTGCCCTGGCATGACCCGTTGCCGCCGGGCATCGCGTTGCACCGCCTGGACCTGGACCTTGCGGCGGATGACGGCGACGCGTGGGCCGACCTCACATCCGACGAGCATGCACGTGCTCAACGTTTCGCCCGCCGCGCCGACCGCGTGCGCTTCGCCCACACGCGCGCCGTCGTGCGCCGCCTGATTGCGCGGCACCTCGCCTGCCGTCCGGCGGACGTGCCGCTGCGCACCGACGTGCACGGCAAGCCTTTCGTCGAAGCGCGGGGTGACAACACCGCGCCGCTCTTCAACATCTCGCACGCCGGCGATCACGCGCTCATCGCGCTGGCCGATCCGGCACGCGTGCATTGCGTGGGCGTCGACATCGAAGCCTGCGCGCGCGATGTCATGACCGACACCGACGCGCTGCTCGCCATGGCCTTCACCGCGCGCGAGCAGCGCGAAATCCGCAGCGACGCCGACCTGCCGCGCGCCTTCTACCGACGCTGGGTCGGCAAGGAAGCCGTGCTCAAGGCCGCCGGTGTCGGCGTGGCCGAGCACCTGCAAAGCGTCGGCATCCACCCGAGCGCCCACGGCGCGCTCGCCGTCGACTGCGCCGTGCCCGCGTGGGCCGGCATCGAAGCGATGGCGCTGTCCGCGCCGCCGGGCTACGCCGCCGCGCTGGCCTGGCACACCAAGGAAGAACTTCTGTGAACCCGATGCATCCCGTGGACTTCGTGACCCATCTGCGTGGCCTCGCCGCGCAGCGACCCGACGACATTGCGCTGATCGCCATCACTGATCGTGAAGGCAGCGCGCTCGACACCCCCATCAGCTACCGCACGCTCGATGCGCGCGTGCGCGGCCTCGCGGCGCATCTGCAGCAAGCCTTCGCGCCGGGCGGCCGCGCGCTCATCATGCTGGACAACAGCGACGACTACGTCGTGAGCTTCTTCGCCTGCCTTTATGCAGGCCTCGTCGCCGTGCCGGTGTTCCCGCCCGAGTCCACGCGCAAGCGCCACCTGGGCAAGCTCGAAGGCATCGCCGCCGATGCGGGCGCCTGCTGCGTATTGACCCATGCCGCCATCCGCGACGCGATGGCGAGTGTGGCTGACGCTTTCGCGCAGACAGTGCTCATCGCCGTGGACGAGATCGACGCCACCGGCGCCGACGCCTGGCGCCCGCACACGCCGGCCGCCACCGACATCGCCTTCCTGCAATACACCTCCGGCTCCACCTCGGCGCCCAAGGGCGTCATGGTCACGCATGCCAACCTGATGGCCAACATGCGCGCCATCGAGGAAGGCCTCTCGGTCAGCACGAGCGACACCTTCGTCACCTGGCTGCCGCTGAACCACGACATGGGCCTCATTGGCGGCCTGCTGCAGCCGATGCACCGCGGCGCCGTGGTGGCGCTCATGTCGCCGCGCTTCTTCCTCGAGCGGCCCGTGCGCTGGCTCGAGGCCGTGTCGCGGCTGCGCGCCACGGTCAGCGGCGGGCCCGACTTTGCCTACCGCCTGTGCCTGGACCGTGTGTCCGATGCGCAGCTGGCCAGGCTCGACCTGTCGTGCTGGCGCCTCGCGTTCTCGGGCGCCGAGCCGGTGCGCGCCGACACGCTGCGTTCGTTTCAGCAACGCTTTGCGCCCGCGGGCTTTCCGGCCGAAGCGGTCTACCCCTGCTATGGCCTGGCCGAATCGACGCTGTTCGTCACGGGCGGGCATCGCGGCACCGGCATGGTCGCGCACGCTTTCGACAAGGCGCGCCTGGCGCAAGGCTCGGTGGTACGCGACGACGACGGTGTCATGCTCGTCGGCTGCGGCCGCAGCGTCACGCACCACGCGGTGCGCATCGTCGATCCGGCCACGCTGGCCGCGTGCGCGGACGGCAACGTCGGCGAAATCTGGGCCTCGGGCCCGAGCCTGGGCAGCGGCTACTGGAACAAGCCCGAGGTGTCGCAGAAGACCTTCGTCGTGCAGGACGGCACCCGCTGGCTGCGCACCGGCGACCTGGGCTTCGTGCACGACGGGCAGCTGTATGTGGCGGGCCGCATCAAGGACATGATCATCGTGCGCGGCCACAACCTGTACCCGCAGGACATCGAGCGCGAAGTGGAGCGCGAGGTCGAGGCTGTGCGCAAGGGCCGCGTCGCGGCCTTCGCCGTCGAGGGACCGGAAGGCGAGGGCATCGGCCTGGCGGCCGAGGTGTCGCGCAGCATCCAGAAGATGGTGCGGCCCGAGGTGCTGGTCGAGGCGCTGAGCGCGGCCGTGAGCGAACAGTGCGGCGAGCCGCTGTCGGTCGTCATGCTGCTCAACCCGGGCGGCATGCCCAAGACCACGAGCGGCAAGCTGCAGCGCGGCGCCTGCCGCCAGGGCTGGATCGATCGCAGGGCGGATGCCTATGCCATCTACGCACACGGCGCGTTCGTGCTCGGCGGCAGCGCGCCTGCAGTCGACACATCCGACACCGCACTCGATGACGTCGAGCAGGTCCTCGCCACGATCTGGCACGAGGTGCTGCGCCGTCCCGCCGAGCGGCCGTTGGTGCGCGACGCGCACTTCTTCACGCACGGCGGCAACTCGCTCGCCGCCACGCAGGTGGCCGCGCGCATCGGCGAGCGCTGGGACATCGACTTCCCGCTGCGCGCGCTGTTCGAGCAGCCGCGCCTGGGCGATCTGGCCCGCGAGTTGCGGCGCGTGCTGGCGCTCGGCCAGCGCCGCGTGCACCAGCCGATTCCGGCGCTGCCGGTCGAACGCCGCATGGGTCTGCTCGCGCTGTCGCATGCGCAGGCGCGCCAGTGGTTCCTGTGGCAGCTCGATCCGAAGAACAGCGCCTACCACGTGGGCGTGGCGCTGCGCCTGTCGGGTGCGTTGAATGCCGACGCATTGAAGGCGGCCCTCGAAGGTCTGCTGGTGCGCCACGAGAGCCTGCGCACCGTGTTCCGCACGGCGGCCGATGGCACTGTGGGCCAGCAGGTGCTGCCGGCCGCGTCGCTGGCGCTGTCGCACATCGATCTGCGCGCGCTGCCGGCGGATGACCGCGAAGGCGCAGCCGCTGCCCAGGCGCGCAAGCTGCAGGCCGAGCCCTTCGATCTCGTGGCTGGCCCCGTGCTGCGCGCCGCGTGGCTCCAGCTCGGCGATGAGCGCCACATCCTCGCGATCGTCACGCACCACATCGTGTCCGATGGCGCGTCACTGCAGGTGCTGCTTGACGAGTTCGGTGCCGCCTACGCCGCGCATGCGAAGGGCGAGACGCTGTCGCTCGCCGCACCGGCCATCCAATACGCCGACTACGCCGCCTGGCAGCGCGACTGGCTCGCGGCGGGCGAGGCCGAGCGCCAATTGGCCTACTGGCGCACCCAGCTCGGCGACACGCATCCGGTGCTGGCCTTGCCCACGGACCGGCTCCGCCACGCGGTCGCCAACTACCGAGCCGCTTCGCATGCCTTCGATCTTGACGCAGCCCTCGTTGCCCGCCTGCACACGACCGCGCAGGCGCACGGCGCCACGCTGTTCATGGTGCTGCTCGCAGGCTTCCAGGCGCTGCTCCACCGCTACACGGGCCAGCGTGATGTGCGCGTGGGCGTGCCGGTCGCCAACCGCCACCGCCCCGAGACTGCGGGCCTGATCGGCTTCTTCGTCAACACGCAGGTGCTGCGCGCCACGCTGCACGGTCGCACCTCGTTCACGCAGCTGCTCGCGCAGACCCGCGAGGCCGCGCTCGGCGCGCAGGCCCACCAGGACCTGCCGTTCGAACAGCTCGTGGACGCCCTGCAGCCGCAACGCAGCCTGAGCCACAACCCGCTGTTCCAGGTGATGTTCAACCTGCTGCGCGAAGACACGGCGGTGCTGAGCGGCCTGCCGGGCCTGGCGGTCGACGAATACCGCATCGACGACAGCGCCGCGCAGTGCGAACTCGCGCTCGACATCCGCGAGCGTGCCGACGGCCAGGTGCACGCGGTCTTCACGACGGCGGTCGAGCTGTTCGATGGCGCGACTGTCGGACGCATGGCCGCGCACTACCGCGCGCTGCTCGAAGCACTGACGACCGACCCAGAGCGTGCCGTGGGTGATGCACCATGGCTCGCCGCCGATGAGCAGGCGCAACTGCGCGCCTGGGGTACGGGCACGTCGCACGCATTCGCGGCGACACCCGCCCACCGCCTGTTCGAAGCGCACGTCCGCCGCGCGCCCGAGGCCGTTGCGTTGATCGCAGGCGACACCGAAATTTCCTACGCCGCGCTCGATCGCCGCGCCAACCGCCTCGCGCACCGCCTGCTGCGCCACGGCGTGCGGCCCGACACGCCGGTCGCCGTGGCCGTCGAGGCCCCGATCGACCGCGTCGTCAGCCTGCTCGCTGTGATGAAAGCCGGCGGCACTTATCTGCCGATGGACCCGTCGCACCCGCCGCAGCGGCTGTCGCAGCTGCTGGCCGACAGCGGCGCTGCGCTGCTGCTGACCGGCAGCGGCAGTACGGTGGGCGAGGGAGGCACCGTCGCCCGCGTTGCGGTCGATGACGCATCGCTCGACGACGAACCGGCCGAGGCGCCGCAGCTCGCGCTGCACGACAGCCACCTGGCCTACGTGATCCACACCTCGGGCACCACCGGCCGCCCCAAGGGTGTGGCGGTGGCGCACGGCGCGCTGTCGATGCACCTGCAGGCCATGGCCGAAGCCTGCAGCTTCACGGCGGACGATCGTTCGCTGCAGTTCGCGCTGCCGCATGTCGATGCGGCCATCGAACAGTGCCTGCTGCCGCTGACCACCGGCGCCGCGCTGGTGCTGCAGTCGCAGTGGTGCTCGCTCGCCGGCGAGCTCGATGCCATGCTGCAGCGCCACCGCGTCAGCGTGGTCGACCTGCCGCCGGCCTACGCGCGCCAGCTGCTGCAAGACCAGCCGCCGCTGCATCACGCCGTGCGCCTCGCGCTCTTCGGCGGCGAGGCCTGGACCGGCGAAGACCTCGCGTTGATCCGCCGCGTGCTGCGGCCCGTACAGGTCGTGAACGCCTACGGCCCGACCGAAGCGGTGATCACGCCGACGCTCTGGTCCGCGCAGGCCGATGCCTCGATGCAGGGCTACGCCCCCATCGGCTGTCCGGTCGGGCGCCGCACCGCGCATGTGCTCGATGCCGACTTGCAGCCGGTGCCGCAAGGCGTGCCCGGCGAGCTGTACCTCGGCGGCGACGGCCTTGCGCGCGGCTACCTCGGCCGCGCGGCGCTGACCGCCGATCGCTTCGTCGCCGACCCTTTCGACGCCCCGGGCGGTCGCCTGTACCGCACCGGCGACCTGGTGCGCTGGCGCGCCGACGGCCAGCTCGAATACCTGGAGCGGCTCGACCACCAGGTGAAGGTGCGGGGCTTCCGCATCGAGTTGGGCGAGGTCGAGGCGCGGCTGCGCGAGCAGCCCGGCGTGCGCGAGGCGCTGGTGTGCCTGCACGACGGCGCGACCGGCCCGTCGCTCGTCGGCTATGTCGCACCGGCCGCGGGCGCATCGCTCGACGCGACCACGCTCAAGACACAACTGGCGCAGGCGCTGCCCGACTACATGGTGCCGTCCGCGCTCATGGTGCTCGACAGCTTCCCGCTCGGCGCCAACGGCAAGGTCGATCGCCGCGCACTGCCCGCGCCCGCCGCTGCGGGTGCGCAGGGCTACGAGGCGCCGAGCGGCGACGTCGCGCAGACGCTGGCCGCAATCTGGGCCGAGCTGCTCAAGGTCGCGCAGGTCGGCCTGCACGACAACTTCTTCGACCTCGGCGGCAACTCGCTGCTCGTGATCCGCATGCACCGGCTGGTGGAAGACCGCCTGCAGCCGGGCCTCGCGGTGGTCGATCTCTTCAAGTACCCGACCGTCGGCGCGCTCGCCCGGCATATCGAGCAGCTGGGGCGCGGCTCCGCCGCTGCGACCGATGACGCCCAGCTGGCGAAGCAGCGCGCGCAGCAACAGCGCGCGGCCCTGCTGCAACGCCGCCGGCCCACGGAAAGAACCCTCTGATGCACGCGCAAGACGACACCCAGCCTTCCCCCGACACCACGGGCCTCGAGATCGCCATCGTCGGCATGGCCGGCCGCTTTCCCGGCGCGCCAGATGTCGACGCCTTCTGGCGCAACATCCGCGACGGCGTTGAGTCCGTCACCGCCTTCAGCGACGACGAGCTGCGCGCGCGCGGCGTGCCCGAGCGCGCGTTGGCCGACCCCGACTACGTGAAGGCCGGCGTGCTGTTCGACGGTTTCGACCGCTTCGACGCCGGCTTCTTCGGCTACTCGCCGCGCGAGGCCGAGCACCTCGATCCGCAGCAGCGCATCTTTCTCGAATGCGCCTGGGAAGCGATGGACCACGCCGGCTGGCCGACGGGGCCGAAGGGCGGGGCGCCCGTGGGCGTCTACGCGGGCGACGGGCCCAACCTCTATCTCATGAAGCACCTGCTGCCCGCCTTCGGCGTGGACGCCGGCACCGGCATCGCCGACATGCTGGGCCTCATGAGCGGCAATTCCGCCGGGTCGCTGTGCACCCGCGTGTCGTACAAGCTCGACCTGCGCGGTCCGGCCGTGAGCGTGCAGACCGAATGCTCGACCTCGCTGGTGGCCGTGCACATGGCCTGCCAGGGGCTGCTGAGCCACGACTGCGACATGGCGCTGGCCGGCGGCGTGTGGCTCAACCTGCTGCAGGAGGGCGGCTACCGCTACCAGAACGGCGCCATCCTCTCGCCCGACGGCCACTGCCGCGCCTTCGACGCCAAGGCCGCGGGCACCGTGATCGGCAGCGGCGCGGGCATCGTCGTGCTGCGGCGGCTGGCCGACGCGCTGCGCGACGGCGACACCATCCACGCCGTGATCAAGGGCACGGCCGCCAACAACGACGGCGCCGACAAGATCGGCTTCACTGCACCGAGCGTGCAGGGCCAGGCCGGCGCGATCCGCGCGGCACAGCTGATGGCCGACGTGCCCGCGCACACGGTCGGCTACGTCGAGGCGCACGGCACCGGCACCACGCTGGGCGACCCGATCGAGCTGGCCGCGCTCACGCAGGCCTTCCGTGCGGATGGCGATGACGGCGGGCGCTGCGGCTACTGCGCCATCGGCTCGGTCAAGACCAACATCGGCCACCTCGATGCGGCAGCCGGCGTGGCCGGGCTCATCAAGGCGACGCTGGCGCTGCGGCACCGCACGCTGCCGCCGAGCCTGCACTTCGAGCAACCGAACCCGCAGATCGATTTCGCGAACAGCCCGTTCCGTGTGAACACCGAGGCGCAGCCCTGGCCCGAGGGCGACACGCCGCGCCGCGCGGGCGTCAGTTCCTTCGGCATCGGCGGGACCAATGTGCATGTGGTGCTGGAAGAAGCACCGCCTGTGGCCGCGGTCACCGCGGCGACCGGCTGGCAGGTGCTGCCGCTGTCGACCCGCAGCGCGCCCGCGACGCGCCAGGCCGCGCAACAACTGGCCGACCACCTGCGTGCGAATCCGGCGCTGCCGCTCACCGATGTCGCGCACACCCTGCAATCGGGCCGTCGCGCCTTCGAGCACCGCAGCGCGGTCGTGGCCGACCATGCCGACGGCGCGGTGCAGATGCTGTCGGCCGGCGAAGGCCTGGCTGTGCGCGCAGCGCCCGCGCACGCGCCCGAAGTGGCTTTCCTCTTTCCCGGCGGCGGCACGCAGCACGCCCAGATGGGCCGCGCGCTGTACCAGGACGATGCGGCCTTCCGCGACGACATCGACCGCTGCTGCGCGCTGCTGGAGCCCGAGCTGGGCTTCGACCTGCGCACCGTGCTGTTCCCCGCGCCCGGCAGCGAAGCCGAAGCCGATGCGCGACTGTTCGACATCGCGCTCGCGCAACCCGCGCTCTTCGTCGTCGAGTACGCGATGGCGCAGTGGTGGATGCGCCGCGGCGTGCGCCCTGCGGTGATGATGGGCCACAGCCTCGGCGAGTACGTCGCGGCCTGCCTCGCGGGCGTGTTCCGCCTCGAGGACGCGCTGCGCGTCGCGGCCCTGCGCGGGCGCCTGCTGCAGTCGATGCCGCCGGGTGCGATGACCGCCGTGCCGCTGTCGCAAGCCGCGCTCTCGCCATTCCTGGCGCCGGGCTGCGACCTGGCCGCGGCCAATGCCGAGCAGCTGTGCGTGATCTCCGGTCCTCTCGAAGCGGTCGAGGCCGCCGAGGCGCGGCTGCGCGCGGCGGGCCACCTGCCGCGCCGGCTGCATGTGTCGATCGCCTCGCATTCGGCGATGACCGAACCGCTGTGCGCGCCGCTCGAAGGGCTCATCGCCTCGGTGCCGCGTCGGCCGCCGACGATTCCCTTCGTCTCGAACGTCACGGGCCAGCTCATCACGCCCGAAGAAGCCATGAGCCCCGCCTACTGGGCGCGGCATTTGCGCGGCACCGTGCAGTACGTCGATGGCGTGCGCACGCTGCTGCAGACACCGGGCCGCGTGCTGCTCGAAGTCGGTCCCGGCGAAACGCTGGCGGGCCTGGCGCGCCAGCATCCGCTGGCCGACACGGCGGCCGGCGTGTTCGCCAGCCAGGCGCATCCGCAGCAACAGGCGCGCAACGCGCAGCAGATCGCGCAGACGCTGGCGCAGCTGTGGGTCGCGGGCGTGGACATCGACTGGACCGCCTGCCGCGCCGGCGCCGCGCGTCGGCGCGTGCCGCTGCCGGCGTATCCGTTCCAGCGCCGCCGCTACTGGGTCGAAGCACCCGGTGCGGTGAAGGCGGTGCAACGCCCCGCCGGCGACGCGTTCTACGTGCCGTCCTGGCAGCGCACGGAGCCGCTGGCCGCTGTGGCTTTGTCCAAAGCGGAAGGCTGCCTGCTCGTGCTGGGCGATAGTCGCAGCCTCACGGGCCACCTCGTGCGGCAGCTGCGTGCGCAAGGCCGCACCGTGGTGCTCGGCGAGCGCGGCGGTGCCTTCGCTCGCGTGGGCCACGGCCACTGGACGCTGCGCCCCGGCGCGCGCGACGACCATGCCCGCCTGCAGGCGGAGGTCGCGGCCGACTTCGGCGCCGTGGCCGGCATCTACCACCTCTGGAGCCTCGACGAGGCGCCGTCCGCGCAGCAGCCGCAGGCCGACCTGCTCGAACGCAGTTTCTTCAGCGTGCTCGCGCTGGTGCAGTCGCTGGACGCCGGCAATCACACGCTGCCGCTGGCCGTTGTCGCGAACCAGCTCGAAGACGTCACCGGCACCGAACCGCTGTGCCCCGAGAAGGCCACGCTGCGCGGCATCGGCAAGGTGATCGGCCAGGAATACCCGCGCGTGCATTGCCGCGTGATCGACGTGGTGCTGCCCGCGCCCGAGAGCGATGCCGAGGGCCGGCTGGTCGCGCAGATCGTGGCCGAGGCCACGGCGCTGCAGGTCGAGCCCGGCGAGCCGCTGGTGGCCTGCCGTGGCCCGCACCGCTGGGTGAAGACCTACGAACCCGCCACGCTCCCTGCGGCCGCGCAGCCCCGGCTGCGTCGCGAGGGGGTCTACCTTGTCACCGGTGGCCTCGGTGGTGTCGGCCTGGCGCTGGCGAAGCATCTGGCCGCGCAGTGGCAGGCGCGGCTGGTGCTGCTCGGCCGCACGGCGCTGCCGGCGCGCGCGGAGTGGCCCGCGCTGGTCGCGGCCGAGGGCACGCCCGCCGATCTGAAGATGCGGCTGCATCAGCTGCTCGAACTCGAAGCGCTGGGCGCGCAGGTGCTCACCGTGTCGGCCGACGTGTCCGACGCGGACGCGATGCGCGCCGCCTTCGCGCAGGCGCAGGAGCGCTTCGGCGCGCTGCACGGCGTCGTGCATGCGGCGGGCGATGCGGGCGGCGGCATGATGGCCAGCCGCACGCGCGCGCAGGTCGACACCGTCTTCGCGACCAAGGTGCGCGGCACCCGCGTGCTGTTCGACGCGCTGCGCGGCCAGCCGCTGGATTTCGTGCTGCTGTGCTCTTCCATCTCCAGCGTGGCTGGCGGCCTGGGCATGAGCGACTACGCCGCGGCCAACGCCTACCTCGACGCCGTGGCCGTCACACACGAACGGCTCGGCGCGTTCCCGGTGTTCTCGGTCAACTGGGACGCCTGGCGCGGCCTGGGCATGGCCGCGCACATGGACGTGCCCGACGACATCGGCATGGACGGCCCCGAGGGCGCGCGCGTGTTCGAGCGCATCGTCAATGGCCCGGCGCGCGCGCAGACCGTCATCTCGACCACCGACCTGGCCACGCGCCTGGGCCCGCTGGACAACGGCATGCTCGATCTGCTCGGCGACGAAGCGCCCGCCGTTGCCGCAGGCTCGGCGCACCCGCGCCCCGCGCTGCAGACCCCGTTCGTCGCGCCGCAGGGCGAGGTCGAGACGGCGCTGGCCGCGCTGTGGACCGAGCGCCTGGGCATCGCGCCCATCGGCGTGGACGACAACCTGTTCGAACTCGGCGGCGATTCGCTCGTGGCCATCCAGTTGCTGTCGCGCGTGCGCAAGCTCTACGCGACCGAGCTGCATCCGAGCGAGTTCTTCAAGGCACCGACCATCGCCGGCCTGGCCGCGCGGCTCGGTGCTTCGACCGCCACCACACCGCAGCGCGGCGCGATGGAGATCACGCCTGTCGCGCGCGGCGGGGCCTTGCCGCTGTCGCCGATGCAGCATCGCCTCTGGCTGGTCGACCGCCTCACCGACGTGGCCAACCGCAGCGGCCGTGCGGCCTACAACATGTCGGCCGGCCTCGCCTTGCACGGCGAGCTCGACATCGACGCACTGCGCGCGGCCATCGACGCGATCGTCGCGCGCCACGAGGTGCTGCGAACCGTATTCACCGAGGACGACGACGGCGAGCCGATGGCCGTCGTGCGCCCCGGTGCGCCGCTCGACATTCCGGTGATCGCACTCGACGACGGCGAGCCCGCCGCGCGCGGGGCGCGCTACGGCCGGCTGTTCGACGAGCTGGTGCGCGCACCGCTCGCCTTGGCCGAAGGGCCGCTCATCAAGGCGACCGTGGTGCGCATGACCGCGCGCGAGCATGTGCTGGTGCTCGTGGTGCATCACATCGTGTTCGACGGCTGGTCGATCGCCGTGTTCGCGCGCGAACTGGCCGCTTTCTACGAGCGCGCACGGCGCGGCCAGCCGCTGCAGCTGGCGCCGCTGCCCGTGCAGTACGCCGACTACGCCGCCTGGTATGCGCGCGCGCTGGCGTCGGACGGCTTCGCGCCGAAGGCCGCGTTCTGGCGCGAGCGCCTGGCGGGTGCGCCGCAGGGCTCGGGCATCCGTCCCGACCTGCAGCGCCCGGCCGTGCCCACGCATGCCGGCGATTCGGTGCGGCTCACGCTGACGCCCGCGCTGTCGCAGTCGCTGGCCGCGCTCGCGCGCGCGTCGGACACGTCGCTCTTCACGCTGCTGCTGTCGTCGTTCTTCCTGTTCTTCCACCAGGCCTCGGGTGCGGACGACATCGTGATCGGCACCGACGTGGCGGGCCGCGGGCATCCGGACCTCGAAGGGCTGCTCGGCTTCTTCGTCAACGTGGTGCCGCTGCGTTCGCGCCGTGCGAACGGGGCCACCGATTTCGCGCAATGGCTGAGCGCCACCAAGGCCGACACGCTGGCCGCGATGGACCACCAGGACGTGCCCTTCGACCGCATCGTCGAGCTGTCGGGCGTGCCGCGCGCGCGTGACCGCAACCCGCTCGTGCAGGTGCTTTTCGTGCTCCAGAACACACCCGAGATCCGGTTCGCCATCGAAGGCGCCGAGGTCGAGGTGCTGCCCCAGCAGATGAACGAGTCCAAGTTCGACCTGGCGGTCTTCGCCAGCGAACAGGACGGCGCGCTCACCGCCGAGTGGGTGTTCGCCACCGACCTCTACCGACGGGAGACCGTCGAAACCTTCACCGCTTCATGGCATGCGCTGCTGGAGCGGATCGTCGCCACACCGGGCCAGCCCATCGACGCGCTGGCCCCCATGCCCAAGCAGGAATCCATTGCCATGAACAACGCTCCCAACGTCCGCCCGGCCTCGAAACTGGACAAGCTCGGCAAACTCGGAAAGCTCGACGCCCTGGGCGCCGGCCGCGCACCCGCGCGCGCCGCCGCGCGGCCCGCGGTCCAGACCTCGTTCCTGAAGCCCGGCGCCGAATTCCCCATCGTGCTGCAGGCCACCAGCCCCGACCTGGACACCGTGGCATGGGCCAAGGGCCAGGCCGACTACATCGAGATGCTGGTCGCCAAGCACGGCGGCATCCTGTTCCGCGACTTCGGCCTGAAGACCCCGCAGGACTTCGAGGCCTTCGCCGAGGCCATCGAGCCCGAGCTGTACGGCAGCTATGGCGACCTGCCGAAGAAGGAGGGCGGCAAGAAGACCTACCGCTCCACGCCGTACCCCGAGCGCCAGATGATCCTGTACCACAACGAGAGCGCGCACCTGGACCGCTGGCCGCGCAAGCAGTGGTTCTTCTGCGAGCTGCCCTCGCCCGTGGGCGGTGCCACGCCCATCGTCGATTGCCGCGAGATGCTGCGCCGCCTGCCGGCCGACGTGGTCGCCGGCTTCGAGCGCAAGGGCCTGCAGTACGTGCGCACCTTCACGCCGGGTCTGGACGTGAGCTGGCAGGACTTCTACAAGACCGATCGCCGCGAAGACGTCGAGGCGCGCCTGGCCGCCGCCGGCATCGAATGGCGCTGGTTCGACGGCGACACGCTGCAGACGCGCACGAGCTGCCCGGCCGTGATCCGCCATCCGCTGACCGGCGAGCGCGTTTTCTTCAACCAGGTGCAGCTGCACCATGTCGCTTGCCTCGAAGCGCAGGTGCGCGAAGACCTGCTGGCCATGGGCGGCGTCGAGCGACTGCCGCGCCACGTGACCTACGGCGACGGCTCGCCCATCGCCGACGAGACCATGGCCATCGTCGGCGAAGCCTACGAGGCCTGCGCCGTGCGCTTCGACTGGCGCCAGGGCGACGTCGTGATGCTCGACAACATGCTCGCCGCGCACGCCCGCGACCCGTTCGAAGGCCCGCGAAAGATCGTGGTGGCGATGGGCGCGATGTTCGACCGCGCCGCACTCGACGACGGCGCTCAGGGCGCAAACGGTGCGCAGACCCGCCTGGCCGACGAGCAGGGCGCATGAACGGAATGACGACCATGACCGAGCACTTTGACGAAACGACCTTCCCGCTGAGCCCCGAACAACGCGCGGTGCCGGCCGATGCGCCGAACCTGCTGCTGCGCGCCGACATCGAAGGCGCGCTCGACACGGACCGCCTGCGCGACGTGGTGACGCGCGTGCTGTCCGCCCACGGCGCGCTGTGCAGCGCCATCCGCGCGGTGCCGGGCTACCGCGGCCTTCGCCAGCAATACACCGACGGCATGGCGCCCCTGGCCTGGGCGAATGCGGACCTGCGCGATGCGCCCGAATCCGGCTTGGCCGAATGGCTGGCTAACACGCAGGCGGCGCCCTTGGACATCGCGCGCGGCGAGATGGTCCGCGCCGGGCTTGCGCGCGCCGGCGAGGCACGCCACTCGCTGGCCCTCGTCGTCCATGCCCGGGTGGGTGACCGGGGCAGCCTGCAGCATCTGTTCGATCAGATCGCCACGGCATTCGCGGATGCGGACAGCTTCGACGCGGCCGAGGTGTTCCCGTACGCACGCTTCGTGACGTGGCGCCAGGACCTGCTCGACGGCGAAGACGCCGCCGAGGGCCGCGCCTACTGGCAGCGCTACCTGGCACAGGCCGCTTCGCTCACGCCGCCACGTCTGGTCGGGCGGCAGGCGGGTGTCGCGCAACAGGCTGCGCGCGTGCATGCCGATGACGCGTTCGACGCCGGCTTTGCAGGCCGCATCGCCGCTTGCGCCGACGCATTGGGCGCGCAGCCTGACACCCTGCTGCAGGCCGTCTGGTGGCTCCTGCTCGCGCGGCTGGACGGCATCGGCCGTTTCGCCGCCGGCTGGCAGCACGACTGCCGCCGCGACTACCCGCCGATGCAGGGCGCGGTCGGCGTGTTCGACAAGGTGCTGCCGCTCATCGTCGAGACCGCACCCGAGACGCGCTTTGCCGACTGGTTCGACAACCTCGACGGCACCTTGGCCGCGCATGTCGAAGCGCAGGAGTACTGGGCCGTCGAGGCGCCGCCCATCGCCGCACACCTTGCGGTCGGCTTTGCGTGCCACGAACGGCCGCTTGGGCATGGCGTCGATCTGCAATGGCAACTGGCCACGCTGCCGGCGCCGCTGCCGAATTTCGAACTGGCCTTGCAGGTCGCATGGGACGTCGACGGTGCCGCGCTGTCGGTGCATGCCGATGCAGCGCGTCACAGCGAAGCTGCGGCGCAGCGCCTGCTGATGCAGTACCGCTGCCTGCTGGAGGCCGTGGTCGAACGCCCCGACACCGCGCTCGGTGCGCTGCCGCTGGTCGGCGCACGCGAGCGCGACCTGCTGCTGCAATCGCAGGAAGCCGTCGCCGATGTGGGAACGCAGACCGTCACGCAGCGCATCGCGCACTGGGCCGCCGAAACGCCCGACGCGCCCGCGCTCGAAGCCGGTGGGCAGCGCCTGAGCTACCGCGAACTCGACCAGCGCATCGGCTGCGTCGCCCATTGGCTGCAAGGGCAGGGCGTGACGGCCGGCGCGATCGTCGCGCTCAACCTGCCGCGCGCGTTCGACCTGCCGGTGGCGATCCTCGCAGTCTGGCGCGCGGGTGCCGCCTACCTGCCGCTCGACCCCGACTGGCCCGAGGCGCGCCGCGCGGCGGTGCTGGCCGATGCAATGCCGGTGTTCACCATCGACGCGGCATTGCCCGATGCAGCCGCGCTGCCTGAAACGCTGGCCGCACCGCACGCTGCCGCGCCCAGCGACCTCGCCTACGTGCTCTACACCTCCGGTTCCACCGGCACGCCCAAGGGCGTGGCCGTGGAGCAAGGCCAGCTGCAGAACTATGTGGCGGCTGCTTCGGCGGCGATGAAGCTCGAAACCTGCCGCCGCTGGGCGCTCACCAGCTCGGTGGCGGCCGACCTGGGCAACACCGCGCTGTTCGGCGCGTTCTACAACGGCGCCTGCCTCGTCGTGGCGGCGCCGCACGAGGCGAAGGATGCCGAGGCCTTCGCGCGCTTCATGAGCGCGCATGCCATCGACGCGTTGAAGATCGTGCCCTCGCACCTCGAAGCGCTGCTCGAAGGCGCCGCGCCCAGCCTGCCGCGCACGCTGGTGCTGGGCGGCGAGGCCGCGCCGCGCGCGCTGGTCGAGCGCATCGCGAAGCTGGCGCCGCAGTGCGCCATCTACAACCACTACGGGCCGACCGAGGCCACGGTCGGAGTCATGGTGCATGCGGTCGAAGCCGGCGCGCCGGTGCCGGAGCAACTGCCGCTGACACGCGTGCTCGCGAACAACCGTGTGCGTGTGCTCGACGCGTCGCGCGGGCTCGTGCCGGCCGGTGGCCTGGGAGAGGTCTACATCGGCGGTGCGCAACTGTGCCGTGGCTACCTGAACCGCGCGAATGCCGATGCGGGCGATGTCTTCGTTGCCGATCCGTTCCGCGCCGGCGAGCGGCTCTACCGCACCGGCGACCTCGCGTGGGTGCTGCCCGAAGGCGGCTTGCGGCTGGCGGGGCGTGCCGACCACCAGGTGAAGGTCCACGGCTACCGCGTCGAGCCGGCCGAGATCGAAGCGGCGCTGCTGGCGCGGCCCGGCGTGCGCCAGGCCGTGGTGCTGGCCGTGCCCGATGCGGCTGGCGCGACCACGCTGGCCGCCTTCTTCGTCGGCGACAGCGAAGCGGCCGACGGCCGCGCGCTGCGCGAACAGCTCGGCGCGCTGCTGCCCGCGCACATGGTGCCCGCGAGCTGCACGGCCGTGAGCGCCTTCGCACGCCTGCCGAACGGCAAGATCGACCGGCTCGCGCTGGCGGCCTCGGCGCCGACCGATGCGCCGCAGCGCGCCATCGCGCCGCCGCGCGACGCGCTCGAAGCGCTGCTCGCGGACGGCATGGCCACCTTGCTGGGCAGCGGCCCGGTCGGCGTGGAAGACGATTTCTTCGAACTCGGCGGCCACTCGCTGCAGGTCATCAAGCTGGTGGCGCGCATCCGCAAGCTGCTGCAGGTCGAAGTGGCGGCCGGCGTGGTGTTCGACCACCCGACGCCCGCGGCGCTCGCCGCCGTGCTGCGCGAGGCCAGCGCCGATGCGGCCGCGCTCGAACAGCTGGCGCAGGCGCACCGGCAGCGCGACCTGGCCGACGAATCCGTGGGCGAGGCCGCATGAGCATGACCATGCACGAGATCACCCGCACGGTGCAGGATGGCCAGGCGGTGCCGCTGTCGTACGCGCAGGAGCAGTTGTGCTTCCTGCAGAAGCTCGAACCCGGGCTCACGGCCTACAACCTGCCGCGCGTGTTCCGGCTGACCGGGGCGCTGGATGCCGATGCACTGGAGCGCGCGTTCCAGGCGGTCATCGCGCGCCACGCCATCCTGCGCACGCACTTCGTCGAGCGCGACGGCGTGCCGATGCAGGTGGTGCAGGCTGAAGCGCCGTTCGCGCTGGAGCGCATCGATCTCTCGGACCAGGACGACGACTCGCAACAGGCCGCCGTTGCCGCGCTCGTGCGCCGTACCGCGACGCATGTGTTCGATCTGGGCCATGCGCCCGCACTGGTCGCACGGCTCGCGAAGCTCGCGGGCGACCGGCATGTGCTCACTGTCTGCCTGCACCACATCGTGTCCGACGCCTGGTCGAACCCGATCCTGGCGCGCGATCTCGGTGCGGCCTACGCGTTGGCACTGCGCAGCCCGGGCCAGGTGCAGCTGCCGCCGCTGCCCGTGCAGTACGCCGACTTCGCCGTGTGGCAACGCGCCCGCGTGCAGGGCGGGGCGCTGGCGCCCCAGCTCGCGCACTGGAACCATCACCTCGGCGACGAGGTGCCGTCGCTCGACTTGCCGACCGACCGCGCGCGCCCCGCGCAACAGACTTTCGCCGGCACGGCGCTCGGCTTCGAACTGCCGCCGGCCCTGGCGGCGGCGCTGCAGAAGTTCTGCCGCGCCGAACGCTGCACGCCCTTCGTCGTGCTGCTCGCAGCCTGGCAGGTGCTGCTGTCGCGCTGCAGCGGGCAGGACGACTTCGCCATCGGCGTGCCCAACGCGGGGCGCCACCGCGAGGAGGTGCAGGACCTGCTGGGCTTCTTCATCACCACCCAGGTGTTCCGCGCGCGGCTCGCGCCCAGCCGCACGCTGCGCGAGGTGTGCCGGCAGGTGCGCGCCGATGCGCTGGCTGCACTCGACCATGCCGACCTGCCCTTCGAAGTGCTGCTGGCCAGCCGCAAGGATCGCCGCGACCCCGCGCGCAGCCCACTGTTCCAGGCCATGTTCGGCGTGCAGATGGCCGGCGAGGCCGTGGCGCTCGACTTCGCGGGCGTGCGCGCCGAGCTGGAAGAATTCGACGACGCGGGCGCCAAGTTCGACCTGTCGCTGGACTTCTACATCGACTCGCGCGGCGTGCGCGGACGGCTCGAATACAACACCGACCTCTTCGACGCCGCGACCGCGCAGCGCATGGTGCGCGCCTACCAGCGCGTGCTGCAGGCCATGTCGGACGACCCTGATCGCGTGCTCGCGAACCTCGTGCTCACCGACGCGGACGACGAGGCGCGGCTGCGCGCATGGAGCGAGAACCTGCCGCACCGCCCGTATACACAGCCCGTGCATCGGCTGATCGAGGCGCAGGTGCGTCAGCGGCCCGATGCGGTGGCGCTGGTGTTCGGCGATGCCGTGCTGCGCTATGGCGAACTCGACGCGCGCGCCAATGCACTGGCCCATCACCTGATCGGCCTGGGCGTGCGGCCCGACATGCCCGTGGGAATTTCCGCCGAGCGCAGCGTCGAGATGGTGGTGGGACTGCTGGCGATCATGAAGGCTGGCGGCGCGTACGTGCCCCTGGACCCTGAGCTGCCGCGCGAGCGCATCGCCTGCATGCTGGAAGACAGCGGCGTGACGCTGCTGCTCACGCAGTCGCACTTGCGAGAAGCGTTGCCGGTGGCGGCAGGCGTGCGGATGCTGGCGTTGGATACGCTCGACCTGTCGGCCGAATCCACTGAATGCCCGCAGGTCGCGCTGCACGGCGAGAACCTCGCCTATGTGATCTTCACCTCGGGTTCCACGGGCCGCCCCAAGGGCGCGGCCAACCGCCACAACGCCTTCTTCAACCGCCTGGCCTGGATGCAGGACGCCTACGCGCTGGGCGACACCGACACCGTGCTGCAGAAGACCCCGTTCGGCTTCGACGTGTCGGTGTGGGAGTTCTTCTGGCCGCTGATGCAGGGCGCACGCCTTGTCGTCGCTGCGCCCGGCGACCACCGCGAGCCGGGACGGCTCGTCGAGCTGATCCGCACGCACGGCGTGACCACGTTGCACTTCGTGCCGTCGATGCTGCAGGCCTTTCTCGCGCACGAAGGCATCGAGGCCTGCACCAGCCTGCGTCGCATCGTCTGCAGCGGCGAGGCGCTGCCCGCCGAGGCGCAGGCGAAGGTGTTCGAGCGCCTGCCGGGCGCGGGGCTCTACAACCTCTACGGCCCGACCGAAGCGGCCATCGACATCACGCACTGGACCTGCCGTGCCGACGGGCTGGGCCACGTCGCCATCGGCCGCCCCATCGCCGGTTGCAAGACCTACGTGCTCGATGCGGGCCTGAACCCGGTGCCGCCGGGCGTGGGCGGCGAGCTGTACTTGGGCGGCGTCGGCCTGGCGCGCGGCTACCTGCAGCGGACTGGGCTCACGGCCGACCGCTTCGTGGCCGATCCGTTCAGCGGCACCGGCGAGCGCCTGTACCGCACGGGCGACCTCGTGCGCTGGCGCGACGACGGCCAACTGGCCTACCTGGGCCGCATCGACCACCAGGTGAAGGTGCGGGGCTTCCGCATCGAGCTGGGCGAGATCGAGGCGCAACTGCTGGCGCAGCCGCAGGTGCGCGAGGCGGTGGTGGTGGCCGACGAAGGCCCCGGCGGCACGCGGCTGGTCGGCTATGTATCGCCGCAGTCCGGTGCGGCGGTGGACGTCGCCGCGCTCAAGGCCCGCCTGGCCGATGTGCTGCCCGAGTACATGGTGCCGTCGGTGCTGTGCGTGCTGCAGACCCTGCCGCTCAATGCCAACGGCAAGATCGACCGCAAGGCGCTGCCGAAGCCCGAGCGCGGCGGTGCGCAGGCCTACGAAGCGCCCGAGGGCGTGGTCGAGCAGGCGCTGGCCGCCGTCTGGGCCGAGGTGCTGAGCCTGCCGCGTGTCGGCCGGCAGGACAACTTCTTCGAACTCGGCGGCGACTCGATCCTGAGCCTGCAGATCGTCTCGCGCCTGCGCACGGCGGGCTGGAAGCTCACGCCGCGCCAGATGTTCGAGCGGCAGACCGTCGCGGGACAGGCGGCGGTGGCCGAGCCCGTGGGCGCTGCGGTGCAGGCCGAACAGGCGGCTGCCGAAGGCGAGGTGCCGCTGCTGCCGTTCCAGGCTGCGTTCTTCGAGGCCGACATGCCCGAGCGCCACCACTGGAACCAGTCGCTGCTGCTGCAAAGCCGCGAGCCGTTGGTGCTGCCCGCGCTCGAAGCCGCACTGGCCGCCGTGGTGCAGCACCACGATGCGTTCCGCCTGCGCTTCCACCGGGCAGCCGATGGACGCTGGCAGCAGGCCTATGAGGCACTGCCGGCGCACTGGCGCGAGGAATGGCTCTGGGTGCGCGATGCAGCGAACCCTTCGCAGATTGCCGCGCTGTGCGACGAGGCCCAACACAGCCTCGACCTCGCGCACGGGCCGCTGTTGCGCCCGCTGGTCATCCGCCTGCCCGGTGGCGACTGGCGCCTGCTGCTGGCCGCACATCACCTCGTGGTCGACGGCGTGTCGTGGCGCATCCTGCTCGACGACCTGACCTCCGCGTATGCGCAGTGCCGCGAGAGCCGGTCCGTCGCGCTGCCGCCGAAGAGCGCCAGCCTGCAGGCCTGGGCACGTGCGCTGCAGGCGCAAGCCGTCGCGATGGAGGGCGAACTCCCGCACTGGCAGGCCTTCGCCGACGTGCCGGTCGCGCTGCCCTGCGCGCGGCCCGACGGCGCGAACACGGTGGCGCGGCGCACCAGCATCGCATGGCAGCTCGACCGTGAGCGTACCCAGGCGCTGCTCAAGTCCGCGCCGGTCGCCTACCGCACGCAGGTGAACGACCTGCTGCTCACGGCGCTCGGGCGCGCGCTGTGCGGCTGGAGTGGGCATGCGCAGCTGGCGATCCTGCTCGAAGGCCACGGCCGCGAAGACATCCTGCCGGCAGAGAAGTCGCTGGACCTGTCGCGTACCACGGGCTGGTTCACGAGCTTGTTCCCCGTGCGGCTCGATCCGCTGGGTGCGTGGGGCGATGCGATCCCGCGCGTGAAGGAAGACCTTCGCCGTGTGCCACAACGCGGCCTGGGTCACGGCGTGCTGATGCACCTGGGCACGGACGAACAACAGCGTGCCCTGCGCGCTTTGCCGCGCCCGCAGCTGGTCTTCAACTACCTGGGGCAGGTCGATGGCGCGGCCGGTGCCGAGGCCGCGTGGTCGCTCGCGTCCGAAGACGCGGGCGAGCCCGTCGCGGCGAGCGCACCGCTGCTGCACGAGTTCAGCGTCAACGCGCAGGTGCGCGACGGTGCACTTCAGCTGACGGTGGACTTCAGCGCCGCGCGGCATTCGGCCGACGACGTGCAAGGCTGGGTGGACCGCTTCGGCGTTGAACTCGAAGCGCTCATCGCGCACTGCACCTCCGGCGCCTGCGGCGTCACCCCATCGGACTTTCCGCTGGCCGGGCTCGACGCCACGCAACTCGCTGCGCTGCCGCTGCCCATGCCGGTGGCGCAGCTCGAAGACCTCTATCCGCTGTCGCCGATGCAGTCGGGCATGCTGTTCCACAGCCTGGTCGATGCGCAGGGCGGGGCCTATATCAACCAGCTGTGCATGGATATCGACGGCCTCGATGCCGACCGTTTTCGCGCCGCATGGCAGCGCGTGCTGGCGCGCCACGAGATCCTGCGCAGCGGCTTCCTGGCCGACAGCGCCACGCCGCTGCAATGGGTGGCGCGTGCCGCCGAGATGCCGTGGGTGGTGCAGGACCTGCGTGAGAGCGCCGATGTGCAAGGCGCACTGGCGCGGCTGGCCGCATCGCAGCGCGCGAGCGGTTTCGACCTCGCGCGCCCGCCGCTCATGCGCATCGCGCTGGCCCGCACGCAGGCGCAGCGTCATCACCTCGTCTGGACCTACCACCACCTGCTGCTCGACGGCTGGAGCGTGGCGCAGCTGCTGGCCGAGGTGCTGCGCAGCTATGCGGGGCAGACGGGCGAGTCCGCGCCGGGGCGTTTCCGCGACCACATCGCGTGGCTCGCGGCGCGCGACGCGCAGGCCGGCGAGACGCACTGGCGCCGCGTGCTGGCCGACGTCGAAGAGCCGACGCGCCTGGCGACCGCGCTGGTGCCGCCGGTGGTGGCGCGCCCGGGCAAGGCCCGCCAGCGGCTGGCCTTCGACGCCGAGGCCACGCGCCGGCTGCGCGAAGCCGCGCGCGGCGCGCACGTCACGCTCAACACCTTCGTGCAGGCGGCCTGGGCGCTGCTGCTGGGCCAGCGAACGCGCACCGACACCGTCGTGTTCGGCGCCACCGTCGCCGGCCGCAGCGCCGAGATGCCGGGCGCTGAGCGCATGCTGGGCCTGTTCATCAACACGCTGCCCGTGGTCGCGCGCCTGCGGCCCGGCCAGCCTGTGGGCGATTGGCTGCGCGAACTGCAGGCCGCGCAGGTCGCGTCGCGCGAACACGAGCACACGCCGCTGCACGAGATCCAGGCCTGGGCCGGCCTGGGTGGGCAGGGGCTGTTCGACACGCTCGTGGTGTTCGAGAACTACCCCGTCGATGCGGCCTTGCGCAGCGACGCGGCGGCAGGCCTCACTTTCGGTGCCGTGCGCACGCAGGAAGAAACCTCTTACCCGCTGACGTTGATGGTGCACGACGATGCGGCACTGCACATCGACCTCGTGCATGCGCTCGACGTGTGCGACGACACGCAGGCCGCCGGCCTCGTGGACCAGTTGCGCGCGACGCTGCTGGCGCTGGCCGGCGACGCGGCGCAGGCCGTGGGCCGGCTGACGCTGGTCGATGCGGCCGGGCGCGAGCGCCTGGCGTCGTGGGCAAAGGGCGCGTTCACGCCGGAAGCGGTCGTGCCCGTCCATCGCCTCATCGAACAGCAGGCGAGGGCGAACCCCGACGCACTGGCGTTGGTCACGGCCGAGCATCGCCTTACCTACGGCGCACTCAACCGCCTCGCGAACCGCTGGGCCCACCGACTGATCGCGCAGGGCGTGCGGCCCGACATGCCGGTCGCGATCGCTGTCGACCGCTCGGCCGAGACCGTGGTGGGCCTGCTTGCCGTGCTCAAGGCCGGCGGCGCGTACGTGCCGCTCGATCCGGCATTCCCGACGGAGCGGCTGGCCTACATGGTGGAAGACAGCGGCGCCTCGCTGCTGCTCACGCGCCGCGCGCTGATGCCGCGCCTGCCCGAAGCGGCCACCGTGCAGCGGCTGGCGTTCGATCTCGATGCGACGGACGACGACATCGCCGGGTGGCCCGATCACGACCCCGCAGTGCCGGTGCATGGCGAGCAGCTGGCCTACGTGCTCTACACCTCGGGCTCCACCGGCCGTCCCAAGGGCGTGGCCATGCGCCACGACGCGGTCGCACGCCTCATCGCGTGGCAATTGCAACGCCTGCCTGGCGCGAGTCGCACGCTGCTCTTCGCATCGCCGTGCTTCGACGTGGCGTTTCAGGAAATGGTCAGCGGGCTGGCCGGCGGCGGGTGCCTCGTGCAGACCACCGAGGCACAGCGGCTGGACCTGGATGCGCTGGAAGACCTGGTGCATCGCGAAGGCGTCGAGCGCATGTTCGTGACCTTCTCGGTACTGCAGCATTTCGCCGAGCAATCGCTGGCCTCGGGCCGGCGGCTGCCGGCGCTGCGACAGATCGTGACGGCGGGTGAGCAACTCAAGCGAACGCCTGCGTTGATCGAGTGGCTGGCGCGCGAATCGCAATGCCGGCTCATCAACCAGTACGGGCCGACCGAGACGCACGTCGTGAGCGAGTTCGTGCTCGACGGCGCGGGCCCCGACGACCTGCCGCCCATCGGCACGCCCGCGTCGAGCGCGCGCCTGCATGTGCTCGATGCCCATCTGCAGCCGGTGCCTGTCGGCGTGGCGGGTGAACTTTGCGTGGGCGCCGAGGTGCTGGCGCGTGGTTACCTGCACCGCGCCGGCCTGACGGTGCAGCGCTTCGTTGCCGACCCGTTCGATGCGAACGGGGGGCGGCTCTACCGCACCGGCGACCTCGTGCGCTGGCGCGCCGACGGCCAGCTCGAGTACCTCGGCCGGCTCGACCACCAGGTGAAGGTGCGGGGCTTCCGCATCGAACTCGGCGAGGTCGAGGCGCAACTGCTCGCGCAGCCCGGTGTGCGGCAGGCGCTGGTGCTGGCGCAGGAAGGGCCGGGCGGCGCGCGGCTGGTGGCCTATGCGGCCGGTGCCGATGGTCAGCCGCTTCGTCCTGCGGCGCTGCGTGCAGGACTGGCGGCGGCGTTGCCCGACTACATGGTGCCCAGCGTCATCGTCGCGATGCCGCAGGGGCTGCCGCTGAACGCCAACGGCAAGGTTGACCGGCAGGCGCTGCCGCCGCCCGAGGCGACGGAAGACCGCACGCATGTGCCGCCGCAGGGCGCCACCGAAGAGGCGCTGGCCGGCCTCTGGGCGCAGGTGCTGGGGCTGTCGCGCGTGGGTCGCGGCGACAACTTCTTCGAGCTCGGCGGGCACTCGCTCGCGGTGCTCAAGCTGCGCCAGCAGGTCAAGGCGCAGATGGGCATCGACCTGCCGCTGCAGCGCTACTTCGAGCTGCCCGACCTGGCGTCGTGCGCGCAGGCGCTCGACGCGCAAGGGCCGGCGCAGGCGCAGCAGGCCGCACAGGCCGAGAGCGATCTCGATCACATGGATGCATTGTTGGAAAGTCTGGGGGGTTGAGTGAGCAGTAGCAGCAACGAACGCAGCAGGGCGATCGCGCAACGGCTGGCAGGTCTGCCGCCGGCGCGGCAGAAGGAGTTCATCGCCGCGCTGCGTGCGCAGGGCATCGATTTCGGTCGACTGCCGATCGTGCCCGACCCGGCCGCGCTGCCGGGCGCGCCGCGGCCCGCGTCGTACGCGCAGGCGCGCCAGTGGTTCCTCTGGCAGATGGACCCCGAGAGCACGGCGCAGCACATCACGGCCGCGCTCACGCTGCACGGCGCGCTCGACCTGGCGGCGCTGCGCGCGAGCCTGCGGGCGCTGGTGGCGCGGCATCCGTCGCTGCGCACGCGCTTCGGCGTGAGCGACGACGGCGTGCCGCAGCAGACGGTGTCGCCCGAGGCGGTGCTCGATCTGCGGGAAGCCGATCTGCGCGCCAGCCCGGCGCAGGTTCGCGAGGAGGCCGCGCGCCTCGTGCGCACGCCTTTCGACCTCGCGCGCGGTCCGCTGCTGCGCGTGGGCCTGCTGCGCACCGGCGAGACGGCGCACCTGCTGGTGCTGGTGATGCATCACATCGTGTCCGACGGGTGGTCGATGCAGCTGCTGGTCGACGACTTCGGTGCGCTGTACCAGGCGCACCGCCAGGGGAACGACGCGGCCGTGCCGGCGGCGCCCGCGCTGCAATACGCCGACTACGCGGCCTGGCAGCGCAACTGGCTCGAAGCGGGCGAGGGCGAACGCCAGCTCGCCTACTGGACCGGGCGTCTCGGCGGCGAGCAGCCGCTGCTGCAATTGCCCGCCGACCGCGCGCGTCCGCCGCAGGGGCCCTATCAGGCCGCGCGCCACCAGCTCGACCTGCCGGGCGAGCTGGCACAGGCGCTGCGCCGCCGGGCGAGCGCCGAAGGCGCGACGCTCTTCATGGTGCTGCTGGCCGGCTTCCAGGCGCTGCTGCACCGCTACACCGGGCAAGGCGACATCCGCCTGGGCGTGCCCGTGGCCAACCGCGACCGGCCCGAGACGGCCGGCATCCTCGGCCTGTTCGTCAACACGCAGGTGCTGCGAGCCGAGCTGGCCGGCCACACCACGCTGGCCCAGGCCCTGGCGCAGGCGCGCGAGGCGGCGCTGGGCGCGCAGGCGCACCAGGACCTGCCGTTCGAACAGCTGGTCGAGGCGCTGCAGCCCGAGCGCAGCCTGAGCCACCCGCCGCTGTTCCAGGTGATCTTCAACCACCGGCAGCAGGACCTGGGCGCGCTCGACCGGCTCGAAGGCCTGCGCATCGAACCCTGCGAACTCGACGAGCAGGCGGCGCCTTTCGAACTCGCGCTCGACACGCTGGAGCAGGCCGACGGCACGCTCGGCCTGAGCTTCACCTACGCCCGTGCGATCTTCGAGCCCGCGACCATCGAACGCATGGCGGCGCACTACGTCGCGGTGCTGCGCCAGCTGGCCGACGACCCCACGCGCCCGCTGCGCGAGGTGGCGCTGCTCGGTCCGCAGGAGCATGCCCAATTGCGCCAGTGGGGCGAGGGCCAGGACACCGCCTGGGACGAGGTGCCCGTACACCGCCTCGTCGAGCGGCAGGCCGCGCTGCGGCCCGAGGCCACGGCGCTGATCGTCGACGGCGCGGCGATGAGCTTCCGCGAATTCGACTTGCGCGCCAACCGGCTCGCGCACGCACTCATCGCGCAGGGCGTGCAGCCCGAGGACCGCATCGGCCTCGCGGTGGAGCGCTCGCCCGAGATGGTGGTGGCGCTGCTCGGCGTGCTGAAAGCAGGTGCGGCCTACGTGCCGCTCGACCCCGACTACCCGAGCGACCGGCTCGACTTCATGGCGGTCGACAGCGGCGTGCGGCTGCTGCTCACGCAGGCGCGCGTGCGCGAACGGCTCGGCGCATCGATGCAGGCGCTGCCCGCGTTGCTGCTCGACGGCGGCGTGCTCGACAGCGGCCCCGACGCCGCACCCGATGTCGCGGTGCATCCCGAGCACCTGGCCTATGTGATCTACACCTCGGGCTCCACCGGCCAGCCCAAGGGCGTGGCCGTGGCGCACGGCCCGTTGAGCATGCACATCCAGACCATCGGCCGCGCCTACGGCATGACGCCGGAAGACCGCGAGCTGCAGTTCGCGTCGATCAATTTCGACGGGGCGCACGAGCGCATCTGGACGCCGCTGGCCTTCGGCGCCACGCTGATGCCGCGCAGCCAGGAGCTGTGGACCGTGCACCGAAGCCGCGAGGAAATGCGGCGCCACGGCATCACCGTCGCCTGCTTCACGCCGGGCTACCTGCAGCAGATGGCCGACGAGCTGGGCGAGGAAGGGCGCGTGCCCACGCTGCGCTCGTACACCGTCGGCGGCGAGGCCATGGGCCGCGTGGCCTGCGAGCGCGTGATGCAGACCCTGCAGCCGCCGCGCCTCATCAACGGCTACGGCCCGACCGAGACGGTGATCACGCCGACCATCGCCAAGGCCTATGCCGGTACCGCCTTCGACGCGGCCTACCTGCCCATCGGCGCGCCCGTGGGCGACCGCCGCGCCGTGGTGCTCGACACCGACATGAACCTGGTGCCGCCCGGCATGGCCGGCGAGTTGTACCTGGGCGGCTCGGGGCTGGCGCGCGGCTACCTGAATCGCGCGGGCCTGAGCGCTGAGCGCTTCGTGGCCGACCCCTTCGACACTGCGGGCGGACGCCTGTACCGCACCGGCGACCTCGTGCGCTGGCGTGCCGACGGGCAGCTCGAATACCTCGGGCGCCTGGACCACCAGGTGAAGGTGCGCGGCTTTCGCATCGAGCTCGGCGAGGTCGAGGCGCGACTGCGCGCGCAGCCCGGCGTGCGCGAGGCCGTCGTGGTCGCGCGCCAGCGCGCGGGCGGTGCGTTGCTGCTGGCCTACGCGTCGAGCCTCGATGCGCAACAGCCGGTCGAGGCCTTCACGCTGCGCGAAGGGCTGGCGCAGGTGCTGCCCGAGTACATGGTGCCGTCGGCCATCACCGTGCTTGCGGCATTGCCGCTGAACGCCAACGGAAAGGTCGACCGCGGCGCGCTGCCCGAGCCCGTGTTTGCTGCCGCTGCCGACACCTGGGAAGCGCCGCAGGGCGCGGCCGAGGAGGCGATGGCCGCCGTGTGGGCCGAGGTGCTCGGTGCGCCGCGCGTGGGCCGTAACGACAACTTCTTCGAACTCGGCGGCCATTCGCTGCTGGCGATGCAACTGCTCGAACGGCTGCGCCGGCAGGGCTTCGGCGCGCAGGTGCGCACGCTGTTCCAGAACCCGCGCTTCGTCGATTTCGCGCGCGCGACGCTGGAGGCCGGTGCGTCGTCGCGCCCGGCGCCGGTGGTGCCCGACAACGCGATTCCCGACGGCTGCACCTGGCTCACGCCGCAGATGTTGCCGCTGGTGACGCTGGACGACGCGCAGCTGCGCCGCATCGAGGCTGCCGTGCCCGGCGGCGCGGCCAACATCCAGGACATCTACCCGCTCGCGCCGCTGCAGGAAGGGCTGCTGTTCCATCACCTGATGCAGACCGAGGGCGACGTCTACGTGCAGTCGCTGCAGATGCGTTTCGACAGCCAGGCGCGCCTCGATGCCTTCATGGACTGCCTGAATCAGGTCATCGCGCGTCATGACATGCTGCGCACCGCCGTGCTGTGGGAAGGGCTGGCGGAGCCGGTGCAGGTGGTGCACCGCCATGCGCCGGCCGAGATCGAATGGCTGGCGATCGACGACGCGGCGGGCGATGTCGCCGCGCAGCTCGAAGCCCATGTGCGGCCCGGCCACTACCGCCTCGACGTGCGCCGCGCGCCCATGCTGCGCGCCATCGCCGCGCACGACGCGACGAGCGGCGGCTGGTTGCTGCAGCTGCCGAGCCACCACCTGGCGCTCGATCACGTGTCGCGCGACTTGCTGGTCGAGGAGATCACGCTGCTGCTGCAGGGCCGCGCCGATGCACTGCCCGCACCCGTGCCGTTCCGCAGCTTCGTCGCGCAGGCGCGGCTCGGTGCCGACGTGGCGGAGCAGGAGGTGTTCTTCCGCCGCATGCTCGGCGACGTGCGCGAGCCGACCGCGCCTTTCGACCTGTTCGATGCGCGCGGCGACGGCACGGCCGTGGAAGAAGCGCACCTCGAACTCGACGCGGCCTTGGCGCAGGCCGTGCGCACGCAGGCGCAGCGCAGCGGCGTCAGTGCGGCCACGCTGTTTCACCTGGCGTGGGCGCTGGTGCTGGCCAAGACCACGGGCAAGGACGACGTGGTGTTCGGCACCGTGCTGTTCGGCCGGCTCGCGGGCGGCGAGGGTGCGGGGCGCGCGCTCGGCATGATGATCAACACGCTGCCGCTGCGCGTGACGCTGGGCCGCAGCCATGCGCTGGCCTGCGTGCGGCAGACCCACGCCGCGCTGGCCGGCCTGCTGCACCACGAGCACGCGAGCCTGTCGCTGGCGCAGCGCTGCAGCGCGGTGCCCAAGGGCACACCGCTGTTCTCGACGCTGCTGAACTACCGCTATGTGGCGCAGGCGCCCGAAGCGGACACCGGCGCGGGGGGCTGGGAAGGCATCGAGACCCTCGGTGCGCAGGAACGCTCCAACTACGCCTTCGCGCTCTCGGTGAATGAACGCGCCGACGGCTTCGCGTTGACCGCGCAGGTCGATGCGGCGGTCGGCGCCGCGCGCGTGTGCCAGTACATGCACGACGCGGTGCGCCGCGTGGCCGACGACCTCGCGCAAGCCGCCACGCACCCGGTCGCGGCCTTCGACCTGCACACCGCCGACGAGGCGCGGCGCCTGCAGGCCTGGGGCGTGAACACGCCGGCCTACCAGCACACCGCGCCGGTGCATGTGCTGGTCACGCGCCAGGCCGCGTTGCGGCCCGACGCGACGGCGCTGATCTTCGGCGACCACACGCTGAGCTACGCGGCGCTGGAGGCGCGCGCCAACCGGCTGGCGCACCACCTCATGCGCGCGGGCGTGCGGCCCGAAGTGCGCGTGGGCCTCGCGGTGCGGCGCTCGGCCGACATGGTCGTGGCGCTGCTCGCGATCCTCAAGGCGGGCGGTGCCTATGTGCCGCTCGATCCGGCCTATCCGCCGCAGCGGCTGGCGTACATGGTGGAAGACAGTGGCGTCGCGCTGCTGTTGGCCGACGACGCCGTCGTGCTGGGTCGCATCGGCCTGCCCGATGTGAAGGCCTTGACGCTCGACGCGCTCGACCTGTCGAACGGCCCCTCGCACGACCCCGGCGTGGCGGTGCACCGCGACCACCTGGCCTATGTGATCTACACCTCGGGTTCCACCGGCAAGCCCAAGGGCGTGGCCGTGGCGCACGGCCCGCTGGCCATGCACGTGCAGTCGATCGGCGAGGCCTACGGCATGACGCCCGACGACCGCGAGCTGCAATTCGCGTCGATCAACTTCGACGGCGCGCACGAGCGCACCTGGGTGCCGCTGGCTTTCGGCGCGGCGCTGATGCCGCGCGACGAGGAGGTCTGGCCGGTGGAGCGCACCTGCGCCGAGATCGAGCGCCACGGCATCACCATCGCCTGCTTCACGCCCGGCTACCTGCACCAGATGGCCGAGCTGATGGGCGAGACCGCGAGCCGGCTGCCGATCCGCTCCTACACGGTGGGCGGCGAGGCGATGCCGCGTACCAGTTTCGAGCTGGTGCAGTCGGTGCTGAAGCCACCGCGCATCGTCAACGGCTACGGGCCGACCGAAACGGTGATCACGCCGATGATCGCCAAGGCCGCGCCGGGCGAGGGCTTCGATGCGGCCTACATGCCCATCGGCCGTCTCGTGGGCGATCGCACGGCCTACGTGCTCGATGGCGCCATGAACCAGGTGCCGCCCGGCGTGGCCGGCGAGCTGTACCTGGGCGGCGACGGGCTGGCGCGCGGCTATCTGCAGCGTGCGGGCCTGAGCGCGGAACGCTTCGTGGCCGACCCGTTCGGCGCGCCGGGCGGCCGGCTCTACCGCACGGGCGACCTCGTGCGCTGGGAGTCCGACGGGCAGATGGCCTACCTGGGGCGCATCGATCACCAGGTGAAGATCCGCGGCTTTCGCATCGAACTCGGCGAGATCGAGGCGCAACTGCTGGCGCTGCCGCAGGTGCGCGAAGCGGTGGTCGTCGCCAGCCAGGGCGCGGGCAGTGCACGGCTGGTGGCGTACGTCTCGCCGCTGGCGGGCGAGCACATCGAGCCCGCGCGCCTGCGCGCCAGCCTCGCGGCGCTGTTGCCCGAACACATGGTGCCGGCCGCCATCGTGGTGCTCGACACGCTGCCGCTCAACATGAGCGGCAAGGTCGATCGCCATGCGCTGCCGGCGCCGGTGTTCGCCGCCGGCGACGGCTACGACGCACCGCGCGGCACGGCCGAGCAGGCGCTCGCGCGCATCTGGTCCGAGGTGCTCGGCGTGGCGCGCGTGGGCCGCGACGACAACTTCTTCGAACTCGGCGGCGACTCGTTGCTGAGCCTGAAGGTGATGGCGCAGGCCCGCCGCCTCGGGTTGCCGGCGCTCGATCTGAAGCTGCACGACTTCCTGCGCGCGCCGACCATCGCCGGCCTGCTGAAGCAGACCGAAGCGGCAGCGCAGCCGCTCGTGGCGATGAATGCCGTGGTGCCCGGTGCGGCGCCGCTGTTCTGCATGCACGCCGCGCTGGGCACGGTGTACGACTACGCCCCGCTGGCGCGCCGCCTGCAGGGCGTGCGCACCGTGTACGGCCTGCCGTGCCGGATGCTCACCGACCCGTCGCACCGTGATGTGTCGCTGGCGCGCATGGCCGACGACTACGCGCGCATGGTCCGCGACGTGCAGCCGCAGGGGCCGTACCACCTGCTGGGCTGGTCGCTCGGCGGCGCGCTCGCGGCGGCCGTGGCGGCGCGGCTCGAAGCGCAAGGGCAGGCTGTGGCCTTTCTCGGTCTGGTCGATCCCTACGTGCCCGAACCCGACGCGCCTCTGCAGACGGTGGACGACGACGGCCGCCGCGACTTCGCCGACTTCGTCGCCTCGGCCTGGCCGGCGGCGCGCCTGGAAGGGCTGCTGGACATCGACGACTTCGTCTGCGACGAGGCGACGGTGGCCGCGCTGATCGCACAAGCGCGCGCGACGGCGCAGGCCCGCGGCGACACGCTGGAGATGCCGGCGCACGCGAACCTGCCCGATGACGAACTGACCCGCATCTTTCTCGCGAACCAGCAGTTGAAGGCGGTCGAGATCGACACCCTGGTGCCGCTGCGCTGCCGCGCCGAGTGCTGGTGGATCGCGCAGCGCCCGGCGGCGGACCGCGCCGCGCTCGCGCTGCAGCTCGGCCGGCCGGATCTGGCAGGCGCTACAGCGCTCGACGAGACGCACCATGCCATCCTGCGCAGCCCGGTGTTACTGGCCCAGCTGGGTGAGCGCCTGGGCGAGCGACGGGGCGAGGTCGAAGCCCTCGCGGCCTGACGTCCGGGCATAAAAAAACGCACGACCCGGAAGCCGGGTCGTGCGTCAAGGGCACCCTTCTGCTGGTGTGCCGCCCTAATTCAATTCATTGAAGCTGTGGGTCTCAGAGCTTGTAGCTGAGCTTCAACCAGGCATTGCGCGGGTTGCCCTGCGTGTAGCCGTTGTAGCCGCCCAGGCCGTTGTAGTAGCGCTTGTCGCCCAGGTTCTCGATGTGCAGCGAGGCGCTCAGGCGGTTGTTGATGTCGTAGCGCGCCATCAGGCCGAACAGCGTCAGGCCGCCTTGCGAGGCGCGGCCGAGTTCGTTGAACTCGTCGTAGTAGATGCCGCTCTGGTAGCTCACGCTGCCGCCCACGGTGAGCTTGCTCCACTCGCCCGGCAGGCGGTAGCTCGTGCTCACGCGCAGCAGGCGGCGCGGGTATTGCGGGTTGAGCAGCACGCCGTCGGCGTCGCGCTTGGCGTGGTAGGTGTAGCCGGCGAGCATCTGCAGGCCCGGCAGCACTTCGCCGGCGGCGGTGAGCTCGAAGCCCTTGCTCTTGGCGCCTTGCACCGCGCGGTACGGGATGCCGCCATCGGGCAGCAGCGAGCCGGCGCCGGTGTCGACCACGGCCAGGTTGGTCTCGCGCGTCTTGAAGATCGCGGCGCTGGTGTTCAGCTTGCCGCCGAAGTGTTCGCCCTTCAGGCCGAACTCGATGTTCTTGCCGCGCTGCGGCGCGATGAGCGAGTTGTTGCGGTCGCGCTGGGTGTTCGGCTGGAAGATGTCGGTGTAGCTGCCGTACAGCGAGAGTTCCTTGCTCACGTCGAACACCACGCCCAGGTAGGGCGTGACCACGCCATTCTCGCGCGTGCTGCTCACGCCGGTGCGCCGCCACGTGGTCCAGTCGAGCGTGGACGTGTCGGACTTGTACCAGGTGCCGCGCGCGCCGATGATGATCGACAGCGGCTCGGCCAGCTTCAGGCGGGTCGAGGCGTAGATGGCTTTCTCGGTGGTGCTCAGCGGCGCCGTGTACAGCGGGTACGAGAACGAGGTCGGCTGGGGGAAGCTCTGCAGCTGGTAGAAGTTCAGCGGGCGGCGGTCGATCACGCGCGGCAGGGCGCCGCGTGTGTAGACCGTGGCGTCGTAGGTGTTGTAGCTCATGCCGAACACGGCTTCGTGCGTCTGGCCGAAGGCCTCGAACGGTCCCTTCAGGTGCACGTCCAGGGCCTTGTTGGCGCCGTCGGCCGGGCCTTCGCGCATGTCGATGGTGGAGGCGCCGGTGCGCTCGTTGATCGCGCGGTAGATGCTCAGGTCACCCGAGGCGCGTTCGCGCTTGCTCTTGAGGTAGCTCGCATCGACCTTGAGCTGCCAGCCCGCGCCCAGGCGCTGGTCGAGGTTGGCGAACAGCTTGTCGGTGTACATGTCCCAGTAGCTCCACGGCGTGCTGGAGTTGAACGAGCGCGGCAGGTTGGTGCGGTTGCCGTTGCTGAAGAACAGCGGGCTCTGGCCGAAGTTGGCGCCGTCGATGGCGGTCTTCTGGTGCTCGAGGCCCACCGAGAGGCGGGAGCCCGCGGCGAGGTCGATTTCCAGAATGCCGTACAGCGCGTCTTCGGTGCGGGCCTTGTTCTCGACAAAGCTCTTGCCGTCGGTGCGCGAGGCCATGAAGCGACCGCGCACGGTGCCGGCTTCGTTGAGCGGGCCGCCCACGTCGATCTCGGCGTTGTAGCGGCTCCAGGAGCCGATGCCACCGGAGATGTGGCCCGCGAACTCGGTGCCGGGGCGCTTGCGCACGAGGTTGATGGCGCCGCCCGGCGAGCCCACGCCGTTGAGCAGGCCGGCCGCGCCACGGATGACTTCGACGCGGTCGTAGAAGGCGGTGCTGATCATGCTCGACTCGCCGGCCACGCTGTTGAAGCCCAGCGTGGGCACGCCGTCGATCATGGTGCTCAGGGCGAAGCCGCGCGACGAGAAGGTCACGCGCTCGTCGTTGCGGTCGGCCACGATGCCGGGCGTCTGGCGCAGCACGTCTTCGAGGGTGACGAGGTTCTGGTCCTCGATCTGCTGGCGGCCGATGACGCTGATCGACTGCGGCGTTTCGCGCAGCGACAGGTCCATGCGCGTGGCACCGCCGGCCGCGCGCGTGGTGTACGAGCCCGTGCCTTCGGTGGTGCCGTCGGTGGAGGCTTGCGCGGCCACGGTCACGGCGGGCAGCGTCGAGGCGCCGGCCGTGCTCTGGCGCTGGATGGTGACGCGCGTGGGGCCGTTGCGCACCGCCACGAGGCCGCTGCCGGCCAGCAGCCGGTCCAGCGCCTGCTGGAAGCTCAGACGGCCAGACACCGCCGGGGCGGCCAGGCCCGAGACCACGTCACCCGCGGCGAGCACCTGCACGCCAGTCTGGCGCGACAGTTCGTTGAGCGCGGCGCCCAGCGGCTGGGCCGGGACGTTGATGTCGCGCGCTTGCGCGGCGGCCTGGTCGGCGCCCTGGGCGGCGGCGAGGCCGCTCCAGCTGGCAAAGGCGGTTCCGAAGGCAGCGACAAGCGCGGCGCTCAGGAGTCGGTGGCGAGGCGAGAAACCCATGGGTGAAAGCTCCAGACAAGTAAATCGGTGCGATGTGAAACGGGGGCGCGCTGCATCCGTCGATCGGATGCAGGGTGCTTCTGGATGTAAGACGTTTGAACTCGAAAAACAGAGACAGGCCCGTGACAGGCCATCGGCTGCCGCGCCGATGCGGGTCGAAAAACGAGGGGAAAACGAGGAGGGAAGAAGGGAAGCGGGGCGATGCGCCGGACAGGCGCACCGGGTCAGCGCGCCTGCAGACGCACGCTGCCGTCGGGGCGGGCGATCGCCACCAGCGGCAGGATGGTGGGCAGTGCGTCGAGCAGGCCGGCCGAGTCGTTGGTGCGGAAGCGCCCCGACAGCCGCATCGCGTCGATGCGGTCGTCGGCGCCCACGATGGGGGCGTTGCGGTAGCTGTTGACGGCGGCCAGCGCATCGCCCAGGGGGGTGTTGTCGAACACCAGCCAGCCGTCGCGCCAGGCCGAGAGGGCGGCGGTGTCGGCGTGGCGCACGGGGTCGGCGTGGCCGTCGCGCACTTCGAGCATCTCGCCGGCGCGCAGGTCGACGATCTCGCCGCTGCGCTCGGTGCCGGCACGGCCGAGCACCTGCACGCGCACATGGCCGTGCTCGACGCCCACGGTGATCGGGCCGCCGCGGTCGCGCACGGTGAAGGCGGTGCCCACGACTTCGATCAGGGCTTCACGCGTGCGCACCACGAAGGGCCGGCCGGCATCGGGGGCTACCTCGAAGCGGACTTCTCCGCGGGCCATGTCCACCACGCGGCGGCGGCGGTACAGCGTGACGTCGACGGCGCTTTGCGGGGCGAGGTCGAGACGGCTGCCGGCGCCCCTGTCGGACGTGGACGCGGCATCCGCCAGCATGACCTTGAGCATCTGCGCGTTGGGCGTGCGGTAGGACGCCTGGAACACGGGTTGCTGCCAGTACCACTGCACGCCGCGCCCGGCGACCACGCCGGCGCCGAGCAGTCCGGCGACCGACAGCAGCAGCTTGCGCCGCGAGGGACCGCGCGGCGCCGCTGCCGGCGTGGGCTCGTCGAAGTGGGCGCGCAGGTCGTCGGCCATGCCGCCCAGGGCGTTCCAGCGCTCGCGCGCCTCGCGCACGGCGGCGGCGTGTTCGGGCGAGCGGGTGCGCCACTGGTCGAGCGCGAGCCGGGCGTTGTTGGCGGCCGGGCTCGGCGGCGCGATCTCGTCCTCGACGATGAGCGCGAGCGCGCGTTCGATCAGCCGTTCACGCGGAACGACCGCGGCAGCCGCAGTGCTCATGAAAAATCTTCAGCCAGTGCAGCGTCGAAGCCGGCGCGGCTGTTCACCGTCTGCGGCTCGATCAGTTCATGGCGCAGCTCGGCGAACACGCGCGAGCAGTCGATGGTGGCGCGCAAGAGGTGCTTGGCGACCGCCATCTCGGTGATGTTCAGGCGCTGCGCGATCTCGGCGCGCGAGTGGCCGTAGGCGCGGAACAGCAGGAACACCTCGCGTCGGCGCGGCGGCAGCTGTTCCATGGTTTCCACCACGCGGCGCAGCACGCGGTGCTGGGCCACGACGTATTCGGACGATGGGGCCGTCAGGTGCGTGCCCACGACGGCATGCGAGACGGCCCATTCCTGCGTCACCTTGCGGTGGCGGGCCTCGTCGATGCACAGGTTGCGCGCCACGCGAAACAGCAGGGCGCGCGGCGACTCGATGGCGGCGCCGTCACGCAGGCCGAGGGTGTGCGTGTAGACGCGCTCGAAGCTCGACTGCGCGATGTCGGCCGCATGGTGCGGGTCGCGCAGGTCGCGGGTGAGCTGCCGGCGCAAGTCCGCGTAGTGAGACACAAGTTCCTGGACGAGGTCGCGCATCCGGTCGCCTTCTCGCAAGCATCGACAAAAGACCCCTGGGCCGATGGCTGGAGCGCGCCGGTGAAGAGGAGGCGAGGGCGCTGGCTTCGGTGTCCCCGGGGATGGGGTGAATAAGAACTATTCTTATTGAGTGTAGCACCGAAGCGTGCTGTTTCCGTGGCTAAACCACGGGAGCGGCGTGGGCAGGGCGCTCGGCGGCGGGCGTCTGAGGGGCTTGTTGGGCCTGCGACGTGTGCCGTGGCGTGGCATCCAGCAGCGCCTGGCCGATCTCGTCGGAGCGGATGGCGGTGACCGACAGCAGCGTGTCGCTCAGGCCGTGGCTGTTCTCGCAGGCGCCCTGCAGGAAGATGCCCGGGCGCAGCGCCGGCGTGCTCTGCACGCGGTAGTCGCGGTCGACCGAGAAATCGCCCAGGTACGGCGCCAGCGGTGCCAGCAATGTGCGGTGCGCATCGCGGGCGTAGCCGGTGGCGAGCACCACGGCGTCGTAGGCCTTGTCGCGGCGCGCGCCGGTGTTCATGTCGTGCAGCGACAGGTGGATGCCGTCCTGCGCGGCGCGCACGGCCGACACCTCGTGCCGCCGCAGGAAGCTGTGGCGCGTCGAGCCGGCCACGCGCTGGCGGTAGAACACGTTGAAGATCTGCTGGATCAGCTCCAGGTCCGGCGCGGCGTAGTTGGTGTGCCAGAACTCCTCGAGCAGTTCGGCGCGCTCGTTCACCGAGCGGTTGAACACGAAGTCGGTGAAGTCGGTGTTGAAGATCTCGTTCACGAACGGGCTGTCGTCCGAGGGCTTGATGGAGCGCGCACGCATGATCAGGTCGACCTGCGGCTTCGCGGGGTGCGACTGCAGGTCCATGAAGATCTCGGCCGCGCTCTGGCCCGCGCCCACGATGGCGATGCGGTCGGCGCCGGGGTGGCGGGCGATGGCTTCCAGGTAGGTGCTCGAATGAAACACGCGCCCGTCGTCGCGCAGCGGCTGGAAGCGCGCCGGCACATTGGCCACGCCGCCCACGCTCACCACCAGGTTGCGTGCCAGGCGCTCGCGCACTGCGCCGTTGGCGTCGCGCGAGCGCACGCGCAGCAGCGACACCTCGTCGCCCTTCATCTCGGGCACGACCTCGAACACGGCCTCGCCATAGGCACAGCGGTCTTCGAACTGCGCCGCGGCCCAGCCGAGGTAGTCGTTGAACTCGTGGCGGCTCGGGAAGAAGGTCTTGAGGTTGATGAAGTCCTGCAGGCGGTCCTTCTCGTGCAGGTAGTTCAGGAAGGTGAAGCGGCTGGACGGGTTGCGCAGCGTGGCCAGGTCCTTCAGGAACGAGATCTGCATGTGCGCGTTGTCCAGCAGCATGTTGCGGTGCCAGACGAAGCCCGGTTGCTTCTCGATGAACAGCGCATCGACGAAGTGGCCCTTCTGGCGTTTCTCGTCGAGCGCGATGGCCAGTGCGATGTTGGACGGGCCGAAGCCGACGCCGATCAGGTCATGGATTTGCATGGATGTCCTCCAGGGATGGCTCGTGTCGACGAGCCGGGGCCGGCGAAGCGGCGGTGGGTTCGGCGCGCGGAATCCACAGCGCCTCGCCGAAGAAACGCTCGCGCCACAGCACGCCCAACATGGCGCGCTTGTGCGGAAAGTCGAACTCCTTCACATGGGCGTAGCCGCAACGGCCCAGGCTCCGGATCATTTTTTCGTTGTCGGCACGCGGCTCGATCACCAGGCGCTGCGTGCGCGGATCGTCCAGGAAGAGATAGTGCGACACCGACGGCATCCATGCCGTGAGAAAAGGCTTGCCGCGAAAGCGGGCCTCGCCCACCAGTGCGTGCCAGCCGCGGTCGTGGTCGGCGGCGTCGTAGAACGGCGCGATGCGGTCTTCCTTGGCCCAGTAGGCCTCGAAGTAGCCGAAAGCTTCGCCGTCGAAGCGGCCGACGAGGCCGGTCACGCGCGGGTCGGCCGCGATGCCTTCGAGATACTGGCGATGGCGCGCGAGGTCGCCTTCCTCTTCCCAGAAATGGGCGACGACGGGGTCGTTCATCCAGCGGTTGAAGGCGGGCAGGTCGCGCTCGATGTCGACCGTGTCGAGTGTGAGCGTCTTGCCGAGCCACGGGATGTGGCGGCGGTACACCGTGCCTTGCGGCTTGGCGGGGCGCAGCGGATGGCGCTTGCCCTGCGTGACGACGAAGCGCTGGGCGAAGGGCTCGCGCGGCTGCGGCAGCCAGGCGCGCGGCCATTGCCAGAAGGCCTCGCGCGCGACGGTGGGCAGCACGCCCTCGGCCGGCGTGACGATGCCTGCGTCCACGAGCCGCGTGCCGGTCGGCAGTGGCGATTGCAAGGTCAGGTGGCGCGCCGACGGATGGCGCTGGAAGGCCGCCTCGATCGCTGCCAGCAGGTGAGCCTCGTCAGGCTCGCCCGCGCACGAGCCCAGCCATTCGAGGCGAGGCTTGCCGGGCTGCTCGCGCAGGGCCCAGGTGCTGCTGTGCCGGTCGCCGTCGTGTGGCGTCACCTTCAGTGCGGTGTCTTCCAGCCGGACGTCCAGCAACCGGCCTTCGGGGTGCGCGTGAAAGCGCCATGCAGTGTCGTGGGCGGCCAAGCAGAACCTCCGTGGTGTGGTCGATGTGTGGGATGTAGATGGAAGACGCGGGCTGGGGCCGGATGTTTAGTCGGCGGCGCTTGTTGCGCAGCGCTCCCGCTCGAACTCCGGCGAGAGCGGGCAGGCGCCGCAGTAGCCCAGCCGCGGCACGAGGTAGTACAGGCAGCACTGCCGGTGCAGCGTGACGGGCGGCGCGCTGCGGTCGTTCACGCGCACGCCACGACGCAGAGGTGTGAACATGGGGTTGTCGCGCGGCTCGCCACCCGGTTGCGGCCAGCTCGGGCGGTGCAGCAGGTGGTCGAGGTCCGCCGCCACGGCGGGCGATTGGCCGCTCATGCGCAGGCCTTCTTCGAGCACCGGCTCGAGGTAGCGCGCAGCGTTGCCCCAGAGGATCTTGGGTGCCAGCCGCGTGAGCTGCGTCAGCAGCGCGAACAGCGGCGCGAGGTGCTCCCACAGCAGCACGTCGTAGCGCGCCGCCGTGTCGGTGCCCGGGCGCGGCGCGCCGAGGTCGGTGATGTGAAAGCACTCCGGGTCGCCGTCTTCGTCGTCGAGCGACACCCAGACCCGGTCGGGCGTGACGGGCAGGCTGTGCTGCAGCAGGCTCGCGGCGGCGGCTACGGGCGGCAGCAGCGCGTGCAGGTAGTTCATGCTCCACGCGGATGCGACCGCGCGCAGGTCGCGCTCCGGCATGTTCAGCGTGCGCGCCTTGAGGCGCAGCAGCGCCAGCAGGCGCGGCGGTTCGGCCAGCAGGTCGGCCACGCGCACGGCATCCGCCGGCGGGCGCGCGGCGCAGGCCAGCGTTTCGCCGTACGGCGCCCACTCGCCCTGGAAGATCGGCGCGAGCAGGGGGATCACGGGGCGAGGCCGAAGCGGGCGTGAAAGGCGGAAAGAAGGCGCGGGTGCATGAAGCAGAAGACGCGCCGCCGGCCCGGAAATTTAGTCCGAGTGAGTCCGCATGGGCCTCGCGCCTAAACAGGCCGACCCACGGAGCGTCTACTCACTCATCGACAGCAGTGCAGGCGTGCGAATCCAAAATGAGCTTCCCGAGACACCGTCCCTCCGATCCGGCCTTCAGCATGGCCTGGCGGCTCTTTCGCGAGCTGCACGATGCACCGTCGCCCGAACGCGCCGAACAGCTCGTGACCTGGCTGGGGCAGGACCCGAGCCACGTGCGCGCGCTCGACGAGGCCCTGACCCTGTGGGCACTGGCCGGCGCCTCGGTGGTGGAGGCCGCACGCGAAGCCGGGGCGGACGCACAGCCGCTGCTGCAATAGGCAAGCAATAGGCAGCAAGGCCCTAAACAAGCGGCTGCGCC
The DNA here is from genome assembly GCF_003581445.1 of Acidovorax cavernicola. Taxonomy (NCBI): domain Bacteria; kingdom Pseudomonadati; phylum Pseudomonadota; class Betaproteobacteria; order Burkholderiales; family Comamonadaceae; genus Acidovorax; species Acidovorax cavernicola. The sequence continues at coordinate 49,589 of NZ_QXMN01000013.1, read as the reverse complement.
GGACGTCATTGCAGGGAGCCCGTCTCCTTTTGCAACGAACCGTCCGCCGCATGAACATGAAACCCGCCAGCGCTCCCGCGTCCGAAATCGTCCGGCTGTTGCGGCCCTACTTCCCGTGGATCGCGCTGTCGACCGTGACCGGCATCGGCGCGGGCGTCGCGACCGTCGCGCTGCTGGCCACCATCAACCAGGTGCTCCACCGCCCCGGTGGCTTGGCCGGCGGCCTGCTGCTGACCTTCATCGGCCTGTGCGTGGTGGCGCTGGTCGGGCGTGCCACGTCCGACATGTCGAACAACGTGGTCGGCCAGCGGCTCGTGGCGCAGGTGCGCAAGAGCCTGGCGCTGAAGATTCTTGCGGCGCCGATCGACGCGCTCGAGCGCTACCGCATGCACCGCCTGATGCCGGTGCTCACGCAGGACGTCGACATGATCAGCGACGTCGCCTTCATGCTGGCCTCGACCATGATCGCGCTCGCCGTCTCCCTCGGTTGCCTGGGCTACCTCGCCTGGCTCTCGCCGCCGCTGTTTGGCCTGCTGCTGGCGGCGCTGCTCGTGGGCATCACCGTGCAGAGCCTGGCGCATGCGCGCGGCATCTCGGGCTTCTTCAAGGCGCGCGAGCAGGAAGAGGCGCTGCACAAGGCCTACCGCGGCATCAGCGAAGGCGCGAAGGAACTGCGCATGCACCGCGCGCGCCGTGCCAAGGTGTACGAAGGGCAGGTGGCGCACACGGTGGAGCGCATCCATGACATCAACCGGCGCGCCATCAACATCTTCGTGCTGGCCTCGTCCTTCGGCTCGGCGCTGTTCTTCCTGCTGATCGCACTGATCCTCGGCTGGGCCGCGTTTCGCGACACCGCGCCGGTCGTGCTCAGCGGCTTCGTGCTGGTGCTGCTGTTCCTGAAGGGGCCGCTCGACCAGGTGGTGGCCGCCTTGCCGCACCTGGGGCGCGCGAAGGTGGCCTTCGAACGCATCGGCGACCTGTCGGCCCGCTTCGCCACGCCCGAACCGCACCTGGACCTGCACGCGCCGCCCGCCACGCCGGTGCTGCAGGATGCCATCGAGCTGCGCGGCGCACGCTATGCGTTCCCGGCCGTCGAAGGCGCGGAGCCCTTCGTGCTCGGCCCTGTGGACCTGCGCATCGGCCGTCGCGAGATCGTCTTCGTCGTCGGCGACAACGGCTCGGGCAAGACCACGCTCATCAAGCTGCTGCTCGGCCTCTACGCGCCGGTGTCGGGCGAACTGCTGCTCGACGGCAAGGCCGTGACGCCCGAGACGCGCGACGACTACCGCCAGCTCTTCACCACCGTGTTCTCGGACTTCTACCTGTTCGAAGACCTCGTGGCCGGCGAAGAGGGCGGCCACCAGGCGCTGCCCGAAACTGCCTTGCCCTACCTGCAACGGCTGGAGATCGCACACAAGGTCTCGGTCAAGGATGGCGCCTTCAGCACCACCGACCTCTCGACCGGCCAGCGCAAGCGGCTGGCGCTGGTGCATGCGTACCTCGAAGGCCGGCCGGTGCTGGTGTTCGACGAATGGGCGGCTGACCAGGACCCGGCCTTCCGCCATCTGTTCTACACCGAGCTGCTGCCTGAGCTGCGCGCCAAGGGGCACTCGCTGGTGGTCATCTCGCACGACGACCGTTACTTCCATGTGGCCGATCGCATCGTCCACATGAAGGCCGGGCGCATCGCGCAGGCCACAGAGGCGCCGGCGCCGAGCCTCGCGGCTTGACCCGTTCGCGAAGCGGGTGATAGCGTGATGTCCCGCAAATAGAACAGGCTCCCTCATGCACATCCGCTCCACCCCGCGTTCATGGACGCGCGCCGCCTGCCAGGGCGCGTTGTTCGCCTCGGCCTTGCTTGTCGCCGGCCATGCCATGGCCCAGAAGCCGCATCAGGGCGTGCTGGACGCGGCCACGCAGCAGAAAGATGAAACGCTGAAGCTGCTGGAACGCATGGTCAACGTCGATTCCGGGTCGACGAATACCGAGGGGTTGGCCAAGGTGCGCGAGATGGTCGCGGATGAATTGCGCAAGCTCGATGCACGCATCGAGAGCTTTCCCGCCGAGCCGCACCCGGGCACCAACCTGGTCGCGACGCTGACTGGTCAGGGCAAGAAGAAGATCCTGATCCTGGCCCACATCGACACCGTGTTCAAGAACGGAACCGCCGCGGCCAAGCCCTTTTACATCAAGGACGGTCGTGCCTACGGCCCCGGCGTGATGGACAACAAGGGCGGTGTCGTGGCCGGCCTGCAGGCACTGAAGATCCTGCAGAAGATCGGCTTCAAGGACTATGGCCAGATCACCTTCCTGATTGACACCAATGAGGAGACCGGCTCCGTCGGCACCAGCGCGCTCATCGAGCGCGTGGCCAAGCAGCATGACGTGGCGCTGAACCTCGAACCGGGCCGTCCGGCGGACGGCCTGGTGGTCGAGCGCAAGGGCTCGGCCACGGCGCTCGTCGAGGTCAAGGGGCTCGCATCGCACGCGGGCGTCGCACCCGAAGCCGGCCGCAATGCTGCGATGGAGGTTGCGCATCAGGTCCTGCAACTCTCGAAGGTGGCCGATGCCGCGAAGAAGACCACGGTCAACTTCACGGTGCTCACGGCCAACGGCCCGACCAACGTGATTCCCGCCTCCGCCAGCGCCAAGGGCGACGTGCGCGCGGCCACACCCGAGGAACTTGATCGCGTCGAGAAAGACCTGACGCGCATCTCGCAGAACAAGCTGATCCCAGAGACCGAGGTGCGCGTTCGCCTCGTGCGCGGCCTGCCGCCGATGCCGCGCTCGCCCGCATCGGACAAGCTCGTGCGGATGGCCGAAGGCATCTACGGCGAGATCGGCAAGAAGCTCACCATCGAGAGCAGCGGCGGCGCCGCGGACGCGAGCCTCGTGGCCGGCGTCGGCGTGCCGGTGCTCGACGGCTTCGGCATCGTGGGCGGTGGCATCCACACGCCGGAGGAGTACGCCGAGGTCGAGAGCGTGGTGCCGCGGCTTTACCTGTTGTCGCGGATGCTCATGGACCTGAGCGCGAACTGATCGCGCCCGGCGTGCTGTCGGGGCCTCAGCCCCGCTTCGGAATCCCCAGCCCCTTCACTACCGCGGGCCGCGCCACGAAGGCTTCGAGCACGCGCGCGACGTTCTTGAAGTCGCTGAAGCCCACGAGGTCGCCGGCCTCGTAGAAGCCGATCAGGTTGCGCACCCAGGGGAAGGTGGCGATGTCGGCGATGGTGTAGGTGTCGCCCATGATCCATGCGCGGTTGGCCAGGTGCTTGTCGAGCACGCCGAGCAGGCGCTTCGATTCGGCCACGTAGCGGTCGCGCGGGCGCTTGTCTTCGTAGTCCTTGCCGGCGAACTTGTTGAAGAAGCCGAGCTGGCCGAACATCGGGCCGATGCCGCCCATCTGGAACATCACCCACTGGATGGTTTCGTAGCGGGCCGCCGCGTCCTTGGGGATGAACTGGCCGGTCTTCTCGGCGATGTACAGCAGGATGGCGCCCGATTCGAACAGTGCCAGCGGCTGGCCGCCCGGGCCGTTCGGATCGAGGATGGCGGGGATCTTGTTGTTCGGGTTGAGCGACAGGAACTCCGGCGACATCTGGTCGTTGGTTTCGAAGCTCACGAGGTGCGGCTCGTAGGGCAGGCCGGTTTCCTCCAGCAGGATTGACGCCTTCACGCCATTCGGCGTGGGCAGCGAATACAGCTGCAGGCGGTCGGGGTGCTGCGCGGGCCACTTCTTGGTGATGGGGAAGTTCGAGAGGTCGGTCATGGGCGGGTCCTTGGAAGTCCTTGGGAGAGGGGCAACAACGGCGAGCGCCGGATTCTGCCCGGCTCAGCGTATCGGTGCGCGCGCGTGGCCTTGCAGGCGAGGCAGCACCTCGCGGCCGAGCTCGTCGACGACATCGAGCGCGGGCCGCCGGCTGCCGCGCGTGAGGTTCAGCAGCACATGGGCGACACCGGCGTCTTCCATGCGGTCGAGGTAGTCGACGAGCGCATGGCGTCCCGCGCGCAGGCCGAGTTCGATGGGTTCGGCGGGGGCGTCGGCATCGTCCAGCAGGTCGAGCTGCAACGACTGGACGAAGGGCTTGGCTTCGCCGCCCGCGCGCTCGCGCAGCGCGGTCTGCCACAGGCCGATGCGCCCCTGCTGGCGCGCCTCGTCGCGGTGGTAGGTGGCCCAGCCGTCGGCATGGGCGGCGGTCCATTGCAGCGACTGTCGGGCCGATCCCACCACCAGCATGCCGATGCGCGCGTCGGGCGGTGCCATGAGGTCGTGGCCGCCGGTGGCTTCGTGCAGCGTGGCGCGCTCGGCCGCATCGGGCGAGAGTGCCGAGCGCACGAGGTTCCAGCGCTCGCGAAAGACGTCGCCGCGCAGTGCGATGTCCTGCTGGAAGATGGCGAACTCGGCCTCGCGGTCGCCTGAGCCCAGCCCGAGGATGAAGCGGTCGTTCGACAGGCGATTGAGCGAGAGCGCGGCCTTGGCCACGTGCAGTGGATGGCGCAGCGGCAGCACGGCGGCCGCGGTGCCGAGCGCGATGCGCTGCGTGGCCGCGGCCAGCGCGGTGAGCCAGACGAAGGGCTCGTCGAGTACCGCAGTCTCCTCACCCTGCGGCACCATCACCGGCACGTCGCGTGTCCACAGCGCGGCAAAGCCGTGCGTGTCGGCGAGCCGGGCCAGGCGAAGTTCGAGCGCGGGGTCGGCCATCGCGCCGTGCGGGCGCGCCAGCGGCGTCATCAGGCCCAGGGTGAGGTGCCCGGCGAGCAGCGTCTGCCGGTAGGCAGCATTGAAGGGCGCCATCGTGGCGTCAGGCGCGTCGCTTGCGGGGAGCGGTCGTGGAGGGGGTGGCCTTGGGGGCAGCAAAGAGTCGCTCAATCGACTGCCGCACATCGGCCTGCATGTCGGCGATGGCCTTCGTGTCGCCCGAGAGGTGCTTGAGCAGCGCCTGCAGGAAGAGGCCGTCGAAGAGCGCATAGCAGGCCGAAGGCGGCAGGCCGGGGGCCTGGCCGGAGAGTTCGGCGAAGCGGCTCATGATGCGCCAGATCATGTCTTCGAGGCTCTTGTCGATCTGCACCACGTCGTCGTGGAAGGCTTTCTCGAACAGCGCCTGCGAACGCAGGTCGTACCAGAGCCGGTGCACATGGCCTTCGCCCTGCAGCGTGTCGCCCAGGCTCTGCAGGAAGCCTTCCATGAGCTCGTCGTAGGTGGTGGCGGTGTCGACCGCATGGTCGTAGCGCGTGACGCAGCGCGCCTTGTACTGCTTGACGCTGCACACGATCAGGTCGACCTTGTCGCTGAAGTAGTAGTGCAGCACGCCGTGCGAGAACTCGGAGTTCTGCGCGATTTCTCGCAGGCTGGTGCGCGCGTAGCCGAGCGTGGCCAGCGTGGTGAGGGCGGCTTCGCCGAGCTCGGCGCGGCGTTCCGCGAACTTGTCGGCCGGTGCCTTCGGCACGCGACCGGCGTGCTTCTTTACCCGTGCATGAGTGGTCATTTCTAGCCTGGCCGCTGGGTGCCGGCCACTGTTTTCCTGGTGATTGCAAACCATAGCACGCGCGGCGGGAATCTCTCGTACGTGCGTTCCAGAGGCATTTTACGAAATTTGGTCAGTCGTCAAAAAAAATCTTGACACCCGTCAAGTCGATTCCTAGCATGGCCGCTCCATCTCACACACATATCCACAGGAGACAAGTGATGGCCAAGTTCGACTTGACGGGGCGCAAGGCCCTGGTGACGGGTGGTGCGCGCGGCATTGGCGCGGGCATCGCACAGGCGCTGGCGCAGGCGGGTGCGTCGGTGATGATCGGCGACGTGCTCGCCGACCTTGGCAAGGAGACCGCGCAGCGGCTCTCGGCCGAAGGGGCGAAGGTGGGCTTCGTCCCGCTCGACGTCACGAAGGACGGCGACTGGGCCTCTGCCACCGAAGCCACGGTGAAGGCGCTCGGCGGCTTCGACATCCTGGTCAACAACGCGGGCATCGAGATCACCTCACTGGTGGTCGACGTCGATGGCGACGACCTGCGCCGCATGCTCGACGTGAACGTGGCCGGCACGCTGCTGGGCATGAAGCACGCCTTCCGCGCCATGCGCCCCGGCGGCAGCGCGGGCGGCGGCGGGGCGGTGGTCAACATCGCCTCGGTCGCGGCCACCATCGCCTTTCCTGCCATTGCCGGCTACTCGGCCACCAAGTCGGCGGTCGATCGCGCCACGCGCGTGGCGGCCATGGAGTCCGGCAAGCTGGGCTACGGCGTGCGCGTCAACTGCATCTACCCGGGGCTCGTGCCCACCGACATGGGCATGAAGCTCGCCAACGACATCGTGGGTGCCGGGCTCGCGCCCAGTGTCGAGGCCGCCGTGGGCGACGTCATCGGCCAGACCCCGCTGGGCCGCCTCGGCGAGATCGGCGACATGGCCGACGTGGTGGTCTTCCTCTGCTCCGACGCCGCCCGGTTCATCACCGGCGCCGGCCTCGCGGTGGACGGCGGCATGGGCATGTGAGCGACATCGATCAACAAGGAGAGACCAGCATGAGCAGCAACAAGAAACCCGTCATCGTCTACGGCGCCTCCGGCTACACCGGGCGCCTGATCTGCGAGTACCTGCGCGAGTACCACATCCCCTTCATTGCCGCGGGCCGCAGCGCCGAGAAGCTCGAAGCCGCGATGAAGTCGAACGTGCCCGGCATCGAGACGGCGGACTACGAAGTGGTCGAGGTCGCGCACACGGTCGAGGCGCTCACCGAGCTCTTCACCGGCGCCGAGGTGGTGCTCAACACGGTGGGGCCGTTCGCCAAGTTCGGCCCCGAGGTGGTCGATGCCTGCCTGGCCGCCGGTTGCCACTACACCGACACCACCGGCGAGCAGGACTGGCTCATCACGCTCGACCAGAAGTACGGCGCGAAGTTCGCGGCCGCGGGTCTGCTGCTCTCGCCCGGCCTGGCGCAGATGTACACCACCGGCGAAATCGCCGCGCAGCTGTGCCTGGAAACGCCCGGCCTCGACACGCTCGACATCGCCGTGTTCTGGGGCGGCAGCCCGACCATCGCCTCGACGCAGACCATCCTGGTGAACGCGGCCACGTCCAAGGCCTACTACCTGGAGCAGAACAAATACGTCGAATGGCAACCCGACGCGGGCCTGTACCACCTGTCGATTCCCGGCCAGCACGAAGCGGCGCTGGCACTGCCCTGGGGCGGCACCTCGCACCCGGTGTGGTTCAAGCGCGATCCGCGCGTGGCCAACGTGAAGGTGCTCGGTGGCGTCTTCAACAAGCCGCTGATGCTGGGTGTGCCGCAGATCGTGGCTGCAGCGCTGAAAGCCACTGAGGGCATGAACGACGAAGACCGCTACGCGGCGCTGGCCCAGACGGCGGCGGGCGTGATGAACACCATGCCGCCGCGCGAGAACCCGCGCATCAACAAGTCCGTCGACTCGGTGCATGCCTCCGGTCCGCTGGGCCGCGTGCACTGCGTGATCTTCGGCAACTGCAACTACAAGCAGACCGGTCTTCTGCAGGCCTATGCCGCGGCCTCGCTGCTGCAACAGGCGCCGCGGCGCGCCGGTTTCGCCTCGGGCTGCCAGGCCTTCGGGCACCGCGAGTTGCTGGGCGCGCTGCGCAGCTTCGGGCTGGTGCAGGAACCCGTGCTCACGCGGATGGGCTGAGCCTCATGCGCCTCGTCGACTACCTCGACAAAGGCGCCCAGCTGGGCGCCGATTCGCCGTGCCTCACCATGGGCGATGCCGACCTGAGCTATGCGCAGGTGCAGCGCATCAGCTGGCGCGTGGCGCGCGGCCTGCAGCGCGCCGGCATCCAGCCGGGGAGCAAGGTGGCGGTGCTCTCGAGCAACGACGCCCTGGCCTTCGCCACGGTGTTCGGCATCTCGCGCGCGGGCTGCGTGTGGTGCCCGATCAACCCGCGCAACGAAGCCAGCGAGAACGCCTTCGTGCTCGATGCCTTCGATTGCGCGTGCCTGGTGTTCCACAGCAACTACGCACCCATGGTCGAGCAGATGCGCGCGCACCTGCCGCAACTGCGTGCGCTGGTGTGCCTCGACCAGCGGCAGCCCTTCGCGCCTTCCATGGACGAATGGCTCGACGGGCTCGACGGGCTCGACGATTCGCCGATCGACATCACCCCGCCCGACGACGTGGCCATGATCGCCGGCACCGGTGGCACCACCGGCCAGCCCAAGGGCGTGATGCTCACGGGCGGCAACCTCGAGGCCATGTCGGCGCTGACGCTGATGGGCTACCCCTTCGACGGCCGGCCCGTGTACCTGGCGCTCGCGCCGCTCACGCATGCGGCCGGTGTGCTGTGCCTGCCCGTGATGGCGCTGGGCGGGCGCGTGGTCATCATGCCCAAGCCCGAACTGGGCGAGTTCCTCGCGCTCATCGAGCGCCGGCACGTCACCCACACCTTCCTGCCGCCGACGCTGATCTACATGCTGCTGCAGCATCCGGAGCTGGCGCAGACGAAGCGAGATTCGCTGCAATGCTTCTGGTACGGCGCCGCGCCCATGTCGGCCGCGCGCCTGGAGGAAGCGCTCGACAGGATCGGCCCGGTCATGGCCCAACTCTTCGGTCAGACCGAGGCGCCGATGATGGTGTCGATGATGCCGCCCAAGGACCACTTCAACGCCGACGGCTCGGTCGCGCGCCAGCGCCTTGCTTCGGCCGGGCGGCCCGGGCCGCTGGTGCAGGTCGGCATCATGGACGGCGAGGGCGCCCTGGTGCCCACGGGCGAGAGCGGCGAGATCGTGGTGCGCGGCTCGCTCGTGATGCGCGGCTACTACAAGAATCCGCAGGCCACGCAGGAAGCCTCGCGCAACGGATGGCACCGCACGGGCGACATCGGCTACCTCGATGCCGACGGTTTTCTGTACATCGTCGACCGCGCGAAGGACATGATCATCTCGGGCGGCTTCAACGTCTACTCCGCCGAGGTGGAGCAGGTGCTGATGCAGCACCCCGACGTGCAGGACAGTGCCGTGGTGGGCCTGCCCGACGAGAAGTGGGGCGAGCGCGTGGTGGCCGTGCTGCAGCTGCATGCGGGCCGCAGCGTGGATGCCGAGGCGATCAAGGCCTTCGTCAAGTCGCGCATCGGCAGCGTGAAGGCGCCCAAGCAGGTCGAGGTGTGGGCCGACCTGCCGCGCTCCAAGGTCGGCAAGGTGCTCAAGAAGGACGTGCGCGCGTCGCTGCTGCAGAAGCTGTCAGCGGAGTGAATCAGTCGCGCTGGTAGTGCCCCTGGTGCGCCTGGCGCAACTCGAACTTCTGGATCTTGCCCGTCGAGGTCATCGGCAGCGCGGGCAGGAAGACGATGTCCTTCGGCACCTCGAAGCCGCCGAGGTGTTCCTTGCAGTGCGCCGTCAGCGCGGCCTCCGAGAACTCCGCCGGCGCATCGGGCCGGCGGGTGACGAAGGCCGTGATGGCCTCGCCCCAGCGCTCGTGCGGCAGGCCGACCACCGCCGCATTGAGCACGGCCGGGTGGCGCAGCAGCACCTCCTCGACCTTGAGCGAGGGCACGTTCTCGCCGCCCGACTTGACCATGTCCTTGAGGCGGTCGAGAAAGATCAGCTGCCCGTCGTCGTCGAGCTTGCCCAGGTCGCCCGAGTGGTGCCAGCCGAAGCGCTGCGCGTTCGCCGTGGCCTGCGGGTCCTTGTAGTAGCCGAGCATCACGTTCGGCCCGCGAAAGACGATCTCGCCGATCTGGTTCGGTGCGAGCAGGTCGCCGTCGTCGCCCATCACCGCGACCTCGTTCACCAGCGTGCCCACGCCCCAGTACGAACCGAAGCGCTCGCGCTGCTGGTGGGTCTCGAAGATGGTGGCGCCGGGGTACATCTCGGTCTGCCCCGAGGCCAGCGCGAAGTTCGGGCAGAAGGTGTCGAGCAGGCGCAGCAGCAGCGTGCGCGACATCGGCGCCATCGCATACACGCACAGCCGCAGGCTCGACAGGTCGCGCGATTCGCGCTGCGGGTGGGCCAGCAGCGCGCCGTACATCATCGGCAGCCCGACCGTCACGGTGATCTTGTGGCGCTCGATGGCGGCGAGCATCGCACCGGGGTCGAAGCCGCGCAGGATGACGTTCGTGCCACCCACCGCGAGTGCCGACATCAGCACCGTGTGCTGCCCGCAATGGAAGAGCGGCAGCACGTTGCTCCACACATCGTGGTGCCCGGGGCCGCCGCCCCATTCGAGCATGTTGCTCTGGAGCACCGAGTGCACGGAGGCGTGCGAATGCATCACCCCTTTCTGCCGGCCGGTGGTGCCGCTGGTGTACATGATGAGCGCGAGCTGGTCGCTGTCGATGGCCACGTCGGGCAGCGTGGCCGGGCCCTGTGCGATGGCCTGCGCCACGGTGGGCACACCGGGCGGTGGCGTGTCGCCGTCGAGCACGCACAGCATCGGCGCGACGGCCGCTTTCTCCAGCAATTGGCGCAGCTCGGGCCGGGCGTGCAGCGCAGTGTCGATCACGAGGTGCCGCACCTCGGCGTGCTCGAGGATGTAGCCGATGGCCTCGACCGCGAGCGCCGTGTTGATCGGCACCCACACCAGTCCGGCCTTCTGGATGCCCAGCAGCGCGACCACCATCTCGATCGAGTTGTTGCACAGCATGCCCACGCGCTCGCCGCTCGCCAGGCCGAGGCCCAGCAGGTGGTGCGCGAAGCGGTTCGATGCGGCGTCGAGCTCGGTGTAGCTCATGCGGTGCTCGCCCTCGATCAGCGCGGTGCGCGCGCCGAAGCGCCGCGCGCTGCGGTGGATCACGTCGCCCAGCGCAATGCGGGCGATGCGCTGGAAAGAGGAGGGCGTGGGCTCTGGGCGTGCGGCGGGCATGTCGTCGTGTCTCCGGTCGTTGTGGATGTCGATCGGAGCGCAGACTAAGACCGGCACCGCCTGCCGGTCTTGCGAAGAGTGGCTATGCGGTGCTTGCCGATGCCCGCCCGGGCGATGTCAGAAGCGTGCCTTGAGGAAGGCCGAGGGCCCCTGCAGCCGCACCTTGAGCCGCGAATCGGCCACGCTGCCGTCGCGCGTCAGGTCGATGTTGGTCACGCCATAGGACAGCACCAGGCCCACGTTCTTCACCGGGAACCACTCCACGCCGGCGGACGCGTTGTAGATGTTGCCGTGGAAGCGGCCGCTGCTCTTCCACACGCCCGAAGCATCGGCAAACAGGCGCAGGTCGGGCGTGATGGCGTGTCGCACGCCGATCTCGAGCAGGGGGGCGATGGCGTTGTCGCTCGAGCGCTCGCTGACCGAACGCACCTGCCCGTTCACGCCGACCAGCGCGCTGGCGCCGAGCGTGGCGCGGTAGTAGGCCGCGCCGGCGCCCAGGCCGAAGACGGTGTTGCCCGAACCGAGCCACCATTTGTACGAGAGCTTGGCGAAGTCGAGCTGGGCCGAGAGGTTCGCGTTGCCGATGGCGCTCAGCGAGCCGAAGCCGCCGAGCGAGGTGTTGCCCGCTGCCTGCCCTTCGTAGTCGCGCTTGTAGCGGTAGTAGTCGAAGGAGATGCCCTGGCTGTCGCCGATCAGCACGTCGGCCGAGATGCGCGGCATGGTGACGCGGCCCGGCTTGAGTTCGTTCGAGCGCAGCGCGCCGTACGGGGTGCTGACCGAGGCGTTGAACTTGGGGTCGGCACTGAAGGCTCCCACCGAGAAGCTGAAACGGTCCAGTGCCGGCGAAGGCTCGGCCGTGGCAGAAGGAGCGAAGCAGAGAAGGGCGAGGGCGCCAGTTCCGGTCAGGGCGCCCAGGGCGCCGAATCTCGCGGTCCGGTCGAGCGGGCGCGAACGAAGCAACAGCATGAAAGAAATCCTTCGGACGAAAGATGCCTTGGGCATGGGCTTGACGCGATGCCTCCGGGCTGAGGCTCCCTGGAACCGGCCCACCTTAGCGGTGCGTGGTGGCGCACCGCATGCGCCGATGGCGGGTGTGCCTGTAGGAGATCGCCGATGCACCCGGCGGCGCTACAGTCCGCCCATGCGTGCACATCTTTCCACCACCACCGGTCCCCAACGTCTTCTCTACGGCGCCGCGGCGGCCGTCGCGGTGGCGTTGCTGCCGTGGCCGATGGGTTTCACGGCGCGCGGGCTGGCCGGCTGGTGCGCAGGCGTGGCGGTGTACCAGGTGCTCAGCTGGTGGCTGGCCGAGACCTTCGATGCGCGCCGCACGCGCGAGCGCGCGCAGCAGCTGGACCAGCCCAACGTCGTGATCCTGGTGTCGATGCTGGTGGCGGTGGGGGTGAGCGTGGTCGCCATCGCGATGCTGCTGCAGCAGGTGCGCCAGCTCAGCGGCTGGGCGCGCGGCGCCCATGTGGCGCTGGGGCTGGTGGCGCTGGCGGGTTCGTGGCTGATGATGCACACGATCTACGCCTTTCACTACGCGCACCGCTACTACATCGACCGCAAGGGCGGCGCGTCCGATGGAGGGCTCGATTTTCCGGGCAAGGAGGCGCCGGACTATTTCGACTTCATGTACTACGCCTACGTGATCGGCATGACCTCGCAGGTGTCGGACGTGCAAGCCACTTCGCACGAGATGCGGCGCATCACGCTGGTCCACAGCGTGCTGGCCTTTGCCTTCAACATGCTGGTGCTGGCCCTGTCGGTGAACGTGGTGGCCGGCGTGGTTTGAGCCCCACTCAGCTCGCAGCCTTGCGCAGCGACGGCAGCTTGACGATGCCTGTCGACAGCGCCACGCCGCACACGATCACGAAGGCGCAGATCAGCATCCACTGCGTGATTTGCTCGCCGAGGAACACGGCGCCGTAGAACAGCGCGAACACCGGCACGAGGAAGGTCACGGTGAGCGCACGCGCCGGGCCGGCGCGTTCGATGAGCCGGAAGAACAGGATGTAGGCCACGCCCGTGCAGGCGATGCCCAGTGCCAGCAGCGCGAGCCATGCGCGCAGGCTGGGCATCTGCGCGGGCCAGAGCCAGATGGCGGGCAGCACGAGGAACAGGCTGGCGCCGATCTGGCTGCCGGTGGCCGTGGTCAGTGCGGGCACGCCGGCCAGGTAGCGGCGCGTGGCGCTGGCTGAGATGCCGTAGCACAGGCACGCCGCGAGGCAGGCGAGCACGGCCCACAGCGCTGCGTGATTGCTGGCGCCCGCATGCAGGCCGGCGCTGCGGCTGGCGAGCATCGCGACGCCCGCGAAGCCGATCACCAGGCCGACGAGCCGTGAGCCGTTCGGCCGTTCGCGGAACCAGGCCCAGGCCACCAGTGCGCCGAACATCGGCGTGGTCGCGTTGAGCACCGCTGCCAGGCCGGTGTTGATGGTCAGCAGCGCAAAGCAGAACAGCGCGAACGGCATGCCCGAGTTGAAGATGCCGACCGTGAGGCTGGCCTTCCAGTGCTGGGCGATCGACGGTCCCTGGCCACGCAGCAGCGCGATCGGCAACAGGAACAGCGCCGCGATGGCCACACGCACGGCGGCGGTCGGGAGCGCGCCGAACTCCGCCGCGCCGATGCGCATGAAGAGGAAGGAGGCGCCCCACAGCGCGCCCAGCAGCACAAGATCGATGAGCCACGCCTTGGGCGCGAGCGCGGCGGGGGCAGGCGAGGGAGCGACGTGGGTGTTGTTGTTCGTTGTGGTCATGCGTCTCTTTGTGGAATGGCGCAAGGCAGACAGCGCCATCGGCGGTGTGTTCTTCTGTCTTACTTGCCGGTCTCGAGTTCGAGCAAGGCGGTCTTGCGCTCGAGGCCGCCAGCGTAACCGGTCAGCGAGCCGTCTGCACCGAGCACGCGGTGGCAGGGCACGATCACGCTGATCGGGTTGCGCCCGACGGCCGCGCCGACCGCGCGCACCGCGGCCGGGTTGCCCACGCGCGCACTCAGCGCGCCATAGGTCGTGGTCTCGCCCGCCGGGATGGCGAGCAGCGCCTGCCACACGCCCTGCTGGAAGGCCGTGCCGTGCGACAGGTCGAGCTGCATGTCGAAGTGGGTGCGGCGGCCCGCGAAGTAGTCGCGCAGCTGCGCGGCTGCTTCAACCAGCGCGGGATGGTCGTCCTTCGTCTGCCAGCCCGTGGTGTCGGGCCAGTGGCGCTGCTGGTCGAACCAGACGCCGGCCAGTCCCTGGTCGGTGGCGGCCATGGTGATACCGCCCAGCGGCGTGTCGATGTGCGAGGTGTAAATGACTGTGCGTTTGAATTTCATGATCTTTCAGGCGCGGGGCCTGCCGTTGCGAGGTCGGAAGAAGAGTCGGTCGGCGCGGGGGGCGACGGTTGCGAAGGCGGGGAGTGCCACGCCCGCAGCACCGCGTAGCTGCGCCAGGGGCGCCAGGCCTGCGAGGCTTCGCCCGCAGCGCGCGCGGTGGTCACGCCCAGTGCCTTCTGCAGGGCCACGTCGCCGGCGGGAAAGGCGTCGGGCCAGCGCAGGGCGCGCATCGCGATGTACTGCGCGGTCCAGGCGCCGATGCCGGGCAGCTCCTGCAGCGCCGCGAGGGTCGAGGGCACGTCGGCGCCCGCATGCAGCGCCAGCCGGCCGGAGGCCACTTCGCGCGCCACGGCCTGCAGCGCGGCCTGTCGTTGGCGCACGATGCCCAGTTGCCCGAGCGCATCGCCGCTGGCCGCTGCCAGCGCGGCAGGTGTGGGGAACAGTCGGTTCAGACCGTCGATGGGTGTGTCGATCGGGTCGCCGAAGGCCTCGACCAGCCGCGAGCCCAGCGTGCGCGCGGCGGCCACGGTGATCTGCTGGCCCAGCACCGCGCGCACCGCGAGCTCGAAACCGTCGACGGTGCCCGGCACGCGCAGCCCGTCGCCGTGAGGAAAGGCTGTGTGCAGGGCGGCGTTGATGGCCATCGGCTCCGCGTCGAGGTCGAACAGCGCGCGTGCGCGGCTGATGACGATCGGCAGCACCGCGGCCAGCGAATCGCTGACGGCGAGCAACACCTGCTCGCGTTCGAGGTCGAAGCGCAGCTGCAGCCAGCCGGCGTGCGTCTGCCCGCCTTGCTGCACGCGTAGCGTGCGTGCCAGCCGCACATAGGTCGGCGTGCTGCCCTTGGCCGGTTCCTTCCCGTCGGCGGTGTGCACGGTCTCGACGCCGCGCAGCGCCCGGCGTGCGAAGAAGCCGAGCATGGCGTTCGCGTCGTAGGGCGGGCGAAAGCCCAGCCGCACTTCGATGGCCTTGCCTTTGCCGCCCTCGGTGCTGCCCGCGCGGCGCAGCGCGCTCGGGTTGAGCCCGTAGTGCTCCACGAAGGCCGCGTTGAAGCGCCGCACGCTCGCGAAGCCGCTGGCCAGCGCCACCTGCGTCATCGGCAGGCGCGTGTCGGCGATCAGCTGCTTGGCGGCCAGCAGGCGGCGCGTCTGCAGGTACTGCAGCGGCGACACGCCGAACTGCGCCTCGAAGATGCGCCGCAGGTGGCGGTCGCTCACGCCCAGCCGTGCGGCGATCTGCGCTGCACCGGGGCCTTCTTCGGACCAGGCGTCGGGCTCGTCGATCAGCCGCGCCGCCTGCAGCGCGAGGATGCGCGACGCGTCCTCGGTCGACCAGCTGGCCGCACGCGGCGCGAGCTCGGGCCGGCAGCGCAGGCAGGGGCGAAAGCCCGCCGCCTCGGCCTGGGCCGCGTGGCGGAAGAAGCGGCAGTTCTCGCGCCGCGGCAGCTTGACGCGGCAGACCGGCCGGCAATAGATGCCGGTGGAGGTCACGGCCGTGAAGAACGAGCCATCGAAGCGCGCGTCGTGCGTCTTCATCGCCAGGTAGCAGGCGTCGCTCTCGAGCACTTCAGTGGGGGCGTGGGCGGTAGGCATGGAGAAATGATACGGTTTCGACTCGTTTCAACTGGCCGTTTTCGGACATCTGTGTGCGGGAGGCGTTGCCTACAATGCCCGACTTCGAACCAATCCCAGGGAACCCACCCTTCATGCAGCTCAGCGCATCGATCTTCAAGGCCTATGACATCCGCGGCGTCGTGCCCCTCAGTCTCGATGTCGAAGTCGCCGCGGCGCTGGGCCGTGCCTTCGGCAGCGCAGCACGCGCGGCCGGCGAGACCACGGTGGCCGTGGGGCGCGACGGCCGCCTGTCGGGCCCGGCGCTGGCGGATGCGCTGATCGACGGCCTGGTCGCCACCGGCATCGAGGTGATCGACGTGGGCGCGGTCACGACCCCGATGCTGTACTTCGCGGCCCACACGCTGTGCACCAGCGGCATCCAGGTCACGGGCAGCCACAACCCGAAGGACTACAACGGTTTCAAGATGGTGCTGGCCGGCCGCGCGATCTACGGCGACGAGATCCAGGGCCTGCGCAAGACCATGGAAGACGGCAGCGCGAAGCTCGTGCCCGGCGGCAGCGTGCGCAAGGTCGACGTGACCGAGGCCTACGTGCAGCGCATCGCCGGCGACATCAAGCTGGCGCGTCCGATGAAGATCGTGGTCGACTCCGGCAACGGCATCGCGGGCGCCACCGCGCCGGCCATCTTCCGTGCCATCGGCTGCGAAGTGACCGAGCTGTTCAGCGAGGTCGACGGCGACTTCCCCAATCACCATCCCGATCCCAGCAAGCCCGAGAACCTCCAGGACCTGATGGCCGCGCTGGCCAGCGGCGACGCCGAACTGGGTCTGGCCTTCGACGGCGACGGCGACCGCCTGGGCATCGTGACCAAGGACGGGCAGAACATCTTCCCTGACCGCCAGATGCAGCTCTTCGCGCAGGACGTGCTCTCGCGCGTGCCCGGCGGCACCATCGTCTACGACGTGAAGTGCTCGCAGCGCCTGGGCCCCGCCATCGAGGCCGCGGGCGGCACGCCGATGATCTACAAGACCGGCCATTCGCTCATCAAGGCGAAGATGAAGGAAATCGACTCCCCGCTCGGCGGCGAGATGAGCGGCCACATCTTCTTCAAGGAGCGCTGGTTCGGTTTCGACGACGGCACCTACGCAGGCTGCCGCCTGCTCGAGATCCTGAGCAAGCACCCGGACGCGAACGCCGTGCTGAACGCGCTGCCCACCAGCTTCTCGACACCTGAACTGAACGTCGCCTGCGCCGAAGGCGAGCCGCACGCGCTGGTCGCCCGGCTTGTCGACAACGCGCGCTTCGATGCGCCCGCCCAGGTCTCGACCATCGACGGCCTGCGCGTGGACTGGCCCGATGGATTCGGGCTGATCCGCGCTTCCAATACCACCCCCGTGCTGGTGCTGCGCTTCGAAGGCCAGACCGAGGCGGCGCTCCAACGCATCGAGACCGAGATGCTTGCGGTGCTGCGGACGGTCAAGCCCGATGCCACGCTGGCCGCTGCTTCCCACTGAAGAACCTGTGCGTTCCCTCCTGCTTCGCCTCTACGGCATCTTCACCACCGCCGTCCAACCGCTGGTCCGCCGCAAGCTGCGCCGCCGCGCCCAGGCCGAGCCCGGCTATGCCGTGGCCGTCGAGGAGCGCTTCGGCCACTACGACGAAGCCACCACGGGCTATGCCCAGTGCTGGGTGCACGCCGTCTCGCTCGGCGAGACGCGCGCCGCCGCCATCCTGATCGCCGAGCTGCGGCGCCAGTACCCGGGCATTCCGATCCTGCTCACGCACGGCACGGCCACGGGCCGCGAAGAGGGTGCCAAGCTGCTCGAGCCGGGCGACACGCAGGTCTGGCAGCCCTGGGACACGCCGGGCGCCGTCGCCCGCTTTCTCGACAAGTTCCAGCCGCGCATCGGCGTGCTGATGGAAACCGAGGTCTGGCCCGAGATGGCCGCCGCCTGCGCCGAGCGTCGCATTCCGCTGGTGCTGGCCAATGCGCGGCTCAACGAGAAATCGCGCGCCGCGGCCGAGCGGCTCAGCGGGCTGGCGCGGCCCGCGTACTCGGCGCTCGCTGCCGTCTGGGCGCAGACCGAGGCCGACGCGCACCGGCTGGTGTCGCTGGGCGCCAAGGTGGCCGGGATCTACGGCAACCTCAAGTTCGACGCCACGCCCGACGCGCGGCAACTGGCCACGGCCGTGTCGCTGCGCGAGCACCTGCCGCGCCCGATGGTCGTGCTGGCCAGCTCGCGCGACGGCGAAGAGCGCCTGCTGCTCGAGGTGCTCAAGCGCTTCGGTGCCACCTCGCCGGTGCCGCCCGAGCAAGGTGCGATCCGTTCGATCGCCAAGCGCGTGCACGACGTGCAATGGATGATCGTGCCGCGCCATCCGCAGCGCTTCGACGAAGTGGCGGCGCTCATCGAGGCCGAAGGCTTCGCCGTGGCGCGCCGCAGCGCGGCCGGCCAGCCGGCCGAAGCCGAGATCTGGCTCGGCGATTCGCTGGGCGAGATGGCGCTGTACTACGGCCTGGCCGACGTCGCCTTGCTCGGCGGCAGCTTCGAGCCGCTGGGCGGGCAGAACCTCATCGAGCCGGCGGCCTGCGGCTGCCCGGTGGTGATGGGCCCGTCGACCTTCAACTTCGCCGAGGCGGCACAGCTGTCGCTCGCGGCGGGCGCGTCGCTGCGCGTCGAAGGCATGGAGCAGGCCGTGACCGCCGCGCTCAAGCTGGTCGAGAACCCTGAGCGTCGCGCCGCGATGGCGCAGGCCGCGCTGGCCTTCTCGTCGTCGAACCGCGGCGCGGCCGAACGCACGGCTGCGGCGGTGCTGGCGATTGCGCAGGCGGCGGAGCCGGTGACGGCGCCGGTGTCGGGCGGCGATGGCGCGCAGCCGCCTGAAGCGACGCGGGCCGAGCCCACGCTGGACTGAATCCGCATTCGCGCCTTCCCTTTCCGGGGGGAGGTTGGGATGGGGGCAAGCGCCCAACGAGCGCTGCAATGGGTTCGAGGCCGTCGAGCCCCCACCCTGACCCTCCCCCGGAAGGGGAGGGAGAAAAACCAAGTCCGCTCAGCGCACCGGCGGATTCAGGATCACCGGCGCCGGCGGTGCCGACGGCATCGTCGGCGCGGGCGGGTTGAATGGCTGCACCGGCACCGGCGGCACCACCGGAATGGCCGGCGGCGTCACGGGCACCACGGGTGCGCCCGTCGTCGCGGCAGGCACTGCCGGCGTGGCGCTGTTGCCATTGCGCGCCAGCGTCGCGTTGATCGCGTTCATGTCGTCGGTGGTCAGCGTGCCGTTGGCCTGGCGCAGTTTCAGGTTGCCCAGCAGCACGTTGTAGCGCGCCTGCGCAAGGTCGCGCTTGGTCTGGAACAGCTGGCTCTGCGAGTTGAGCACGTCGATGTTGATGCGCACGCCGACCTGGTAGCCCAGCTTGTTGGCGTCGAGCGCGCTCTGGCTGGAGGCTTCGGCGGCTTCGAGCGCCTTCACCTGGCCGGCCCCCGACACCAGCCCGAGGTAGGCCGCGCGCGTGGCCTGTGCCACGCTGCGGCGCGTGCCCTCGAGCACGCTGCGCGACTGGTCTTCGAGCGCCAGCGTTTCCTTGATGCGGTTCTCGGTGGCAAAGCCAGCGAACAGCGGCAGGTTGAAAGTGACACCGACCGTGGCGGCGTTGACGCGCGTGCCCACGGTGCTGGTGCTGGTGCCGCTCGGGTTGCGCGTGACGTTGTAGCCCAGGTTGGCATCCAGCGTGGGCTTGTGGCCGGCCTGCGCCTTCTGCACCTCGAGCCCGGCCACGTCCAGGCCCAGGCGTGCCTGGCGGATCGCGGGATGTGTTTCGTCGGCCTGCGTCACCCAGGCGTTGATGTCGGCGGGCTGGGCGGTCGGCAGCACGACCGGCGCGGCCAGCGGTACGGGCACGCTGCCCGGGCGGCCGACCAGCTGGTCGAGCACCACCTTCTTGACCTGCAGGTCGTTCTCGGCCGCGATTTCCTGCGCGATCACGAGGTCGTAGCGGGCCTGGGCCTCGCGCGAGTCGGTGATGGTGGACGTGCCCACCTCGAAGTTGCGCTTGGCCGACGCCAGCTGCTCGGCCACGGCGACCTTCTGCGCGCGCACCAGGGCCAGGCTGTCCTGGCTGGCGAGCACGTCGAAGTACGCCTGGCTCACGCGCACGATCAGGTCCTGCTCGGCGATGGTGAGCACCGCCTGCGCGATGTCGGCCTGGCGCTTGCCCTGCTCATAGGTGGCCCAGTTGGCGGGGCGGTACAGCGGCTGCGTGGCGTTGATGCCGACGTTCTGCGTGGTGAAGTCGCGCGAGGCGCTGGTGCCACGGCCGGTGCCGGTCAGGGTGTCGATGTCGAGGTCGCTGCGGGTCACGCCCGCGGTGAGCCCGACGGCCGGCAGGATGCCGGCCTTGGCCTGGGCGGCACGCGCCAGATTGGCTTCGTACTGCGCCCGCGCACCCTGGTAGGTGGCGTCGAAGCCGCGCGCGGAGTCATAGAGTTCGTTCAGTGTCTGGCCCTGGGCCGGCAGTGCGAGCAGGCTCGCAATGACGCTTGCGAGGGCTGCGGAAAGAGGCAGAAGCCGGGGCCTGGGAGGCATTGAACGTCCTTGGGAGGGAAAAAATCAGTAGCGCGGCACGCTCGGGTCGTGTTGCGCGGACCAGGCGTCGATGCCCCCCGCCACATTGGCGAGCGAGTCAAAGCCGTTCTGGTGCAGAAAAGCGGCCACGCGCTGGCTGCGGGCGCCGTGGTGGCACAGGCAGGCAATGCGCGGCGCGGGCTGTCCGTCGCCGGGGGCGAGTTCGGCGAGCCGGCCGGGAATCTCGTTCATCGGGATCGCGACCAGCGCGAAACCCTGCGGCGCGACGCTCGCCGTCTGCAGCTCCCAGGGCTCGCGCACGTCGAGCAGCACGGGGGCCGCGTCGGCGTCCTGTGCGAACCAGGCGGCCAGGTCGGCGGGGCGGACTTGATCGATCATGCGATGGGCCGCCCGCTCAGAACGAAAAGCGCGAGGGCTCGGGGAAGTTCAGCAGGCGCGGCGCCACGGTGTCCCAAGGCTGGATCGTGTCCCACTTGCTCTCGCTGACGCGGGTGACGAAGTGGGCGCGCATCATGGGCTCGTCGCCGACGATGGCCGACAGGCGGCCGCCGACCTTGAGCGAACCGAGCAGGTTCTGCGGAATGCGGGCCACGGAGCCGCTGAGCACGATCACGTCGAAGCTCGGGCCGCTGGGCAGCGGCACGGCGCCGTCGGCGTGGCGCACTTCGACGTTGGTCACGCCGTTGCGGCGCAGCGTCTCGGCGGCGCGGGCGGCCAGCACGGGGTTGATCTCGAGCGACAGCACCTGTGCGGCGCGGGCGCCGAGCAGGGCGGCCATGAAGCCGGAGCCGGTGCCGATCTCGAGCACCGATTCGTGCTTCTGGATGTGCAGGTCCTGCAGGGTTCGGGCCTCGACCTTGGGCGACAGCATGATCTCGCCGGGCACGGAACCGTCCAGCAGCGGCAGTTCCATGTCGAAGAACGACATCGTGATGTGTTCCTCGGGGACGTAGTCCTCGCGGTGAATCTCGGCCAGCAGCTCGAGGATGTCCGACTCCAGCACGTCCCAGGGACGGATCTGCTGTTCGATCATGTTGAAGCGCAAGCGCTCGAGGGTGGGCGTGGGGTTCATGGCGTGGCTTTCCTTGAAGGCTCGGTACGGGACAAACCTTCAATTTTAGGTCGCACGGATGACGCCACCGCGCCAGTCGGCCATCCGGCGGCTGTCATGCGGGGCTCCCGGGGCGCACGCACAGGCCGTGCAGCACGGTGTCGCACTGGGTGGCGATGAATTTTTCGGGGTCGAGCGTGCTCACGCCGTCGACGCAGACCATGGCCGAATGCTTCCAGAGCATCAGGAACACCATGGGCGCGACCACCGAGTAGATGGCGTGGTCGATGTCCACGGGGGCGAACTCGCCGCGGTCGATGCCGCGCTGCAGGATGCGGCGCAGCAGGTCGTGGCCGGGGCGCACCACCTGCTCGCGGTAGAACTCCGCCAGCTCGGGAAAATTGCCGCCCTCGCTCATCATCAGCTTGGTCAGGCCCGAGGCCTTGGTCAGGCCGACGCGCTCCCACCAGACGTTCATGCAGTAGCGCAGCATCTCGGGAGTCGTGCCCTCGAAGGCCTCGAATTCGGCGTTCCACTCTGTGAAACGGCCACCGAGATTCTCGATCACCACGGCCTTGAACAGCTCTTCCTTGCTCGGAAAGTAGAGAAAGAGGGTGCCCTTGGACACGCCGGCCCGGACCGCCACTTCTTCCGAGCGGGTGGCGGCAAAGCCCTTTTCGACGAACAGGTCGAGCGCCGCCGCCAGCAGCTCGCCCGGACGCGCCTCTTTGCGCCGCTCGCGCTTGGAGGGCAGCGGGCAGAACTTGTCGACGAGGGAACGGGGGGAGGCCATGGTGTTAATGACTGACGGGTTAGTAATGTAGTGACCGGCATCCGGCCCGTCAAGCCGCGACAATACCGGTCCCGCTTTTTCCAACCCACCGGAGCCGCGCCATGTCTTCCTCACCGTCGCCTACCGAAACCATCGTGCTCGGCGGAGGCTGCTTCTGGTGCACCGAGGCGGTGTTCGACCGGGTGCAGGGCGTGCTGGACGTCGAATCGGGCTACAGCAACGGCGAAACCCTGAACCCCAGCTACGAGCAGATCTGCACCGGCCGCACCGGCCATGCCGAGGTCGTGAAGCTCGAATTCGATCCGGCGCAGATCAGTCTGCGCGAGCTGCTCGAGATCTTCTTCGTGGTGCACGACCCCACCACGCTCAACCGCCAGGGCAACGACGTCGGCACGCAGTACCGCAGCGGCATCTACACCGTGAACGACGCCCAGAAGGAAGTGGCCGAATCCGTCATCCGCGAGATCGAGGCCAGCAAGACCTACAGCTCGCCCGTGGTGACCGAAGTGGCGCCGCTGGACAATTATTCGACGGCCGAGGCCTACCACCAGGACTACTTCCTGAACCACCCGAACCAGGGCTACTGCGCGTTCGTGGTCGGCCCGAAGGTCGAGAAGTTCCAGAAGACCTTCGCATCGCGCGTGAAGGCCTGAATCTCCTAAGTCTCCTTTTTCACGCCCCGTGTCCGCCACCCTTCGCCAGACCCCGCCCCGCACGACGCGCGCCACGCGCGCGCTCGTCGTCGCGCTGGCGTTCGCGCTCTGGTTCGCGGGCACGATGGGGTTGATGCACCGTTCGCTGCATGTGCCGGGCCTGCCCGCCGCTGCAGCCGTGGCGACAACGCAGGCTGAGCACCGGCACGACACCGGCCACACGCTGGCCAGCCTGTTCGGCGTGCACGACGACGCCGACTGCCGCCTGTACGACCAGCTCGCGCACGGCGCGGGCATGCCCGGCGTGCCGCTGGTGGTGCTGCCGATGCTGCTGCCATCGGCCACCTTCGCTTATCTGCAGGGCGAGGCCATCGCCCGCTGGGTCGCGCTCTTCGACGCGCGCGGCCCGCCTTCCACTCGCTGAATCCCCCGTGTTCCGGTGGCCGCACCCGCTTTCGGCGGGTGAGGGCGGCCGGTCGTTCTCCGATTCAACGAGTGTTTCTTCATGACCCCCCTTTTCCGTCGCAACGCCATCGGCGCTGCTGTTCTTTCGCTCGCCTCCGTGGCGAGCCTGGCCCAGACCGCCGACACCGCCGCTGACACTTCCAGCTTGCGCGAGGTCACCGTCACCGGCAACCCGCTGGGCGCGAGCGACCTGATCGCGCCGACCACCTCGCTGTCGGGCGACCCCTTGCTGCTGCGCTCCCAATCGACGCTCGGTGAAACGCTGAACAACCTGCCCGGTGTGAGCAGCAGCTACTTCGGCCCCAACGCGAGCCGGCCCAGCATCCGCGGGCAGGACGGCGACCGCATCCGCATCCTGCAGAACGGCGGCGGCGCGCCCGACGCTTCGGCGCTGAGCTACGACCACGCCGTGCCTGTCGATGCGCTGGTGACCGAGCGCATCGAGGTGCTGCGCGGCCCGTCGGCGCTGCAGTACGGCGGCAGCGCCGTGGGCGGCGTGGTCAACGTGATCGACAACCGCATCCCGACCGAGCCGATCAACGGCTTCGGCGGCCGCGCCGAGCTGGGCTACGCCAGCGGCAACAAGGAAAAGAGCGGCGGCGTGCTGCTCGAGGGCGGCAACGACCGCTTCGCCCTGCACGTCGACGCCTTCAACCGCGATTCGAAAGACGTCTCGGTGCCCATCGATCTGGACTGCAGCAAGCCCGGCTCGCCGTGGCGCGCCCGCAAGATCTGCAACTCGGCCAACGAGGCGCACGGCGGCGCGGTCGGCGGCACACTGTTCTTCAGCCAGGGCTGGATCGGCGCCTCGGCCAGCACCTACCGCAGCAACTACGGCACCGTGGCCGAGGACGACGTGACCATCGGCATGAAGTCCGACCGCTACGCGCTGGAAGGCGAATGGCGTCCGGGCGGCTTCATCCGCAGCATCCACGCCAAGGTGAGCCGCACCGACTACCGCCACACCGAGTACGAGGGCCGCGAGGCCGGCACCACTTTCTCGAACTTGAGCAACGACCTGCGCATCGAGGCGCGGCACGAAAAGATCGGCAACCTCGAAGGCCTGGTCGGCTTCAGTCGCGAGACCAACCGCTTCGCCGCCGATGGCTCGGAAGCCTTCGCACCGCACAGCCGCACGCGCTCCAACGCGATGTTCCTGCACGAAGAACTCGGCACCTCGTGGGGCCGCCTGAGCTTCGGCGCGCGCACCGAGAAGGTCACGGTGCGGTCGCTGGGCTATCCCGACGACCTGTCGGTGACACGCTTCGCCATCGGCGAGCGCACCTTCAACCCGCACAGCGCGGCGTTCGGCGCGCTGGTCAACCTGACGCCGCAGTGGCAGCTGACCTCGAACCTGGCCTACACCGAGCGCGCCCCGAAGGACTACGAGCTGCTCGCCAATGGCCCGCACGTGGCCACCGCCGCCTGGGAACTGGGTGACCCGAACCTGCGCAAGGAGAAATCCACCGGCTTCGACCTGGGCGCGCAGTGGAAGTCGGGCCCGAA
The DNA here is from genome assembly GCF_003581445.1 of Acidovorax cavernicola. Classification (NCBI taxonomy): domain Bacteria; kingdom Pseudomonadati; phylum Pseudomonadota; class Betaproteobacteria; order Burkholderiales; family Comamonadaceae; genus Acidovorax; species Acidovorax cavernicola. Next base: position 24,820 of record NZ_QXMN01000013.1, on the reverse strand, counting down.
CACGGCCCGCGTGAACGCGTACGTCACGCGCTTTCGCAACTACATCGGCCTGACCGCGACGGGCCGCACGCTCGACGAGGAAGGGCAGGTCGTGACCGACCCCGAGGCCACCGACACGATGGCCGAGTACCGCTATGGCGGCATGCGGGCGCGCTTCACCGGTATCGAGGCCAATGGCAATCTGCGGCTGCTGGGCACCGACGGCTTCGCGCGCATGGCCGATGCGGGCACGCTCGATCTCGAATGGCGCGGCGACATCGTGCGCGCGAAGAACCTCGACACCGGCGAGCCGCTGCCGCGCATCGCACCGCTGCGCCTGGGCGCCACGCTGGCCTACGGCAACGGGCCCTGGAGTGCGCGCGTCGGCTTCGACTACAACGCGGCGCAGCGCCGGGTGCCCGACGTGGGCGCGCGCGAGACGGATGCGTACACGCTGTGGAACGCGTCCATCAGCTACCGCATGAAGGTGCAGCGCGCCAACCTCACCTGGTATGCGCGCATGGACAACATCGGGAACAAGCTGGCCTATACGCCCACCTCGATCCTGACGACCACGGTGTTCCCGAAGGCGCCGCTGCCGGGGCGGTCGCTGAAGGTGGGGTTGCGCGTCACCTTCTGATCGCGATGTGCTGTGGCTCTCCCTCCTTCTCCGAGGGGAGGGGCCAGGCGGCTATCCTCGCCGGGTGAATTCCTTCGTCATCTCCTCGCTGCTCCCCGTCGTTCTTCTCATCGCCGCGGGCTATCTCGCCGGACGGCGCCGATGGATCGGAGGCAATGCAGTGAAGGACCTGTCGAACCTCATCTTCCTGCTGCTCGCGCCCGCGCTGCTGTTCCGCGCCATGAGCACGGTGCACGTGCAGCAGCTGAGCCTGAAGCCCGTGGCCGCGTACTTCATCGCCTCGGGCCTGCTGTTCGCGGCCACGCTGGCGTGGCGCGGCTTCAACCGCACGGGCGCGGTGCTCGCGCTGGCCAACACCTACAGCAACACCGTGATGATCGGCATCGCGCTGATCGGCCTGGCCTACGGCGAGCCCGGCATGGTGGTGCTGCTCACGCTGATCTCGCTGCATTCGCTGGTGCTCATGACCAGCGCCACCGTGGTGCTCGAGCTGGCCGTGGCGCGCGAGCATGCGGCGGTGGACGGCGCGCAGCGGCGCTCCATGGCGCGCACCGTGGGGCGCGCGCTGCGCAACGCCATCATCCATCCGGTGCCGCTGCCCATCATCGCGGGCCTGCTGTTCGCACAGACGGGGCTCGTGATGCCCGAGGTGATCGACAAGCCGATCCAGCTGCTCGGCCAGGCCTTCGGGCCGGTCGCGCTGGTGATGGTGGGCATCACGCTCGCGCTCACGCCCATCGGGCGGCATTGGCGGGGCGCGCTGGTGCAGGCGCTGGTGAAGAACCTGGTGCATCCGCTGCTGGTGGCGCTCATCGGCTGGCTGCTGGGCGTGCGCGGCATTCCGCTCACCGTGATGGTGGTGGCGGCGGCGTTGCCTATCGGCGCCAACGTGTTCCTGTTCTCGCAGCGCTATCGCAGCGCCGAGGACCTGGTCACGGCCAGCGTTGCCGTGTCGACCGTCCTGGCCCTTGGCACGCTGACGCTCGTGATGGTCTGGGTCCAATGGTTGCCTTGAGCCGCTGAATCCAGCCGCATTCGCGAACTTTTGCCTGTCCGCCTGAAGGCAGGCGCCCTATGCCGTTCGGCAGGGGTGGCCGTTTGGTGGGCTGGCGAGCGGCGTTCGCCCCCCTACATTTGCCGGCTGATGACGATCTACCCGGCGCGCGTTTCGCCCCTTGCCCTTGCAGTGATGGCGGTGGTCGCGACGGTGATCGCGCTGCACGGTGCGCGCGCCCGTGCGGCGGACGAGGCCAAGCCGTGCCGCACGCCGTGTCTGTCGGTTCCCAAGCCTGCTGAGGCACCGCAGGCGAAGGAGCCGGAGCCCAAGCCCGCCGCTGTCACCGCACGACCGGCGCCGAAGCCGCGACCGCAGATCACCGCCACCGCAGCCCCGGTGCCGGCGCCCGAGGTGCATCGCGAACCCGTCGAGCGACGCCCCGCGCCTTCGAAACGCTGCAGCGAGATCAACATGCGCGCCGCCGTCGGCGAGCCGCTGTCGGACCAGGACATGAAGATTTTGAGGAGCCAGTGCTGATGTCGAACCCTGCCTTTTCCGCGAGCCGTCGCCGCCTGCGCGTGCTCATCGCGCTGTGCGCCGCCGCGCTGCTGGCTGCTGCCTGCGCGCACCGTCCCGCGCCCAGCAGCGCCATGCCCTTCGACCAGGCGGTCAACCAGGCGGTCGACGACCTCATGGTGCAGACCCAGAAACTGCCGGCCTTCCTGGCCAAGGTGGAGTCGAGCCTGTCGCAGCGCCGCATCGTGATCGACCCGTTGCTCGAAGGCGCCAGCGGCCAGCAGACCGAGGTGACGCGCGTGGCCGAGCAGCGCATCGTGCAGCGCATGCAGGCGCAGTTCAAGCAGTTCACCGTCACGCCATTCAATGCGAACGAGATCGGCAATGCGCAGTACGTGCTCAACGGCACGCTGGTGCGCGACAAGGACGCCTCGGGCGCGCCGTACCGGCTGAACCTCGCGATGACCGAGATCAAGAGCGGCATGGTGATCGCGCAGTCGGTCACGCGCATCAGCGACGCCTCGCTCGACACGCGGCCCACCGCCTTCTTCCGCGACAGCCCCGTGAACGGCAAGGACCGCGGCGTCGAGGGCTACATCCGCACCGCCGAGACCCCGGCAGGGCAAGCCGCCGACGCGCTGTACCTGGAGCGCCTGCCGACCGCGACCGTGCTGCAGGAAGCCACCGCCGCCTACGAGGCCGGCCGCATGAGCGAGGCCCTGAGCCGCTACGAGGCCGCCTCGAAGCGCGCCGACGGCCAGCAGCTGCGCATCTACAGCGGGCTGTACCTCACGCAGTCGCAGCTGGGCCGCACGGCCGATGCCGAGCGCACCTTCGGCACGTTGGCGCGGCTGGGGCTCGAGAGCAACAACCTGAGCGTCAAGTTCCTGTTCAAGCCGGGTTCGACCGACTTCCTGGCCGACCCGAAGATCAGCGCGGCCTACCCGATGTGGCTGCGCCAGATCGCGCGGCAGGCGGCGCAGATCGATTCATGCGTGGTGGTCACGGGCCACACGAGCCGCACGGGCTCGGAGGCGGTGAATGAGCGGCTGTCGCTTCAGCGTGCGACCAGCGTCAAGACGCGGCTGGTGAGCGAGGCACCGCCGCTGTCGAAGAAGCTGCGCGAAGCCGGCATGGGCTTTCGCGAGAACATCGTCGGCACGGGGGCCGACGATGCGAGCGACGCGCTGGACCGGCGGGTCGAGTTCAAAGTTGCTGCGTGTGAGGCTTGAGGCGGGTTCAGGGGGCGAGGCGTTCGCGCAACCAGTCGGCACCTTCGAGCCGGTAGCGCAGCCGGTCGTGCAGCCGGCTCTTGCGACCCTGCCAGAACTCCCAGCGATCGGGCACCAGCCGGAAGCCGCCCCAATGCGGTGGTCGCGGCGGCGAGAGCAGGTGCTTGGCGGCATACACGGCGGCGTTCTTCACCAGCACGTCGCGCCCGCTGATCACTTCGCTCTGCGGGCTGGCCCAGGCGCCGATGCGTGAATCGAGCGGACGGCTGGCGTAGTAGGCGTCGCTCTCCTCGGCACTGACGCGTTCCACGCGACCCTCGATGCGCACCACGCGCTCCAGTTCGACCCAGTGGAACTGCAGCGAGGCGTACGGATTGCCCGACAGCTCGCGGCCCTTGCGGCTGTCGTAGTTGGTGTACCAGACGATGCCGCGCGCGTCGTAGCCCTTGATGAGCACGATGCGGCTCGACGGCCGCAGGTCGCTGCCCACGGTGCACAGCGTCATCGCGTTGGGCTCGGGCACCTGGGCCCCGACGGCTTCGTTGAGCCAGCGCTCGAACTGCTGCAACGGGTCGGCGGCGCTGCGGGTCTCGTCGAGCTCGGTGCGCTCGTAGCTCTTGCGCAGCGCGGCCAGGGCGTCTTGGGAAAGAGGAGAAGTCATGCCGGGATTGTTGCGCACATACTCGGCCCATGACGACGACAGAGGCGAACTCCCCCACCGTGATCGTGTTGGCCTCGGGCCGCGGCGAGCGTTTCGTCGCGGCCGGCGGCACGGGCTCGAAGCTGAAGGCGCTGCTCGCGGGCCGGCCGGTGCTCGAACGCACGCTCGACGCGGTGCGCGCCAGCGGCTTGCCGTGGCGGCTGGAAGACGCGGGCCATCCCGGCATGGGCGATTCGATCGCCGCCGCCGTGCGCGCCACGCCCGACGCGGCAGGCTGGCTGATCCTGCCGGGCGACCTGCCGCTGGTGCTGCCCGCGACCCTGAGGGCGGTCGCCGCCGCGCTCAGCGGGCAGGTGAACGCCGTGCAGCCGCAGTACCAGGGCGAGCGCGGGCATCCGGTGGGCTTTGCGGCGGGCTGCGGGGCCCAACTGGCGGCGTTGGAGGGGAGTGTGGGCGCATCGCCCGTCCTGCGGGCGATGCGTGCGATCGATTCGGTCGTCGATCTGGCGGTGGACGATGCCGGCGTCGTGACCGATATCGACACGCCTGAGGCCCTGGCGCGCGCCGAGGCGCTGTGGCAGGCGCGCGAGGGCAGTAGCTGACGGACGTCAGCCCTTGGGAATCACCGCGCAGAGCACGCGCGGGCCGGAGTTGCCGGCGGGTTGCGTCGTGAAGTCGTCGCGGTCGCGGTGCACCACCAGCGCGCGACCGCGCACGTTGTTGGCGGCGCCGTCGGTCAGCGAGATCGCGTGGTTCTCGACGCTGAAACGCGCCACGCCGCCGGCGTCGGCCACGAGGCTGGGCAGCTCGCCGGCGTGGCTGCCGGGCGCGGAGAACTTGCCGTGCGTGCCGCCGGCCGGGTTGAAGTGGCCGCCCGAGGCGTTGCCGTTGTCGCCGCAGTCGCCCTTTTCATGGATGTGGAAGCCGTGCTCGCTGCCCGGTGCCAGACCGCGCACTTCGCCGGACACGCGCACGCCGTGGTCGAGGGCGGTGAGCGTCACCGAGCCGCGCGCGGGGTTGGGCGTGACGGCGGCGGTCGGCGTCAGCTCGACCGTGGTGCTCGGCTTGCCGCCCATGCTGCCGCAGGCGGCAAGCACGGCGGTGGCGAGGAGGGCGGTGCTGGTGGCGAGGAGACGACGATGGTTCATGGTTTTTCCTTGTCGAACGGAACGGAAGAGGAAGAGGGTGAATTGTCGGAAGACCCCGGAACGTATACCGGAGCCGCCGGTGCGCCGCAATCGGCGGGCGCCTCAAAAGAGGCATGGGCCGGCGACTCTGCGCCGGCCAGCGCCACCAGCCGGGCCAGTGCCGCGTCGTGGATCGCGTGGCGCTGCAGCTCGAGCAGGGTCTGGCGGGCGTAGTCGAGCGAGCTGCCATAGCGGCCCACGGCGTTGGCGAAGATGTGGCGGTAGCGCTCGTCGCTGAGCTCGCCCGTGAAGTTGGGGCTGCGCCGCGAGAGCGTGAAGGCCAGTGCGCGCACCGGCCCTTCGGCCGTGCCGCACTGCAGCCACTTGGGGTCGTACACGCCGGTCGGCATCTCGCGCAGCCAGAGGCGCTGCAGCGTTTCCAGGCCTTCGGCCTTCGGCACGCGGAACACCACGCCCCTGCAACTGCCACCCGAGAGCAGTCCGAACACCAGGCCCGGCGTCTGCACGCTGCCGCGGTTGACCCGGCTCCACATCTTGAGCGCGCGGTGCCAGCCGTGCACCGAGGCTGCGCGCCGTTCCGCAAAGCCGAACTCGGGCCGCCAGATCAGCGAGCCGTAGCCGAACAGCCAGAGATCGTCGCGGCCGCCCCAGTCGGCGATCGCGCGTTCCAGCATCGGCTGCGGGTCGCGCAGCGGACGGGGCATCGGGTCGAGCCCCGGCGGACCGGGGTCCGGCGCGCCGGCTGACACGGAGGTGTCGGGGGCGGCGCCTACAATTTCGTGATCATGGTTCACCGCACCATTATTTACCGACCCCTTTCCTACGGAGATCGCGCTTCCATGAATAACGACGACAGCCAGCAGAATTTCGCCCTCGGCTTCCTGATCGCGCTGATCGCGCTCGTGATCATGTTCGTCATCGGTATCGCGTTCTGGCACAAGGGCCTGATGGCGGCGGCCGGACAGGCCAAGCCTGCCGTGGCGGCGTCCGCGGCTGCGCCGGGCGGCGCGGTGCAGGTGAGCGTGGTCACCGAGACGGTCACCGTGGTGATCCCCGACGGTGCCAGCATCCGCGTGGCCGGCGACGTGGTGAACTTCTACTTCGCGACCGGCAGCGCCGACATCGCACCGGGCGCCGCCGAGGCGCTGGCCGTGGTCATCAAGGGCATCGAGGGCGGCCGCAAGGCGGTGGTCTCGGGCTTCCACGACACCACCGGCGACGCCGCCATCAACGAGGAACTCGCCAAGAACCGCGCCCAGATGGTGCGCGACGTGCTCACCGGCCTCGGTGTGGCGGCCGACAAGATCGACCTGCAGAAGCCCGCCGTCACCGCCGGTTCGGGCAACAACGCCGAGGCGCGGCGCGTCGAGGTCAAGCTGATCGACTGAGTTCAGATCCGCCTCCCAGGAAACCCGGCATGACCGGGTTTTTTTGCGCCTGCATGCCGCCGGCTGCATGTCCGAGTGTTTTCGTATCGTTCTGCAGCCTGATTTCATCGGGGCGACGCGCTCGAATTGGTACGATGGGCCTCCAGGCCCCCAGTCGCGCCGGCGACACGCAGCAAGAGCCAATTTCCCCATGAGCAGCACACACCCCACCGTTCGCGACGTCACCGATCGCATTCGCGCGCGCAGCCGCGACCTGCGCAGCACCTACCTCTCGCGCCTGGCCGAGATCCGCGCCCGCGACCGCGGCTCCGACCGCATGGGCTGCGCCAACGTGGCGCACGCCGTGGCCGGCATCCCGGCCAACGACAAGTTCAAGGTGGTGGCCGAGCGCGCGCCCAACCTGGGCATCGTCACCGCCTACAACGACATGCTCTCGGCCCATGCGCCGTACCAGGGCTATCCGGACATCATCAAGCACGAGGCCCGCCGCCACGGCGCCACCGCCCAGGTGGCCGGCGGCGTGCCCGCCATGTGCGACGGCGTCACGCAGGGCACGCCCGGCATGGAGCTGAGCCTGTTCAGCCGCGACCTCATCGCCATGAGCACCGCCGTCGCGCTCACGCACGACATGTTCGACGGCGCGCTGATGCTCGGCGTGTGCGACAAGATCGTGCCGGGCTTGCTGATCGGCGCGCTGCACTTCGGCCACCTGCCCACCGTGTTCGTGCCCGCCGGGCCGATGCCCTCGGGCCTGTCGAACAACGCCAAGTCGAAGGTGCGCGAGCAGGCGGCGCAGGGTCTCGTGGGCCGCCAGGGCCTGCTCGAGGCCGAGATGGCCGCCTATCACACGGTCGGCACCTGCACCTTCTACGGCACCGCCAACAGCAACCAGATGCTGCTGGAGGCCATGGGCCTGCACGTGCCCGGCACGGCCTTCGTCCAGCCCGGCGATGCGATGCGCGAAACGCTCACACGCGAGGCGGTGCGCTCGGTGCTCGGCAAGGCGAGCGACGTTGCATTCAACTGCCCGCCCATCGGCGAGATGGTCGACGAGCGCTGCATCGTCAACGCCATGGTCGCGCTGCTGGCCACGGGCGGCTCGACCAACCACCTGATCCACTGGGTGGCCGTGGCACGTGCCGCCGGCATCCTGATCGACTGGGACGACTTCTCCCGGCTGTCCGACGTGGTGCCGCTGCTCACGCGCGTGTACCCCAACGGCAGCGCTGATGTGAACGAGTTCCAGGCGTCGGGCGGCCCGGGCTTCGTGATCGGCGAGCTGGTCGAGGCCGGCCTGATGCATGCCGACGTGCTCACGGTGCGTGCCGGCGGCATCCGCGAATTCGCGAACATCCCGTCGCTGGTCGGTGAGAACACACTGCAATGGACCCCGGCCGCACCGCTGCAGAAAGAAGCCGTCACGCGCCCGGTCGCGAGCCCCTTCAGCGCCACCGGCGGCCTCAAGCTGCTCGGCGGCAACCTGGGGCGCAGCGTGATCAAGGTGTCGTCGGTGCCCGACGACCGCCACGTCATCGAAGCGCCGGCGCGCGTGTTCGACTCGCAGGCTGCGTTGCAGAAGGCGTTCACGGCCGGCGAGCTGGAGCGTGACGTGGTCTGCGTGGTGCGCTGGCAGGGCCCGCAGGCCAACGGCATGCCCGAGCTGCACAAGCTCACGCCGCCGCTGTCGGTGCTGCAGGGCAAGGGCTTCCGCGTGGCGCTGGTCACCGACGGCCGCATGAGCGGCGCCTCGGGCAAGATCCCGGCCGCCATTCACGTGTCGCCCGAGGCGGCGGCGGGCGGCCCGCTCGCCAAGGTGCGTGACGGCGATCTGATCCGTCTCGACGCGGTAGCGGGTACGCTCGCCGTGTTGCTGCCCGAGGACGAATGGGCCGTACGCGAGATCGCGACACAACCCGAAGCGCAGCGCATCGCCGACGGTCACGGCCTGGGCCGCGAACTGTTCGCCGGCATGCGTCGCAATGCGCTGACGGCCGAAGAAGGCGCCTGCACCTGGATGTGACCGCGCCCGGCAGCGGGCCGCAAAAGATTTTTGGAGCCATGAGATGACAGACAAACTCACCCCCCTCGACGTGATGCGCGACGCACCCGTCATTCCAGTCATCGTGCTGAACGACGTGAAGCACGCCGTGCCGCTGGCGCGTGCACTGGTGGCCGGCGGCATCCGCATGCTCGAAGTCACGCTGCGCACGCCGCAGGCGCTGCAATGCATCGAGGCCATCGCCAAGGAAGTGCCTGAGGCCGTCGCCGGCGCCGGCACCATCCGCAGCGCGGCCGATGCGCAGGCCTCGGCGCTGGCCGGCGCGAAGTTCGGCGTGAGCCCGGGCTACACGCGTGCCGTCGGCAAGGCTTGCCACGACCTCGGCCTGCCGCTGCTGCCCGGCGTGGCCACCGGCAGCGAGATCATGACGGCGCAGGAAGACGGCTACACCCAGCTCAAGTTCTTCCCCGCGCTGCAGGCCGGCGGCCTGCCGATGCTCAAGGCCTGGCAGGGCCCGTTCGGCGACGTCACCTTCTGCCCCACGGGCGGCATCCATGCCGGCAACGCGGCCGAGTTCCTCGCGCTGTCGAACGTGGCCTGCGTGGGCGGTTCGTGGATCGTGCCGACCGACGCGATCCGCGACGGCGACTGGACCCGCATCGAGCAACTGGCGCGCGCCGCGAGCCAGCTGCCACGCTAGGATGAAACTGACCCCCAGTCTTCGCGCATTTCGTGTCGCTTCGCCAACCCCCTTTCAGGGGGGCGACACCAGCGGCCCGGCAAAGCCGGTTCCGCGGTGTCTCCCGGCTGGATCGCGACAGTTTCAAGTGTCACGGGCCGCGCAAGGCGTGATGGAGAGCTGACATGGATGCAGGGTTCGAGGTAAACGACCTGAAGGTCATCGCGTTCGACGTGTTCGGCACAGTGGTCGATTGGCACAGCGGCATCGCGGCCGAGGTCGAGCGTGTGCTGCCCGGTGTGGACGGCGCGACCTTCGCGCTCGCATGGCGCGCCGGCTACCAGCCTGCCATGAAGGCCGTGATGGAGCGAATCGCAGCCGGCGAGGGTGGCTTCACGCTGCTCGATGAGCTGCACTTGAGCATGCTCGAGCAGGTGCTCCACGACTTCAGCCTGACCGACCGCCTTGATTCCAGCGCCAAGCGCGACCTGAGCCGCGCGTGGCACCGCCTGCCGGCCTGGCCCGATGCGGTCGAGGGGCTCACGCGCCTGAAGAAGAAGTTCACGATCTGCACGCTCTCCAACGGCAACATCGGCCTGCTCACCGAGATGGCCAAGCGCGCCGGCCTGCCCTGGGATTGCGTGCTGTCGGCCGAGGTGTTCAAGGCCTACAAGCCCGACCCGCGCACCTACCTCGGCGTGGCGGGCGTGTTCGACGCGACGCCCGGGCAGGTCATGCTGGCCGCGGCGCACCACGACGACCTGGCGGCCGCGCGCGTGTGCGGCCTCAAGACGGCGTACATCGAGCGGCCCCACGAGTTCGGCCGTGCGCAGCCGAAGGATGTGTCGCCGCAGCCGGACAACAGCCTGCATGTGCGAGACATCGTCGCGCTGGCCGACCGGCTGGGCTGCTGATTTGTCGATTGGTTGATCAGTCGGTGATCAGCTTCTCCACCGTGCGCAGGTTGCGCGTGGTGGTGCTCGACTTGTAGCGGGTCTTCGCAAGCAGCTTGGCCACCGGTGTCTCCAGGCTCTCGCCGCGCGGGCATTGCCAGTACAGCACGCCCTGGCCTCGCACCAGTTGCTCGACCTTCGCATCGACTGTGCCGGCTTTCTCGATGATCTCGTCGAGCATCGCGTCGTCGGAGCCGAACACGATGTACGGATGGCGCTCGTCATCGATGCGCGCGAAGGGATAGCCCGTCGCCATGTCGGCCACCTGCTTCTGCGTGAGCAGCACGATCCACGCCTCGTAGCCGAAGCGTTGGCGCAGGGCCTGCTCGATGCGCGTGCGCAGCGCGGCGGCATCGGGGGCATCGGTGTCGAACAGCACGTTGCCGCTGGCGAGCACGGTGCGCACCGCGCCGAAGCCGAGTTCGTCGGCGAACAGCGCCTTCAGGTCGACGCTCTTGATCGTGATGCCGTTGACGTTCACGCCGCGCAGCAGGGCGACGTAGCGGGTCAACGGTGCATCCTTTTTCTTCTTCGGGCTTGCCATGGTGAATGTGCCTGTCGCCCGCGAAGACTCAGCGCAGGCCGCCGCCCGCCGCGTTCTCGTTGCGCTGGATGAGCTCGATCTTGTACCCGTCAGGGTCCGTCACGAAGGCGATCACCGTCGTGCCGCCCTTCACCGGACCGGCCTCGCGCGTCACGTTGCCGCCCGCCGCCTTGATCTTGTCGCAGGCCGCGTACGCGTCGGGCACGCCGAGCGCGATGTGGCCGTAAGCGGAGCCTAGTTCGTAGCTCTCGGTGCCCCAGTTGTAGGTCAGTTCGATCTCGGCCTGGTCGGGGTTGCCATTGCCATAGCCGACGAAGGCGAGGCTGTACTTGTACTCGGGGTTTTCCGACGTGCGCAGCAGCGTCATGCCGAGCACCTGCGTGTAGAAGTCGATGGAGCGCTGGAGATTGCCAACGCGCAGCATGGTGTGGAGAAGTCGCATCTCGTGGGTCGTGTCGTTAGGGGGAGGGCGCTATTGTCGCCCTCTGCTTCAGGCGATCAAGCCGCCAGTGTCAGCAGGTGCGCCTGGTGCTGCTTCAGGAAGTCCATCAGGTGCTGCGGGTACTCGGGCACCACCGCGGCCCGTACGCTCGGACGTGCCGCCAACGCATGGCGCCACGCATTCACCTTGGGCAGCGCGTCGAACAGGTGCGAGTCGCTGATCGCGTCGAACACCTCGAAGTAGCGGAATACCGGTGCGAACACCGCATCGACGAGGCTGAAGGACTCACCCGCAAAGTACGGGCCTTGCCCCAGCGCGGCTTCGACGCGTTCGAACTTGGCAGCCAGTGCCTCGCGCTTCTGCGCGAACACGGCGGCGTCCTGCGTGGTCTCGTAGCCCCACAGGTCGACGAGGATGGCCGAACCGAATTCCATCCATGCACGATGCTGGGCACGTGCGAGCGGGTCTTCGGGGTGCAGGCGCGCACCGGGTTGTGTCTCCTCGAGGTACTCGCAGATCACGTTGCTCTCGAACAGCACGGCCTCGGTGTTGTCGGGGCGCTGCACTTTCAGCAGGGGAACCTTGCCGAGCGGCGAAATGTCGAGGAACCACTGGGGCTTGTTCGCGAGGTCGATCACCACGCGCTCGAAGGGCACGTGCTTCTCGTGCAGCGCGATCGCGGCGCGTTGCACATAGGGGCAGAGCAGATGGCTGACCAGGGTGAGGGCTTGCGTCATGGGGCGTTCCGTTCTCGAAGTCGTGGGGGCTGGATCGCCGCGATTCTTCCGAGACTGAACAACCTTTTCTGAAAAAGCCCATTGGGGCATTCGGTCGGTCTAGTCTTTCGTGGTGCCCGGCTTCCCTGTCTCGGGGAAAAGGTACGCGTCGGCGGACGGCTTGAGGATGGGCTTGAGCGCTGGGAACGGCAGCGCCAGCGTGGCTCCAAGGCAGACCCCCATCACATGCGGCACGCCGCTGACGGCGACGACCAGTGCATCCCGCCCGCGATTGCGATCGAAATGCAACGCCAGGTATTGAGGCCAAAGATCGTCGCAACGCGTGTCTTGCGCTTCTGCCGAGGCTGCGGATCGAGCCCCGCGGGCCTGGGCCTTCAGCTTCTTTCCGATCAGCGCCATGAGCGCATCGCTGGGCTCGAACCCCTCTGGCGTCTTGGCGAAGGCCCGGAACAGGCGGTTGAAGTCGAGGTACTCGCCGCGGATCAGGTCGAGCGTGTAAGGCTCGTAGTGGTTGTGGGGATGAGCACCGCCGCAGTCGGCGCTGCCCGATTCGACGACGCTCATCAGCGTCGGGCTGAGAAACGTGACGCGTACGGATTCCTCGTCGTAATTTCCCAGTGAGCCGGCTGCGGGGTGCGTCTCGGTATAGAGGGTGGCCCTGCATTCGAGCGCGGCCAGGTTGAGCTGCCAGTGCCTGCGTTCGAGGATGGCGTTGACCTTCTCGACAACGCGTGCATCCGGGTGCCGGGTGAGCCGCGGATAGGACAGGCGCGTGCGCGGATCGACGACCATGCGCCATCCCACCGCTGCGCTGACGTGCTCCGTGCCTCGTTTGAGCGGGGTCTGCAGCTTCAGGTAGTCGTAGGGCGCCGTCTCGATGGAGACCGTCTCGTCCGAAGCCACGCCGGTGGTGTTGCCTGGCGAAATGCGACGCGTCACCGACTCGGCCGTGCCGGAGCGGGTCTTTTCCGGGTCGTACTGGCGGACTTGCCGAAGCTCGAACGGAACGTCCTTGCTGCCCGGTCCCTGGCTCCAGCGTCCGGCAAAGGTGCCGTTGACCACCTGGCCGCGCCACGTCGGGCCCGGCTGCCGCGTCTGTGCATCTTCAAACAGCGGCGTGTTGCCGCCTTGCGCCTTGCGGTACATCGCCTCCCCCTGGATCGGGAGGGCTTCCACGAGCGCCGACACCGGTCCTGAAAGCGGGATGTCCACGCCGTGGCGGCGATAGAAGTACCTCCCGGCGCCAGAAGCATTCACTTCGAGCACGACCTCGTTGGTGCCGAGGGTGCCTTGATAGACCGTGCGGAGCTCCGCCATGGCCGGTGTCGTCGCCCAGAGCAATGGGGCCAAGGCCATGATGAATCGGAACGCTTTGCGCATCTGATGTCTCGCTTTACCTGGCTATTCTTAAGTGAGCCGAATCAGGCCGCCGTCTCCAGCCAGTGCGTGACCCGCCCGCCATGCATCACCCCGATGCGATCGGCCATCGCATGCGCTTCGGCGTCGTTGTGTGTGACCAGGATGGCAGTCTGCCCGGCCTTCTTCAGGATGCCGCGCACCTCGGCGGTCAGGCGTTCGCGGGTGCCGCCGTCGAGGTTGGAGAACGGTTCGTCCAGCAACAGCAAGGCGGGCGAGGGCGCCAGCGCGCGGGCCAGCGCGATGCGCTGTTGCTGACCGCCCGACAGCTCGTGCGGGTAGCGCTCGCCAGCTTCGGCCAGGCCGACCAGCGCGAGCATCTCGGCCACGCGCGTCTGCTGCGCCGCGCGGCCCAGGCGGCGCAGGCCGAAGGCCACGTTCTTCGCGGCCGACAGGTGCGGGAACAGCGCGTACTCCTGGAACATCATGCCCACGCGCCGCTGTTCGGGCGGCAGGTGTTTCTGGGGCGACGACAGCAGCGCGTCGCCGAGGCGGATGGTGCCGGCGCGCACGGGCTCGAAGCCGGCGATGGCGCGCAGCACCGTGGTCTTGCCGCAGCCCGACGGGCCGAACAGGCAGGCGATTTCGCCTGCGGCCAGGTCCAGAGAGAAACCGTCGACCACGGTGTGCGGCCCGCGCGGCGTGTCGTACGCGAGCTGGAGCGAGTCGAGATGAAGCGGGGAACTCATTGGAAAACCTTCGTGCTTCGCACTTCGGTGCGAGCTTGCTTGGGGCGGCCCGGCGCGGCGCTCATACAGGGTCCGTGTCGGGAGGCGTCGCCGCCTGTGTCGTACCGAGCTGGTTGCGCGCCAGCAGCACCACCGGCAACAGGCCTGCGACCACGATGGCCAGGGCGGCGATCGCGCCTTCCTCGTAGGTGCCGCGTGCGGCCTCGGCGTAGAGCCAGGTGGCGAGGGTGTCGAAGTTGGCCGGACGCAGCAGCAGGGTGGCCGGCAATTCCTTCATGGCGTCGACGAAGACCAGCAACGCGCCCGCCGCGATGGCGGGCTGCAGCAAGGGAAGATGCACGCGGCGCAGTGTGCCGCCGGTGGTTTCGCCGAGCAGGCGCGAGGCCTGCTCGATGGCGGGCGGAATGCGCGCCAGCCCGGACTCGATGCCGCCCACGGGCATGGCGAGAAAACGGATCGCGCAGGCCATGACCAGCACGACGCCCGCGCCCATCAGTGGCAGTCCCTGCCAGCCCATCGCACCGGCCAGCGCCGCGTCGAAGGCCAGGGCCGGCGTCAGCAGGCCGATGGCGAGCACCGTGCCCGGCACCGCATAGCCCAGCGTGGCCACACGCGCCTGCCAGCGTGCACGATTGGGGCTGGTGCCCTGGCTGCGCGAGGCCCAGGCCACGACCAGCCCTGCCGCGACGGCCACCACCGTCACACCGGCTGCCAACGCCAAGGTGTTGCCGAGGCTGGCGACGAGGCCCTGCGAAATGCCGCCGCCCTGGTGCAGCCGCTTGCCGCTTTCCCAGACCAGGTACAGCGCAGGTGCGACGAAACCGATCAGCACCGGCAACGTCGCCGTCGCGGTCGCTGCCCAGGCCGCGCCGCCGTGCAGGCGCCGGGGCTGCACCGCACGCATGCGCTGCGCCGAACCGAAACGCTGGTGCTGGCGGCCGTTGCGTTCGAGCCAGACCAGCGCCACCACCACGAACAGCATCGCGCAGGCGATCTGCGCGGCGCCGGCCAGGTCGGAGCGTGTGATCCAGGTGGTGTAGACCGCCACCGTGAGCGTGTTTACGCCGAGGAATTCGGAGGCGCCGATGTCGTTGAGCGTCTCGAGCAGCGCGAGGCTCAGGCCGACGGCGAGCGCCGGTCGCGCGAGCGGCAGCGCCACGCGGAAGAAGGCGCCGAGCCGGTTCTCACCCAGCGTGCGCGCGGCTTCGAGCAGGTGCGC
This sequence comes from Acidovorax cavernicola, assembly GCF_003581445.1. Lineage (NCBI taxonomy): Bacteria > Pseudomonadati > Pseudomonadota > Betaproteobacteria > Burkholderiales > Comamonadaceae > Acidovorax > Acidovorax cavernicola. Next base: position 9,581 of record NZ_QXMN01000013.1, on the reverse strand, counting down.
TGGCTGGGTCATGAACATCGCGCGCGCCGTCATGTAGACATACGGATAGAGCACGAAGCCCAGCACGAAGATCGCGCCCGGCATCGAGCGCAGGTCGGGCAGCCGGAACTGGCGCGGGCTGTCGAAGCCCAGCATCCAGCGGATCGCGCCTTGCACCGGGCCGATGGGGTGCAGCAGGTCGAGGTAGGCGAAGGCGACGATGTAGGTCGGCATCGCCAGCGGAAGCAGCAATGCCCAGTTCAGCACACTGCGCCCGGGGAAGTCATGCGCCGTGACCAGCCAGGCGCAGCCGGTGCCGATCAGGAGAACAAGGGTGCCGACGCCCGCGAGCAGCAGTGCCGTATTGAGCGCCGCCTGCGGCAGCACGTGCGCGAACAGCGGCCCCCAGTGACCGACGCCCGATCCGAAGGCGAGCCATGCCAGCGTGAGCACCGGCGCAAGCACGCCGAGGGCGATCAGGAACGACGCGCAGCGCCAAGCCGGGCCCGCTGCGCGCAGGCCCGGCGGTTGGCGCCGCAGGGGAATCATTCAGTCGCCGGCGGGCATGCCCGGCCGTTCAAGATCACTGGTCGAAGCCGACCTTGTCGACGAGGGCGCTGGCCTGCTTGCGGTGCTTCGCGATCTCGGTCAGCGGCAGCGGATCGACCTTCAGTTCGCCGATGGTCTTGCCGATGATCGGGTCGAGAGCCACGCCCTTGCGCACCGGGTACTCGTAGTTGGCGTCGGCGTAGAGCGACTGGGCCGGCTCCGACACCAGGAACTCGAGCAGCTTGACCGCGTTGGCGCGCTGCGGGGCGTTCTTGGCAACCGCCGCACCGCTGATGTTGACGTGCGTACCACCGCTCTTGGCGTTGGCGAAGGTCGGGCGGATCACCTTGATGGCGTCGCCCCACTTGCGTGCGTCGGTGCCTTCCTTGGCGCTCTTCATCTGGCCCACGTAGTACGAGTTGGCCACGCCGATGTCGCAGATGCCGCCGAGGATGTCGCGTGCCACGTCGCGGTCGCCACCGGTGGCCTTGCGTGCCAGGTTGCTCTTGACGCCACGCAGCCATTGCTCGGTCTTGGCTTCGCCGTCGTGCGCGATCATCGCGGCCACCAGGGCCGTGTTGTAGGGATGCTGGCCGGCGCGGATGCAGACCTTGCCCTTGTACTTCGGGTTGGCCAGGTCTTCGTAGCGGAAGCTGGTGAGCGGCTGGTTCTTGTCGGCGTACAGCACGCGTGCACGCAGCGAGAGTGCGAACCACTGGCCGTCGGCGCCGCGCAGGTTGGCCGGAATGGCCGATTCGAGCGCGGCCGACTTCACCGGCTGCGTCACGCCGCCTTCGACGAGGTCGACGAGGTTGCCGATGTCCACGGTCATCAGCACGTCGGCCGGCGAGCGCGCGCCTTCGGCCTTCACGCGTTCCAGCAGGCCGTCCTTCACGAACACCGTGTTCACCTTGATGTTGCTCTGCGCGCTGAACGCCGAGATCAGCGGCTGGATCAGCGCCGGCTCGCGCGTCGTATAGAGCGTGAGTTCGTCGTTGGCGGCGTGCGCGGGCAGGGCGGTGAGGGCGAGCCAGGCGGCGGAAACGCCGAGGAGGGCGTGCGCGGCGCGGCCTTGGGTGCCGAAGCGGTCGGTCATGAAGGATCCTCCAGGTGCGGTGAGGTGTTCTGGGAAAGGCATCGGCGACGACAAAGCGTCGCTGATGCGAACAATTATCACTGGCGTGGAGGAGTGGGTCTTTTCTTTGGCCTACAGCTTGAGGGTTTACTGCGGAGAGCGGCGGGCCTTTGGAGCGCGCTTGGGTGGAGGCGGATGCTGCCGCACCCACTTCACTTTTCTTGCGGGGCTCCTAGGCCGTAAGCGCCACCACCTCAGCATCAGTGAGCTTCTGGGGCCGGTAGCGCACGGCGCGCACGTGGAAATAGGGCTGACTAGCGCCATGCACCTGCGTTGTTCCGATTCCCACGAATTTCATGAGGGACGGGAGCGCGACTGCGGCTACTTTTGCAAGAGCCGTTCCACCGAGGCCGAGGCGAATCCCGTCAACACCGTAGCTCAGGGACGCCTTGACGACGCTGCCAACAGCGACGCCGTAGGACTTCGCTGCCGTCGACGGTCCCTGTGGGCCATTCGCATACTGATACGCGACAAGGTTCGTGGCGCCGGCAGAAATGCCGACCCGGTTTGCAGGCGTGTTGTCCCCGATTTCGAGAAGCGCTTGGAATCCGGCGTTCGGCCCCTGGGGCACATCGAATTCCAGGTGAAATGTGCCCTCAGCGGAGTTGCACCAGCCCTTGGTGGCGTCGATACGGACGATATCCCCCGCTCGCGTCGTGGCGGCCGATGAAGCGGTGTCAGCCTGGCGCGTGGTAGCTGTCGAGATCACTGTGTCCGCGAGGCGGGTCACTGTCGCAGTCGTTGTCGTGATGTAGCTCGATTCAAACGGGGCTTGCTCAAGCTGAATCGCGGTAACTTTGAATGCGCGTGAATCGTTGGTGTTGTACTTCCAGATTCCAACGTAGCCCTGAGCAATCGACGCAGGAGTAGTTTTTGTTCCAGATACTCTCCAGCGAGATGCGCCGAGCGGCTGCACCCGGTAGGTCAGCGGGCCAATCTGTGAGTTGGCGATGACGAGGTGGAAGGTATTGGCTCCATTGGGGGTTGGATTGTCAGAGCCGAAAGAGGGGGCGATGCCATCTTCCATCTCGACAATTACCGACAGCGTGTAAGTGGTCGATACCTGCAGTGCTGGCAGCTTGTAGGCATACGCGGTCGACGCGTTGGCTTGGAACCGCAGCGCCCCTGAAAAGGGGGCCATCGTAGACGCGCTAACCCCTGGACCGACGTTCTCGCCTGTCACCCCATTGCGATACTCGCTTTCCAGCAGCATGTTCGTGCTCTGTCCCTCCTGCATCAGCCACGGAGCGATGCTCAGATCTGCCGGGTTGTAGGTCATCCGGGCGGCGCCGGAGGCCGCGACCTTCATTGCCCCCGTGGAGTCGAAGTAGGTGCCGATGGACGCGCGGCCCGTGAACGTCTCGGTGCTCGGGATGTAGCTAGTCGCGTAGGCGCCGGCTTCGAGCTGCGCGCCCCAGGTGAGGCATGCCCCGGCGTCAGCGCGCGCACCTGCAACCACTGCGTACACCGTAAGGATGTCGCCGATCGCGATCGGAATAGCCGATGTGTGAATGCATCGGAACCACCCGCCGCCCACGTCACGCATTTCCCACCCTGCTCCACTGATCGACGGCGTGCTCCCGTGCAGGGTCACGATGCCGTAGAGCCCATTGACCGCCGTCGTGCTGTTCCGAAGAAGCAGTTCAATATTTCCGGTCCTTGACACGTTCTTGACGTAGATCGAGTAGGTCATGACGGTCGCGGTCGCCGTGGCAGTCTGAGTGAACGGCCCAGTGGACGCGCCCGAAAACTCAACCGCTCGCAACGTCCCGTCCGGCGCGAGCCTTCCCGGCGTACGGATGATGCCTGCCGACGTGGTCCATGGCGCCAGGTGCATGTCGTTGCTCTTGAGCAGGATGTTTGCACGCTGTTCCTCCGCTATCAGCACAGGTGGCAACGGCAGATTCGAGGGCTCGTAGCTGTTGCGTGCCACGCCGGCGGCGGCATAGCGCAGGATGCCCTTCGAGTCGTAGTAGCTGCCGATGGACGCGCGGGCAGTGACAGCGTCGGCGCTGGGAATGTAGGAACTGGCGAATGCGCCAACTTCCAGCTGCGCCCCCCAGATGTAGAGGCCAGCAGCACCGTCACCAGGTCCGGAGCCGGACGCGGTGCCAGGGAAAATTTGCGCAAAGACGCTGGTGGATGCATCGCTCGTGAAAACAATCTCAACCCTGCGCCAGCCATTGCCAATGTCGTTGACGCTCTTTGATATCAACGCGAAGTCGCCAACGCCGTTGTTTCCCCCGGTGGCCATCGACGCAAGGTTGAATGAAATACTGACGCTGGATGTCTGCGCCGCATTTCTTGCGTAGATCCATCCGTTCGATGCCCCAGCGGCCTTGGCGTAGAAGGTGTATGCAAACGTGGTGGCCGCGGCTGTCTTTGTGATCGTCTGGCTGAGATACGAATTGCCGGAGGGTGCGCCGTTGTTCAAGGTGAGCTTGCATGCGTCCCACCGGCCATTGGGTGCTTGGGCGGCCCCAGGCATGACGCTGACCCCCGCTTTGCCCCAGACGGGATTCTCAAACCGCGACGAAAACGCCAACTGATTGATCCGCGCGTTCTCGATCAACAACCCCTTCGCCACCTTCGTGATCGGATCGAAATCAAAGCGCGGCGTCGCGCAGGGCTCGATGAAGCCCTGCGGATTCACGCGGCTGCCGTTGGTGCCGCCGGCGTAGGTGAAAAGCTCGTCGAAGGTTTTCTCGGTGAGTGTGGTCGTCATCGGGTGGAGTCCTCTGCAATGGGCCGGTGCGTGGCGCGGGGCCGTTCGGGTTCGGCGGCGGAGGGTTCCGGCGCCGGCCAGTCCATGGCGGCCATGGCGCGGTGGCGCATGGCGCAACCGACGTGGCACAGGCGGATGCGACGCAGACGCGACGTCCCGGAATGTCGGGCGTGAGCGTGGGGTCTGGGCAAGGCTGTGGGCACTCGGTCGTTCCTGGGTGGGCAGGGACAACTGTCGCGGCGGGCACCCCAAAAAATAAGGCCGACATATGTCGGCCTTCGGGTGACGGGTGGTGTCGCGGTTCGGTGTCAGCGCGCCGCGGGCACCTCGAACACCAGGCACGTCGTCGTCGCATGCGCATACAGCGTGCCGTCCGGCCCAACCAGCCGTGCTTCGGCGGTGGCGAGCTGTTTGCCGCAGTGGATCACCTTGCCTTCGGCGCGCACGCGCTGGACCTTCGGCGTGAGGCCCTTGACGTAGTTCACGCTCAGCTCGGCCGTCGTGTAGGCGCGACCGGGCGGCATCATGGTGTGGACCGAGCAGCCCAGGGCCGAGTCGAGCATGGTGGCGACCCAGCCGCCGTGGATGGTGCCCAGCGGGTTCAGGTGTTGCGGCAGCGGCGTGCCCTGGAAGATGGCGACGCCCTTGCTGACGGTCACGATGGTGAAGTCCAGCGTCTTGGCGATGGCGGCAAAGGGGATCTCGCCGGCGAGCATCGCCTGCATGACCTCCAGGCCGGTCTTGCCCGCGACCTGCTCGGGGCGCGCCAGTCCGGGGCCGGGGCCGCCTTCGAGGCGGTCGGTGATCTGGCGCTCTTCGGCGATCCATGCGTCAAGCAGGTTGATGGGGGGCGTCTGCGTCGTCATGCCTGTGTTCCTCCTGGGGGCTTTGGCAAAGGTAGTTGATTGCATATGCAATAGTTGCACATACAATAATACCCCATGGACACACCGACCCAACCCCGCGGCTGCACCAGCTTCAAGACGCGCCAGCTGATGCGCCGCCTGTCGCAGCACTATGACGCCGAGGTGTCGCAAAGCGGCCTCAAGACCACGCAGTACTCGCTGCTGTCGCACCTCAAGCGCCTGGGCCCGATGCGCCCGGTCGACCTGGCGGGGGAGCTGAAGATGACAGCGTCCACGCTGAGCCGCAACCTGCAGCCGCTGATCGTCGCGGGCTGGGTGGCGCAGAACGCGGGCGCCGATGCGCGCAGCCGGCTGGTGTCGCTCACGGACGCCGGCGACGCCAAGTGGCGCGAAGCGCAGCAGCACTGGAAGACCGCGCAGCAGAAGCTGAACGCACTGCTGGGCGTGGAGCGCGTGCTCGCGCTGCATGCGCTCATCGATGAATCGCTCGAGCTTATGGGCACGGGCGAGCCGGTCGACGTGCAGGACTGACGCTTCCACCACCTTTCAACGAACACTTTCCGCGCCCATGCAGCCGCGCGGCCGGATTTCCTGTCTCTTCGTTTCTCCCTCGACCCATTCCAACAGCTCCAGAGGTCCCATGTTCGCCACCCACGTCTCCGCCTGGCTGCAACGCCGCGGCATCCATTACGGCTGGATCGTCGCGGCCGTCACCTTCCTGACCATGCTCACCATGTCGGCCGCGCTCGGCCTGCCGGGCGCGATGATGAAGCCGCTGGGCGAGGAGTTCGGCTGGAGCACCGAGCAGATCTCGTCCGCGCTCGCGCTGCGCTTTGCGCTGTTCGGCCTCATGGGCCCGTTCGCCGCGGTGCTGATGGAGCGCTACGGCCTGCGCGCGGTGATGTGCGCCGGCCTCACGCTGGTCGGCCTGGGCATGGCGCTGGTCACCACGGCCTCGCAGCTGTGGCAACTCTTTGTGCTGTGGAGCCTGATGCTCGGCCTGGGCACCGGCATGACGGCGCTGGTGCTGGGCGCGGTGGTGGCCAACCGCTGGTTCGTCGCGCGACGCGGCCTGGTAGTGGGCATGCTCACGGCCAGCGCGGCCACCGGGCAGCTGGCCTTCCTGCCGCTGGCGGCCTGGATGATCGAGCACTGGGGCTGGCGCTCGGCCATCGTGCCGATCGTGGTCGGCAGCGTGGTGATCGCGCTGCTCGCGTTGTGCCTGGTGCGCAATCGGCCGTCGGACGTCGGCCTGCTGCCCTACGGTGAAGCCCCCGGCACGCAGCCTGCGCCGGCCCCCGCCTTCACGATGAACTTCGCCACGCCGTTTCGCGTGCTGCGCGAGGTGGCGACCAACCGCACCTTCCTGATCCTGGCCGGTACCTTCTTCATCTGCGGCCTGAGCACCAACGGCCTGGTGCAGACGCACTTCATCTCGCTGTGCGGCGACTACGGCATGAGCGCCGTGCCCGCCGCCTCGGTGCTCGCGATGATGGGCGCCTTCGACTTCGTCGGCACCATCCTGTCGGGCTGGCTCTCGGACCGCTACGACAACCGCAAGCTGCTCTTCTGGTACTACGGCCTGCGTGGGCTCTCGCTGTTCTGGCTGCCGCATTCGGAGTTCACGATCTATGGCCTGGGCCTGTTCGCGATGTTCTACGGCCTCGACTGGATCGCCACCGTGCCGCCGACCGTCAAGCTCGCGGGTGCCGCCTTCGGCCCCGCGAAGGTCGGGCTGGTGTTCGGCTGGATCTTCGCGGCGCACCAGCTGGGCGCGGCCACCGCGGCCTACGGCGCGGGCTTTGCGCGCACGCTGCTGTTGACCTACACGCCCGCGCTGTACACGGCCGGCGCGGCCTGCCTGTTCGCGGCGGTGATCGTGATGGCGATCCGCCGTCCCGCCAAGGCGAGCGCACCGGGCGCCACCGCCGCCGCCGCACGTGCCTGAGCTTCGGAGATCCGCATGACCACCTCCCACGCCACCGGCGACCTCGACCCGCGCACGCGCCGCCTGCTCGAAGCGCCCATCATCCCCACGCTGCTGCGGCTCGCGGCGCCCAATGTGCTCGTGATGCTGGCGCAGGCCTCCGTCGGGCTCATCGAGACCTACTTCGTCGGCAAGCTCGGCACCGACGCGCTGGCCGGCATGGCGCTGGTGTTTCCCATCGTCATGCTGATGCAGATGACGTCCAGCGGCGCGATGGGCGGCGGCATCGCCTCGTCGATCGCGCGTGCGCTGGGCGCGCGCCGCCGCGGCGACGCCGACGCGCTCGTCTGGCACGCGGTGGTCATCGCGATCGGCTTCGGGCTGTGCTTCACGCTGGCGCTGCTGCTGGGCGGACGCTGGCTCTACGGCGTGATGGGCGGCACCGGCGCAGCGCTCGATGCCGCGCTCACGTATTCGAACTGGGTGTTCGCGGGTGCGGTGCTGGTGTGGCTCTTCAACTCGCTCTCCGCGATCATCCGCGGCACCGGCAACATGGCGGTGCCGGCCAACGTGACGGTGGTGGGCGTGGTCTTCCTCATTCCGGCGTCGCCGCTCCTGATCTTCGGCATCGGGCCGTGGGGCGGCATGGGCATCGCGGGCGGGGCGCTGGCGCTGCTGCTGTACTACCTGCTCGGCTCGCTTGCGCTCATCGCCTACCTGCGCTCGCCGCGCAGCCTGCTGCGGCCCACGCTGGCGGCGTTCCAGATGCGCTGGCCGCTGTTCCGCGACATCCTGCGCATCGGGCTGGTGGGCACGGTGTCGACCGTGGCCACCAACCTGTCGATCGGCATCGCCACCGCACTCACCGGCCACTTCGGCGCGGGCGCGCTGGCCGGCTACGGCACCGCGTCACGGCTCGAGTACCTGCTGGTGCCGCTGGTGTTCGGCCTCGGCGCGCCGCTGGTGGCGATGGTCGGCACCTGCATGGGGGCGGGGCTGCGCGAGCGCGCGCTACGCGCCACCTGGGCCGGCGCGGCGCTGGCCTTCGGCATGGCCGAGGTCATCGGGCTGGCTGCCGCGCTGTTCCCGCGTCCGTGGCTGATGCTGTTCGGCCACGACCCCGTGATGCTCGAGACCGGCGCACACTACCTGCGCGTGGTGGGGCCGCTCTACGGCTTCTTCGGCGTCGGGCTGGTGCTGTATTTCGCCTCGCAGGGTGCGGGCCGGCTGCTGTGGCCGGTGCTGGGCAACATCGCGCGGCTCGCCGTGGCGGGCACCGGTGGCTGGCTGGCGCTGCAATGGGGTGGCGGGCTCACCGGCGTGTTCGCGGCGCAGGGCGTAGCGCTGGTGGTGTACGGCATCGTCATCGCCTCGGCCATCGCGGGTGGCGCCTGGTTCGGCCGTGTCGGCTGGCCGCGCACGACGCAGGGTTTGCTGCGCCGCGTGGCGCAGGCCTGAACCGACTCTGTTTTCTTTTTCAACGAAAGGCTCGTCATGCAGATCAAGGATTCCGTCGTCTTCATCACTGGTGCCAACCGGGGGCTCGGCCTGGCGTTCGCCAAGGCGGCGCTTGCGGCCGGTGCGCGCAAGGTCTATGGCGCCGCGCGCGACCCGAAGAGCATCACGCTGGCGGGCGTCGTGCCCGTGGCGCTCGACGTCACGCAGCCCGCGCAGATCGAGGCCGCGGTGCGTGCCTGCGGCGATGTGACGCTGCTGATCAACAACGCGGGCATCTCGCGCGGATCGAGCTTCCTGGGGTCACCCGATGCCGTGGCCGCGGTGCGCGCCGAGTTCGAGACCAACTTCTTCGGCCCCTGGGCGCTCACGCAAGCGTTTGCGCCGGTGCTCGCGTCAAATGGCGGCGGCGCGGTCCTCAACGTGCTGTCGGCCTTGAGCTGGGCCACGTTCCCGAGCGTGGCGACCTACAGCGCCACCAAGTCGGCGGCTTGGTCGCTGAGCAACGGCTTGCGCAATGAACTGGCGGGGCAGGGCACGCAGGTCACGAGCCTGCACGTGGCGCTCATGGACACCGACATGGCGGCGCACATGCCCGGCCCCAAGACCTCCCCCGACGATGCGGCGCGCCAGGCGCTGGCGGGTGTGGAGGCGGGGCTGCCCGAGGTGCTGGCCGACGAGGTCACGCGCCAGCTCAAGAAGAGCCTGTCGACCGAGCAGCCCGCGTATGCGAGCGTGCCGGTCTGACGGAATGCCTCAGTAGCGGTAAGGGTTGTTGGGGCGGCGGTCGTAACGGTTGGGTACACCGTCGCCGTCGTTGTCCCGGCGGCCATAGCGACGACCTTCCCAGTCGCGGTGGCCATGGCCGTAGTAGCCGTGGCGGCGCGGACCGTCGTAGTAGTCCCGGTGGTAGTGGCGCGGGGGCGGCGGCGGTGCGTAGTAGCG
>NZ_QXMN01000247.1:0-1115 GCF_003581445.1 Acidovorax cavernicola | reverse complement strand
GCGATAATAGAGGCAATTTTCCGCGCCGGCAAAATATTTTTTTGCGCACCATTTCGGCCTGCGAATGACCTGTTCAAGGGCGCGAAATGTCCAGATTGGTGCGCTGCGGCGAAATACCTGGGCGTACAGGCTGGCAGGCAGCCCGCGCGCTTTTTCACATCTTCCGAGTTCATTCCGTTTTCGCAACAAGTCAGACGCAATCATCGTTTGACGCCAGGCCGCACGACTTCCAGAATGCACGCCTCGCCCGGGCTTGCACCGCAGCCGGCCCGGTGCGCCACCACCTCCCTCATTACCGCTTTCATGACCATGTCCACGCACCTGTCCAGCGACGAAATCCGTACCCGCTTTTCCAGCGCCATGTCCGAGATGTACCGGGAGGAAGTGCCGCAGTACGGCGCCTTGCTCGAACTCGTGGCCGACACCAATGCCGCCGTGCTGTCGTCGCAGCCGGCACTGCAGGCTGCGCTGCAGGCCTCGGGCGATCTGGAGCGCCTGGGCATCGAGCGCCATGGCGCGGTGCGGCTGGGAACGGCGCTGGAACTGGCGCAGGCGCGGCGCATTTTTGCCGTGATGGGCATGGAGCCGGTCGGCTATTACGACCTGTCGGTGGCGGGCGTTCCGGTGCACTCCACGGCGTTTCGCCCGGTCACGGACCAGGCCCTGGCAGCCAACCCGTTTCGCATCTTCACCTCGCTGCTGCGGCTCGAGCTGCTGGCCGACCCGGCCCTGCGCGCGCAGGCCCGGGAGATCCTGGCGCAGCGCCGCATCTTTTCCGAGCGCGCGCTGGCACTGACCGCGTTGTGCGAAGCCCAGGGTGGTCTGTCCGATGCGCTGGCCGATGAATTTGTCGCCGAAGTGCGCGAGACTTTCCGCTGGCACCAGCAGGCGACCGTGGACGCGCAAACCTACCACCAGCTGCACGCTGCCCACCGCCTGATCGCCGACGTGGTCTGCTTTCGCGGCCCGCACATCAACCACCTGACGCCGCGCACGCTGGACATCGACGCGGCGCAGCGCGAGATGCCGCTGCGCGGCATCTCCGCCAAGGATGTGGTCGAGGGCCCGCCGCCGCGGCGCCACCCCATCCTGCTGCGCCAGACCAGCTTCAAGGC
>NZ_QXMN01000246.1:0-1120 GCF_003581445.1 Acidovorax cavernicola | reverse complement strand
ATGTTCTTGTCGGCATCGCCGCTGGTGCCGATGATCCAGATATTGCGTTCCTTGAGCTCATTGAGCGTGCGCGCGAGATTGGTGACCATGAAATAGGGCACGGTCTCGGCCGCGCCGCTGGCCACCTTGGCGACGGTGGCGTTGATGCCGGCCGCATGGTCCTTGGGCGCGATCACCGCATGCGCGCCCGCGCCGTCGGCCACGCGCAGGCAGGCGCCGAGGTTGTGCGGATCGGTCACGCCGTCGAGCACCAGCAGCAGCGGGTTCTTCACGCCGCTTTCCTCGAGGTTTTCGAGCAGTTCGTCGAGCGACGTGATCTGCTTGGTGGGCTCGACGCGCGCCGCCACGCCCTGGTGGCCATGGCTGCCGGCGAGCTTGGCCAGGCGTTCGCCGTCGGCTTCGATCAGCCGCGCACCGGCTTCGCGTGCCCGGTCCAGGAACTGGCGCATGCGCGCGTCGCGGCGCGAAGCCTCATAGTAGATTTCGACGATGGATTGCGGCGCGGTCTTCAGACGCACGCCTACGGCGTGGAAGCCGAAGAGAACTTTGGGGGACGACATAGCCCGCGATTATCGACGCAAGGGCATGCCCGGCATGTTCCCGGTGGCATCGACCGCCGCAGCTGGCAGCAAATACCGCCGGGAACTGCGCCGCCCAGTGGGTTTTATGTCCAGCGCTTAAACTCCCGGCTCTCGCGACGCGGGCCGGGCGCCATCGCCCTGGCAACCCCCAGCGCCGCAGCCCCGCGTCGCTGCGATGGGCCGCCAGCCGCGCCCCGCTCCCCTGTCTTCTTCGATTTTCCTTTCTGCCATGATCTTCAAGCCAATGCTGCACTGGTTGCAGCGCACCAGCCTTGTGACGCAAATCGTCATGGCCCTGATTGCGGGCATAGCCTTTGCATTTCTGTGGCCGTCGGCCACCCCCGGCGTGGCGCTGCTGGGCAAGCTGTTCATCTCGGCGCTCAAGGCCGTGGCCCCGGTGCTGGTGCTGATCCTCGTGATGGCGTCGATCAGCAACCACCGCCCCGGCGATTCCACGCTGATGCGGCCCGTGCTGTGGCTCTATGTGATCGGCACGCTGGCCGCGGCCATTGTCGGCGTCTTCGCCAGCATGCTGTTCC
>NZ_QXMN01000245.1:0-1125 GCF_003581445.1 Acidovorax cavernicola | reverse complement strand
GCTTCGCGCGCGCCCTGATTCATGTTGTCAACGTTTATCCACTTGTCATGAATCAGACTTCCACTGCTGTCGTTTCCTCCATTTCTTCCGCCGTTGCCACGGCCCCTGCCTGGGGCAGCGTGGCGCGCAACAGCCGCGTCGCGGTGATCTGCGCGAGCTGGCACACCGACGTCGTGCACCAGGCGCGCGATGCGCTGGTCGGCGAGCTGACCCAGCAAGGCATGCCGGCCACGCAGATCGCGCATTTCGACGTGCCGGGCGCGTTCGAAATCCCTTTGATGGCCAAGCGCCTGGCGCTCAGCGGCCACTTTGACGCGATCATCGGCTGCGCGCTGGTGGTCAATGGCGGCATCTACCGCCATGAGTTCGTCTCCAGCGCCGTGATCGACGGCCTGATGCGCGTGCAGCTCGACACCGATGTGCCCGTGCTGTCGGCGGTGCTCACGCCGCGCGACTTCCACGAGCATGCCGACCACCTCGAGTTCTTCCGCGCGCACTTCGTCAAGAAGGGCGTCGAAGTCGCGCAGTCGTGCCTGGGCGCAATGGCCCAGTTGCAACGCGTCCAGGCGCTCGGCTAGGACGTCTCCACGCCCGGCAGCTGCGCCAGATAGTCCTGCAGCGCCGCGATCGCCTGGCGCACCTTTGCGGGCTGGGCGTCGCGCTGCGGCGTCATGGCCCAGATGTCGAGGCCGCCCAGCGTCCACTGCGGCAGCAGCCGCTGCAGCCGGCCGCGCTGCATCGCTTCGCTGACATCCATCGCGGCCAGCAGCGCCGGCCCGAGTCCGGCTTCGCACATCTGCTGCAGCGACCAGTGGTTGTTGCTCGCGATCAGCGGCTGCAGCCGCCACTGGTAGGCGGCTTCGCTCGGGTGGCGGCATTCCCATTCGAGGCGGCCATTCATTCCCAGCCAGCGCGCGCCCGCGAGCTGCGCGGGATGCTCGGGCGCGCCATGCTGCGCGACCCACTGCGGCGCGGCGCAAAGCCACCAGGGCATATGGCCCAGGCGGCGCGCGGCCCAGCCCGAGTCGCGCAGGGCGCCGAAGCGTATCGCCAGGTCGACCCGGCCCTGCACCAGATCGATGGGTGCGTCGTCGACCAGCAGCAGCAATCGCAGCGCCGGATGGC
>NZ_QXMN01000244.1:0-1141 GCF_003581445.1 Acidovorax cavernicola | reverse complement strand
GGGCTGGCCCACCTCTGGTTCGTGACCCTGCACCCTTTCGAGGATGGCAACGGGCGCATCGCCCGCGCGGTGGGCGACCTGTTCCTGGCCCGTGCCGATGCCAGCCCGCAGCGCTACTACAGTCTCGCCGCTCAGATCCAGCGCGAACGTGAAGCCTATTACCAGATTCTGGAACAGACGCAGCGGCGGAGCATGGACGTCACGGCCTGGCTGCAGTGGTTCCTGCGCAGCGTACACCTGGCCGTCGAGCATGCCTTGGCTGGCGTTGGCACCAGCCAGCAGCGCAACGCCTATTGGCGCAAGTTTGCGCATGTGGCACTGAATGCGCGCCAGCAAAAGGTGCTCAACCGCCTGTTCGAAGACTTCGAAGGCAAGCTGACCGCAAGGAAATGGGCAGCCATCGCAAAGACCTCGGCCGATACCGCTTTGCGCGACATCACCGCGCTGGTGGAGGCCGGCATGCTGGTCAAAGCCCCGGCCGGCGGACGCAGTTCTGCCTATGAAATCCCCGAAGAATTCCGCTGAACATCAGGGGCGGCTGGCACGGGGGAAAACCGCATCGATGGCCCGCTGAATACCGGCGGCTGTCAGAAATCTTGTGTGTGAGGCGCTGCCCAGACTTTGCAGACTCGGGCAGTGACATCCACCGACGTCAGCGATGGCGCGGCAGTGCCGCAATTGCTGGCACAACGCCTCTCTGGTGCGCCGCAGTTGAGCGTCACGGGCGAGGGCGCTTATGACACGCAGCCTTTGAGCCACGTCTGGGGTCAGAGAAGTCAGGCCCAGCGCTGATTTATGCAACAGCGCCCTGACGCAGGGCAGCAATTTTTCTGTGTTTCGCTTGTTAGCTTCGTGCAAATATCTCATAATTGTTTTACCTGATGGATAGTGTTTCACTTATAAAACACGAACCACATGATTTTGTGATTTGACTACGGCAACTGGAGAGACCAATGACTGAGAACACACAAGACACGCCCCGTAGCTGGGATCGCCCCGAAGGCGCCAGCTTTGAAGACTGGATGGCAGCCCGCGTTGCCCGCTTTTCCACGCGCAAGTACGACTTCGACGCATTGAAGTTCCAGGCCGACTTCGACCCCAAGTACCGCCGCGGCCAGCTGCGCGACATCGGCACGGGCGG
>NZ_QXMN01000243.1:0-1172 GCF_003581445.1 Acidovorax cavernicola | reverse complement strand
CCCATGAGCGCGGCCAGGCTGATGCCCACCACGTTCTGCACCACGATGAAGATGCTGATGATGCACAGGAACAGCACCAGCGCGGACCCGCCTTCGCGCAGCTTGGCGAAGTTGGCGCTCAGGCCGATCGACGAGAAGAACAGCAGCATGAAGCCGGTCTGCAGGTCGCTGCTGAAGCTGAAGGAGTAACCGGTGAACGCGTGGATGGCGAAGATCAGCGCTGCCGCGACCATGCCGCCGGCCACGGGCTCGGGAATGTTGAAGTCGCGCAGGAAGCGGATTCTGTGGACCAGGTATTTTCCGACCAGCAGCACCATGGCTGCGCAGATAAGGGTGTAGTAGGTGCTGAAGCTCAGGTGCATGCGGGGTGGGGGAAAGCAAAGTGGATGCGCGCCCACCCGCGGCGTCAGGCGCTGGGCCTGGCGCGCGGTGCGCGGCTGAGGGCTGGCGCGCGTGGCGCCGGCCGGCAAAAGGCGCGCAGTGTAGCACTCACTTTGCTGCCTCCCGGGGCCAAAGCCCACAGCGGCGGCAGATGCTTTGCCGGGCTCAGTTCATCGGGTCAGCACGAGCTTGCCCATGACGGCGCGCGAACCCATGCGTGCATAGGCGGCCTGCAGTTCGGCCAGCGGCATGGTGGTGTCGATCACGGGCTTGATCTTGCCCTGCCGGTACCAGTCGAGCAGCTCGGCCATCATCGCGGCATTGGCTTTGGGTTCGCGCCGCTGGAACTCGCCCCAGAAGACGCCGACCAGCGACGCGCCCTTGAGCAGCGCCAGGTTCCAGGGCAGAGCAGGAATGGGGCCGGCCGCGAAGCCGACCACGAGGTAGCGGCCGCGCCAGGCGATCGAGCGGAACGCGGGCTCGGCCAGGTCGCCGCCGACCGGGTCGTAGATCACGTCCGGGCCCTTGCCGCCGGTTGCGGCCTTGAGCGCTTCGCGCAGGTCGGTATTGCTGTAGTTGATCGTCGCGTCGGCGCCCAGCGTGGTGCACAGCGCGCATTTTTCGTCGCTCGAGGCCGCGGCAATGACGCGCGCGCCCGCGGCCTTGGCGATCTGTATCGCGGCCGTGCCGACGCCGCCGGCCGCGCCCAGCACCAGCACCGTCTCGCCGGCGCGCAGCTGCGCGCGGTCGATCAGCGCGTGGTGGGAGGTGGCGTAGGTCATGATGAACGC
>NZ_QXMN01000242.1:0-1177 GCF_003581445.1 Acidovorax cavernicola | reverse complement strand
GCTTCAAGGTTCTCGGCACGGCGGCGCTTGCGCCAGACGCCCACGGCGATCACGATCACCAGCAGGACCAACAGATACTTCATGCAAAACGTTCCAGCAAAACTTCCATAACAAAGCGCGAGCCTGCATACGACAGCAGCAGCAGCAGCGCGCCCGCGTACAGCACATGCACCGCATGGCGGCCGCGCCAGCCAAAGCGCGCGCGCCCGATCAGCAGCGTGGCAAAGGTCAGCCAGGCCAGCAGCGAGAAAATCGTCTTGTGGTCCCAGCGCCAGTCGCTGCCGTACAGGGCCTCGCCGAACAGCCAGCCGGCGAGCAGCGTGGCGGTGAGCAGCCAGAAGCCCGCGGCGACGAAGCGGAACGTCAGCCGCTCGAGCGTCAGCAGCGGAATTCCGCTGTCCTGGTCGGCCGCGAGGCGAATGCTTTTTTCCGCATGGTTCATCAGCGCCGCATGCACGACGGCGGCGGCGAACAGGCCGTACGAGGCAATGCCCAGCGCCAGGTGCAGCGGCAGCCAGGCCGAGGAGTTCACCTGCAGCGGCTTGCCGGGAAACAGCGCGGCGAGCATCACCGTGGCCGCGCCCAGCAGCCCCAGTAGCGCGCGCGTGCGCAGTTGCGGGTACAGCTGCTGCTCGACGCCGTAGACGGTGAGCATCAGCCAGGCGGTGATCGACAGCGCGGTGGCGAAACCGAAGTGCGGAGTCGCGCCCAGCATCACCCAGGCGAGAAACGCCGCGTGCAGTGCCCAGGCGATGCCCAGCGCCGTGCGCGCTGCGGTTTCCCCGATGCGCGCGGCGGGAATTGCATAGGCGCAGGCCGCGGCCAGCGCCAGAAACCAGGTCAGGACCGGGGAATGAGTATGCAGGGAGGCAAAGGAAACCATCGTTCAATGATAGACCGGCAAGGGCATGGGCGGCTGCCGCACGTTGGTCGAGCGGGTAAAATTCAGCCCTTCACTCTTGCATGCTGCGGTCTTTGCGCGCCAACCGGCGCGGCCCGACCCACGCCGGGCCGCAGCATCTACCGGAAATTCCTGCTTATGGCCTCCGCTCTTACCGAAAAACTCTCGCGCCTCGTCAAGGAGATGCGTGGCCAGGCCCGCATCACCGAATCCAACGTGCAGGACATGCTGCGCGAAGTGCGCATGGCCTTGCTTGAAGCCGACGTGGCCCTACCC
>NZ_QXMN01000241.1:0-1180 GCF_003581445.1 Acidovorax cavernicola | reverse complement strand
GCCGGGCCAGCGGCTGGTCGGGCGCGGCAAAGCCGGCTTCGGGATCGTTGAGCCACTGCACGATCTGCTCGGCGCAGCGCGCGGCGAAACCGCGCTGCGCGCGCTTGGCGGTCTGCAGCGGGTCGAGCTCGACCTGCAGCTGCAGCGCGGGCACGGCGCCGCCGGCGTCGCGGAACACTTCCTTGCGGCCCTGGGCCTGGACGGCAACGAAAGGCAGGGGATTGCCGGCCTCGCTGCGGAACATGAACGCGCCCGCGCCGTCGCGCGCTTCAGCCTGGCCGAACCAGTGGTTGACGGCGTCGACCAGCGTCTGCGTCGAACGGTAGTTCGTGCCCAGCACATAGTGGCGCCCGGCCGTCGCCGCGCGCGCCTGCAGGTAGCTGTAGATATCGGCGCCGCGAAAGCCGTAGATCGACTGCTTGGGATCGCCGATCAGCAGCAGCGCGGCCTGCGGGTCGTTGGCCGGCGTGCGGTAGATGCGGTCGAACAGCCGGTATTGCAGCGGCGAGGTGTCCTGGAATTCGTCGATCAGCGCGACCGGGTACTGCGCCTGGATGCGCGCGCACAGCGCCGCGCCGTTGTCGCCCGCGAGCGCGCGATCCAGCCGCTGCAGCAGGTCGGCAAAGCCGAACGTGCCCTGCTGGCGCTTGAGCTGCGCGAGCCGCTGCAAGACGCGCGCCGCGGCGTGCAGGCGCAGCCGCGTGGACAGCGCGGGCAGCTTCGCCAGGTCGGCGAGCAGCTGCTGCAGCGCCTCGAAGCCCGGCGGCACGGCCAGCGCGGGCGCGCCTTTTTTTCGCGCTTCGAGCAGGCCTTCGGGGCTGAGCCGGTGGCGCGCGGAATCGGTCAGGGTCAGCTCGGCCTCCAGCGGATCCGCGGCCCAGTCGATCACGCTTTGCAGCCAGCCCGTGTAATGGCGCGGCGCGAGCTTGCGCCCGTCCCAGTGCGCGCCCGGCGCCGCGACCTGGGCGTCGAGCCAGTCGCGCAGCGCCTGCGCCTGCGCGCCCCAGCCCTGGGCGAGTGCGGTCAGCGCCGTGGCGCGTTCGGCCTGCGCGGACTGCACGGCGTCGGCCAGGCTGCCCGCACCCGCGGCCGGGTCCACGGCCTGGTCGAGCAGGCCGCGCATGTCCTGGGCCAGCGCATCGAGCCCGCTCCAGACGCCCAGCACGGTCTCGAGCAGCTC
>NZ_QXMN01000240.1:0-1185 GCF_003581445.1 Acidovorax cavernicola | reverse complement strand
AGCGAAGTGCGGCTGTTCAATCCGGCGGCGTGATGCGGCAGGAGTGAGCGCGCGCCGGTCAAGGCGCGTGCATGAAGGCGCGGCGCGCCGCGCCCGCCGTCACAGCTTTGGGGTGTATTTCAGCGTCACCATCACATTGCGCGGATCGCCATAGGTGGCGCCGGTGTAGCCGACATAGCCCGGCAGCACGTAGCGCTTGTCGAAGACATTGTTGACGTTGACGGCCAGGTTGAGTTCGCGCGTGGCCTGGTAGGACAGGCGCAGATTGCCCACGGTGAAGCCCGCCAGCTTGAACGAACGGTCGTAGCCCAGGGTATGGCTTTGCGTGTTGAAGCCGCCGGCCACGGTGAGCTGGTTCCATTCACCCGGCAGGCGATACGACGCCCAGGCGCGCAGCATGTGCTTCGGCGTGACGGTGCTGAACACCTTGCCCTGCTCCTCCGGGTCGCTGAGGAATTCCGTGGTGTTGTAGGTGTAGCCGGCCATGACCTGCAGGTTGCGCGCCACTTCACCGCTGACTTCGGCTTCAAAGCCCTGGCTGCGCACCTTGCCCGAGTTCCTGGAGCAGTACCAGCCGTCGCAGGCAAAGCCCGCGTCCAGGTCGTTGACGGCCCGCTTGCTGTGGTCGTAGCGGAATACGGCCAGCGAGGTGTTCACGCGGCCGTCCGCCAGCTCGCCCTTGATGCCCAGCTCATAGTTCTTGCCGATGATCGGATCGAGCACATTGCCCGCGGCCGTGCGTTCGGACTGCGGCACGAACACGCCCGTGTAGCTGCCATAGGCGGACCATTGCGGCGTGAGCGCGTACACCAGGCCCGCATAGGGCGTGATCTCGCGCGAGGCGGTGGTGAGCGTGCTGGTGTTGGCCTTCTTGTCGTTGTAGATCGAGTCGTACCAGCTGGCGCGCGCGCCCGCAATCGCTGTCAGCTGCTCGGTGAGCCGGCTGCGCAAACTCGCGTAGACGCCTTTTTGCTGCACGTCGTATCCCGCGAGATACTGCCTGCCGCCCGCGGCCAGCAGGCTGGCCACGGTGGGCATGGGGCGGTTGTGGTCGATGGCGAAGAGATTGCCGCCCGCGGTGAACGTGCGCGCGAACATGTCGTCGGAGGTGTACTTCGCGTAGTTGGCGCCCACCGTGGTTTCGTGGCGCAGCCGCAGGGCCTCGAAGCGGCCATTCACATAGGC
>NZ_QXMN01000090.1:0-5023 GCF_003581445.1 Acidovorax cavernicola | reverse complement strand
CGAACGCCGCCTTGTGGCGCGGCGAGAACGGCACCTGGTGGCCCTGGTTCGGCCCGTCCTCGAGGATGGACGCGTCGACATAGGCATAGCTGGCGTAGAAGCCATAGCCCTTCATGGAGCGCAGCGCGCTGCCCAGGTCGTAATGCACGCCGCCTTCGAGGCCCAGATGCCGGGTCTTGCCGCGCGCATAGACGCTGTTCGACTGCTGATTGCTTTCGTACTGGTTGCTGAACGTCATGCTGAACAGGCCCAGTTCGGCGCGCAAGGCGCCGTTGTCGTAGCGCGTGCCCACCTCATACGAGCGCGCCTTCTCGGGCGCCACGCTGCCGCTGGTCACGGCCGTCGCCATCTTGCTGTACTGCACCGTGCCGAAGGAACTGTCGGTGCTCGCGTAGAGGTTCCACGCGTCATTGACGTAATACATGACGTTGAGCGCGGGCAGCAGCGGCCGGTACTTGCCCGCGTCGCGCGCGCCGCTCAGCAGGTTCTGCTGCGCCGAGCGGATCTGTTCGACGCGCACGCCGGGCACGATGGTCCAGTTGCCGATGTTGATGCGGTCGTCGATGAACAGCGCATGCGCCTGGGTCTCGCCCTGCGTATGGCGGTCGTGCGGGCTGGACTCGGTGGGCAGCGCGGCGGCGCTGCCGGGCAGGCGGTAGCGGAACTCCTCGCTCTGCTCGCTCACGTAGCGGTGGCCGACGCCGATTTCATGGCGCGCTCCGGCCCAGCGAAAGCCCTGGGTGAAGCGCGTTTCGATGCCGCGCACGGTGTAGTCGCGCGGCGACAGCGAGACGAAGCTGCCTTGATCGAGATAGCCGCTGCGCAGCGTTTCGGTCTGGAAGGCCAGCACCGACAGCTGGCGCGACGCATCGGGCTTGTACTCATAGCCCGCGCTGACCAGGTTGCGGTGGCCCCAGAAGCGGTCCTTGGGACGCGTGGACTGGTAGGGATCGGCGTCGAAGTCGGCGCGCGACAGCCCGCCGGGCATGTCGGCTTCGCCGGTATAGCGCTGCAGCGTGGCCGTGAACTTGTGCGCCGCGTCCATGCGGTACTGGGTCTTGAGCATGAAGTCGTCGATGCGCGTGCCGCTGTGTTCGCGCGCATCCTCGCCGCGCACGCCCGAGTACAGCAGCACCGCGCCCAGGCCGCTGTCCAGCGTGCCACCGGCCATCAGGCTGCTCGTGGTCTTGAGCCCGCCCGAGGCCGCGTGCTCGGTCTGCACGTCGACGCTGGCCGCGGACTGCGCGGGAATCGCGCGCGTCACGAAGTTGACGATGCCGCCGACGTTCTGCGGGCCGTAGCGCACCGCGCCGCCGCCGCGCACCACGTCGACCGCATCCATGTTGCCCAGCGACACGGGCGCGAACGACAGCTGGGGCTGGCCGTAGGGCGCGAACGGCACGGGCACGCCGTCCATCAGCACCGTGGAGCGCGCGGCCAGGCGCGGGTTCAGGCCGCGCACGCCGAAGTTCAGCGCCATGTCGTGGCTGCCCGTGCCATTGTTCTCGGGCGCCATCACGCCGGGAATGCGGTTGAGCACGTCACGCATGGCCGTCGCGCCGCGCGCGCTGAAATCCGCGCGCGTCACCAGATCGCGCGCGCCCGCATGTTCGAACACGCTGGCCGCCGTGGGATCGGCCAGCCAGTTGCCGACCACGGTCACGCTGTCCATGGTGGGCGCAGCGGCCCCGACCTTGGCCGGGGCGCGCAGGCGCAGGCCGTAGACCTGACCGCCGCGATCGAAGGCCTCGAGCGGCGTGCCCTGCAGCAACTGCGCAAAGCCTTGCTGCAGCGTGAAGCGCCCGCGCAGCCCTGCGCTCTGGCGGTCCTGCGTGAGCTGGGCGTCGGCCGACCAGGCGATGCCCGCGCGCTGCGCGAACTGGTTGAGCGTGCTGCCCAGCGGGCCCGCGGGAATGTCGAAGTCCTGCGCGGCTGCGGCCGCGCTCTGGGCATAAGCGGTGGTTGCAGCCAGCGGCAGGGTCAGCGCGCCCAGGCTGGCGATCAGCGCGAGGCAGGCGTGGCGCAGAGGGCTCAGCGCGGCGGTGGCGGGAGAATGTGAAGGCACGGCAAGGATTCCAGACAGAAGATGGAAGAAGGTTTCACTTCCCATGCCACGCGCCTGTTAATAAAGCGGAACCGTTTCAGAAGATATTTTTTGGCGATTTTCAAAATGCCCTGGCATGAGGGCAGGCCATCCACTCCCCACTATCAATCCCTGGCCCTGACCGTGACCCACCAATCCGTGGTGCGCCGCACGTCCACCGGCAGGGTCTGCGCGACCATGGCCAGCACGCGGTCGGTGTCGGCGAGCGGAAAGACCCCGTCCAGCCGCAGCGCCGCGACCGCGGGGTCGCAGCCCAGGTAACCGGGCCGGTGGCGCGACAGCTCGCGCAGGAAGGCATCGAGCCGCATGTTGTCGGCGATCAGCAGGCCATCGACCCAGGCCTGGCGCGCCGCGCTCGCGGGTGCGACCGCGCCGACCTGGTGGGCACTGAACACCGTCTGTTCGCCTGCATTCAGGACCAGCGCCAGCGCCCCCGGCGCGTTGGGCGTGATGCGCACCGCGCCTTCGAACACCGCGACCTGCGTGCTGCCGGCATCGACCGAACGCACGCTGAAGCGCGTGCCCAGCGCCTGCACGCGGCCTTCGGGCGTATCGACCACCAGCGGCCGTCTGGCGGCGCCCGCCTTCTGGCCCGAGGCGATCGCGATTTCGCCGCTGCGCAGCTGGACCAGGCGCAGCGCGGCGCTGTTGACGATGGCGAGGTCGGTGTCGGCGTTGAGCCAGGCGCGCGCGCCATCGGCCAGTTCCAGCGTGCGCACCTGTCCCCTGGCCGTGCGCGCCTGCGCGATCAGCGCCTGGCCATCGGGCCAGGGCGCGGGGCGCGTCGTGAACCACGCGCCCAGGCCCGTCGCGCCCAGTACGGCCAACGAGGCCAGCGCCCGCCGCCGGCCGCGCGCTGGCGCCTGCAACGCCGCGTGGGCCACGGCTCCAGGCAGGCGGCCGAAATCGGCATTGACGGCCTCGACATAGGCCCAGGCCGCGCGATGGCGCGGATCCTGGTTCAGCCATTGCTGCCAACGCAGTCGGTCCGGCGACACCGCAGCGCCATGCGGGTCCAGTTGCGCGAACCATTCGGCCGCGGCCTGCAGGCTGCGGTAATCAGGACGAGGCGCCGTGGACGAAATGCTCATTGGGCGCTCACCGCGGCCTTGGCCAGCGCGCAGACCAGCATGGCCTGCGCCAGATACTTGCGCACCATGCGGTCCGACACGCCGAGCTCGGCCGCGTTCTCGGCCTGCGAGCAGCCGTCGAGCTGCGCCAGCAGGAAAGCCCGGCGCGCCTTGGCCGGAATGCGGGCCAGCAAGGCGTCGACTTCACACAGCGCTTGCAGAATCAGCGCGCGCTGCTCGGGTGAAGGCGCGAGCTCCTGCGGCTGCGCGGCCAATGCCTGGAGGTAAGCGTTCTCTATCGCCCGGCGGCGCCAGAGATTGGCGACCATGCCCTGGGCCAGCGTCGTCAGAAAAGCGCGCGGCTCGCGCACGCTGGCCGCCTGCCCGGAAGCGATCAGGCGCACGAAGACGTCATGCGCCAGGTCTTCGGCTTCGTGCGCAGCGCCCAGCCGGCGCCGCAGCCACTGGTGCAGCCAGCCATGGTGCTCTCGGTAAATGCGATCGACGGGCGCGCTGGACACAGGTGAAAAAGAAAACGCCGCCATGCAAGGGCGGCAGAGGTTGATATTGGGAACCATTCTCATTATTGCAAATCGGCGGAATCGCTGCCGCACGCAATGCCCCTGTCCGGGCCGCGGACAGCCAATGGCTGCCAATTCCCGCGTTTTTCGCAGTAACTGCTGGCTACCCCTTCGATCCCGTCGCCAGGATGACAGGCGTGCTCGCTGACCCGTGTGAATTGCTCTTGTTCGCAGCTGCGCTGCCGGGGAACGCGCGGCCGCGCGGCCCGAATCTGCGCGCAGACAGGCACAGCAGCGTATGTGCTGCCGGCACCGCACTTTCATTAAAGGTTTGAAACCAATCATTTCCCATGGTTGTGACAATTTGAAAAATCACGGAACTTGCAATTACACATCGTCACGCTCTCTTCAAGCCTCCTATAACTCGCTTCATGCGCTGCCAGCCCGGCACGCAAGGAGGACCTCCCATGGAATCTGTGCGCGTCGCGATGCTGAACGCCAAAGAGCCAGTGATTGCGTCGGCCGCCCGTTCGTCGCCGGCCGCATCTCCCGGCCACGGCACCGCACGGGTACACCCCACCGGACCACAATCATGACCCTCGCTCCACGTCCCACACAAACGCTGCGCGTCCTGCTCCACACGCGGCGCACCGCCACCCTGGGTACCCAGTCCCTGCAAAACGACGAAGCCCCCGGGCTGGCGCTGGTGCCGTATGCGATCGATGGCCAGGGCGAATGCCTGGTGCTGCTGGTCAGCGGCAGCGCGGCGCATGCGCGGCAGATGATCGCCCATTCCGAAGTCAGTCTGCTGGTCGCCCAAAGCGATGCCGCGCAACAGGTCGTGCATGTCCACGAACGCGTGGCCATCGTCGGCCAGGCCATGACGCCCACCCCCGGCTCGGCCGCCTGGGGCAGCGCGCGCCACGCCTACCTGCGGCGCTTTCCCGAAGCTGCGAGCATGGCCAAGCTCGGCGATTTCCGCATCGTCTGTATCACTCCGCAGCAGGCGCGCCATGTCGCGGGCTACGGCGCGACGCGCAATGTGGACCAGACCGAATTGCGCGCGCTGATGGCCTCGGCGCATTGAAGTGCGCACAGCGGCCGCGATACGCGCGCGCGTCACTTCATAAGGCTTGACGTTGCCGACGGTCACTCAGGAAGTGACCGCCATCTCAGCGCTGCAACTGCGCCCAGACCTTGTCCAGGCGCTTGACGCTCACCGGGTAGGGCGTGCGCAGCTCCTGGGCGAAAAAGCCCACGCGCAGTTCCTCGAGCATCCAGCGGTATTCCTGCATGCGCGCGTCGACCTGGCCCTTGCGTTCGGCGAC
>NZ_QXMN01000239.1:0-1199 GCF_003581445.1 Acidovorax cavernicola | reverse complement strand
CGTCTTCGACTACCTCGGCGAGCAGGCCACGGTGGTGCTGCACGGCGATCTCGAGCCCGCGTTCCAGCGCTTCTGGCAGGACACCCGGGACCGCTACCGCCTGGTGCAGGGCGACCCCGAACGCCCGGCGCTGCCGCCCGAATCGCTGTTCCTCAGCGCCGAACAGTTCTATCTGCGCGCCAAGAGCTATGCGCAACTGGCGGTGCGCGCCGCGGAAGTGCCCGCCGACCAGATTGCCAGCGGCGAATTCCAGCCCCTGCCCGATTTGTCGGTGGTGCGCGGCGCCGACGACCCGCTCGCGCGCCTGCATGCCCATCTGGGCCAGACCACGCAGCGCATCCTGCTGCTCGCCGAAAGCGACGGCCGGCGCGAAAGCCTGCTGGACTTCTTCCGCGCCTCGCAGCTCAACCCGCCGGCGTTCGACTCGCTCGCCGAGTTCGAGGCCGACGCCAGCGAGAAGATCGGCATTGCGACGGCGCCGCTGGCCACGGGCTTCCATTGGGAGACCGCGGGCATCGATTTCGTCACCGAAACCGAGCTGTTCGCGGCCGGCCCGACCACGCGCCGACGCAAGAAGCAGGAGCAGGTCAGCGATGTCGAAGCGCTGATCAAGGACCTGTCCGAGCTGCAGATCGGCGACCCTGTCGTGCACAGCCAGCACGGCATAGGCCGCTACCAGGGCCTGGTCAACATGGACGTGGGCCAGCAAAACCCCGACGGCAGCCCCGCGCTGCAGGAGTTCCTGCACCTGGCCTATGCGGGCGACGCCGTGCTCTACGTGCCCGTGAGCCAGCTGCAGCTGATCAGCCGCTACACCGGCATGTCGCCCGAGGACGCGCCGCTGCACAAGCTCGGCGGCAACCAGTGGGAAAAGGCCAAGCGCAAGGCCGCGGAACAGGTGCGTGATTCGGCCGCCGAGCTGCTCAACATCTATGCGCGCCGCGCCGCGCGCCAGGGCCATGCGTTCCGCTACAGCCCGCAGGACTACGAGACGTTCGCCAACGACTTCGGCTTCGAGGAAACCGCCGACCAGAAGGCCGCGATCCACGCCGTGGTGCACGACATGATCAGCCCCCAGCCCATGGACCGGCTGGTCTGCGGCGATGTGGGCTTCGGCAAGACCGAAGTCGCGCTGCGCGCGGCCTTCGTCGCCGTCACGGGCGGCAAGCAGGTCGCGTTTCTCGCGCCCACCACGCTGC
>NZ_QXMN01000238.1:0-1200 GCF_003581445.1 Acidovorax cavernicola | reverse complement strand
AGCTTATGCCGTCTGGCGCAGTGGCTGCACGGCTTCCCAGCTGCGCAGCTTGCCCGGATTGAGCAGGCCCAGCGGATCGAAGCGCTGCTTGGTGCTGACCACGGCCGGGTCGAGGTTGTTCTGCTTGCCGTCCTCGACGATGTAGACATGCGGGTTGTTGATCTGCACGCCGTGGTCGCGGTAGATCTGCATGATCTGGTTGAGCCGCTCCTCGGTGGTGTAGCGGATGATCTGCAGTCCGCTGCAGTTGAACGCGCCTTCCTTGGTGCGCAGGAACTCGAGGTGCATCATGACTTCGCCGCCCAGCGCGGCTTCGAGCGCCTTGACCTGCTCGATGCGGCGCTGCGGGTTGAAGCCGCTCTGGATATAGGTCAGGCCCTTGTCCACTTTGAGCGCGTGCAGCGTGGTGTGGTTCCAGGTGTATTCGACCAGCGTCTTGTTGCCGGCCTTCACTTCGTCGGCGGTCTTGCGGTAGGTGACCCGGCCGCCATGCTTTGCCACCATGTCGCGCATGCCGGCTTCGGACTGCGGCGCGACCAGCAGCAGCACCGCGTGGCAGCCCGTGGGCAGGTGCTCGGCGAGGCTGGTGAAGTAGGCGGGAATCGGCGCGGCGAGAAAGCAGACTTCCTTCTTCTCGAGCCCAGGGGCGCTGCCGAAGCGATCGGCGAATTCGAGCGCGGCATCGAATGCATCGAAGGTTGCGATGCACTCGGTCCAGGCCACGGTGGGCGTGAGCGCGACTTCGAGTTCGAGCACGATGCCGTTGGTGCCATAGGTATGGTGCAGCAGCATGGCTTCGGCGCCGCGCAGCTCGATGATCTGCGGCTCGGGCGCCACCGTCATCGCGCGCACGGCCAGCACGTTGCCCGGCGCGGCCAATGGGCCGTGGTTGATCGAGCCCGCGCCGCCGAACCCGCCGCCGAACAGTCCGCCCAGCGTCGCGCTGCGGTAGGTCGATGGCAGCCAGCGCAGTTCCTGGCCCAGCGGCCTGGCCTGGGCGTCGAAGTCGGCCAGGCGTATGCCCGCCTGCGCGCGGCCCGTGCCGCCGCGCACCCAGCCGAATGCGTTGTAGCCCGACAGGTCGAGGATCACGCCGCCATGCAGCGGCGTGCACTGGCCGTAATTGCCCGTGCCGCTGCCGCGCACGGTGAGCGGAATGCCCGCGCTGGCGCAGGCCGCGACGACCTGGCGGATTTCATC
>NZ_QXMN01000237.1:0-1203 GCF_003581445.1 Acidovorax cavernicola | reverse complement strand
CGGCTTAGATGTCGAGGATCTTTGCCACGACGCCCGAACCCACGGTACGGCCGCCTTCACGGATGGCGAAGCGCAGGCCTTCTTCCATCGCGATCGGGTTGATCAGCTTCACGGTGATGCTGACGTTGTCGCCAGGCATGACCATTTCCTTGTCCTTGGGCAGCTCGATCGCGCCGGTCACGTCCGTCGTGCGGAAGTAGAACTGCGGGCGATAGTTGTTGAAGAACGGCGTGTGACGGCCACCTTCGTCCTTGGACAGCACATACACCTCGGCGGTGAAGTGCACGTGCGGCTTGATCGAGCCAGGCTTGCACAGCACTTGGCCGCGTTCGACTTCTTCGCGCTTCGTGCCGCGCAGCAGCACGCCCACGTTGTCGCCAGCCTGACCTTGGTCCAGCAGCTTGCGGAACATTTCCACACCGGTGCAGGTGGTCTTGACGGTCGGGCGGATACCGACGATTTCGATTTCTTCGCCGACCTTGATCACGCCGCGCTCGACAGCGCCGGTCACCACGGTGCCGCGACCCGAGATCGAGAACACATCTTCCACGGGCATCAGGAACGTGCCGTCCACGGCGCGCTCAGGCGTCGGGATGTAGCTGTCGAGAGCTTCGGCCAGCTTCAGGATCGAGCCTTCGCCGAGTTCGCCCTTGTCGCCTTCCAGAGCCAGCTTGGCCGAGCCGTGGATGATGGGGGTGTCGTCGCCGGGGAATTCGTACTTGTCGAGGAGTTCGCGAACTTCCATCTCGACCAGCTCGAGCAGTTCCTTGTCGTCGACCATGTCGCACTTGTTCAGGAACACGATGATGTAGCCC
Organism: Acidovorax cavernicola; assembly: GCF_003581445.1. NCBI lineage: Bacteria > Pseudomonadati > Pseudomonadota > Betaproteobacteria > Burkholderiales > Comamonadaceae > Acidovorax > Acidovorax cavernicola. The sequence continues at coordinate 388 of NZ_QXMN01000237.1, read as the reverse complement.
ACACCCACCTGGCGAGCCAGCAGGATGTGTTCACGGGTCTGGGGCATCGGGCCGTCAGCGGCCGAGCACACCAGGATGGCGCCGTCCATCTGAGCGGCGCCCGTGATCATGTTCTTCACATAGTCGGCGTGACCGGGGCAGTCCACGTGTGCGTAGTGGCGGTTGGCCGTTTCGTACTCGACGTGCGCGGTGTTGATCGTGATGCCGCGGGCCTTTTCTTCAGGCGCTGCGTCGATCTGGTCGTAAGCCTTGGCTTCGCCGCCGAACTTGGACGACAGCACGGTGGCGATCGCCGCCGTCAGCGTGGTCTTGCCGTGGTCAACGTGACCGATCGTGCCCACGTTCACGTGCGGCTTGGTGCGGGTGAATTTACCTTTTGCCATTTTTC
>NZ_QXMN01000012.1:0-137352 GCF_003581445.1 Acidovorax cavernicola | reverse complement strand
GGCCGAGGGCATGGCCGCCACCGAGAGGCCCGCTTCACGTGCCGCGGCATGCTGCTCGGGGCTGCCGCCGCGCACGGCGATCGGCTGGGTCTGGTGGCGCGCCAGCAGGCTGCGCAGGGCGCCAAAGTCGATCTCGGGGGCCGGGGCATCGGCCTGCGCCGCCTGTTCCTGCAGCAGCGAGAGGTCGATCACCACCGGCTCCTGCTCGAAGAAGTCGGGGGAATCCGCCAGTTGGGCGTCGAGCGCCTCGGCCAGCACGTCGAGGTCGGCTGTCTTGAGGATCACTGCGATCAGCGGCAGCGTGGCGCTCTTGAATTCGAAAACCGCCTTGGTACGAGCGGCGGAAACATCGGCCATTGGAAAACGTCTGTGAACGTCGGTGCGAAAAGCGTTGGAGTCTAACGGGCGCCGGCCAAAGCCCGGTGACCGGCACCGCGTTCACTGACCCCGGACAACAGTTATTGCACGAGGTTTCACTTTGCCCGGGCTCAGGCGTTGCGCGAACGCCCCAGCAGTGCGTAAAGAATGATCGCGCCGAAAGTGGCGGTTCCGATGCCGCCCAGGGCGAAGTCGCCGAACTTCAGCGTGAAGTCGCCGGTGCCGATGATCAGCGTGATCGCGGCCACGATCAGGTTCTTGTTCTGCGAGAAATCGACCTTGTTGTCGACCCAGATCTTGGCGCCCGCGATGGCGATCAGGCCGAACACCACGATGCTCACGCCGCCCATCACCGGCAGCGGAATGGCCTGGATCAGCGCGCCGAACTTGGGGCTGAAGCCCAGCACCAGCGCGATCAGCGCGGCCACCACGAACACCGCCGTCGAGTAGATGCGCGTGGCCGCCATCACGCCGATGTTCTCGGCGTAGGTCGTCACGCCCGTGCCGCCGACGCCGCCGCTGATCACCGTGGCGATGCCGTCGCCGATGAAGGCGCGGCCCATGTACGGGTCGAGGTTGCGGCCGGTCATGGCCGTCACGGCCTTCAGGTGGCCGAGGTTTTCCGCCACCAGGATGATCGCCACGGGCGCGATCAGCAGCATCGCGTTGGCCGTGAACACCGGCGTCGTGAAGGTCGGCAGGCCGAACCAGGCCGCGTTGGCGATGCCGCTCAGGTCGACCGGCTTGCCCAGGCCCATGCCGTTGGTGAGCGCGGCGTAGACCAGCGTGGCCAGGATCAGGCCGATGAGGATCAGCAGGCGCTGCACCATGCCGCGCGTGAACACCGCCACCAAGCCCACGCACAGGAAGGTCACGGCCTGCATCCACGAGTCGAAGTTGTTGGCTGCCATGTTCTTGATCGGGATGCCGGCCAGGTTCAGGCCGATCACCGCCACCACCGCGCCCGTGACCACGGGCGGCATGAAGCGCTCGATCCAGCCCGTGCCGATGGCCTGCACCAGCGCGCCGATGAGGATGTAGACCACCCCGCAGGCCACGATGCCACCCAGCGCCACCGCGATGTTGGCGTTGGCCCCCTTGCCCGCGTAGCCGCTGGCCGCGATCACCACGCCGATGAAGGCGAAGCTCGAGCCCAGGTAGCTCGGAACCTTGCCGCCGGTCACGAAGTAGAAGATGAGCGTGCCGATGCCGCTCATCAGGATCGCGATGTTGGGGTTGAAGCCCATCAGGATCGGCGCGAGCACCGTGGCGCCGAACATGGCGATCACGTGCTGGATGCCCATGGCGCCGGTCTGCAGCCAGGGCAGCCGCTCGTCGGGCGCGATCACGGCGCCGTTGGCCAGTGTGGACACCGGCTTTTCAGTCCAGTTGAACATGTGTTTTCTTCTCCTCGGGTTGGTGTGTGTTGGGGGGTCGACGCGCTCCCTGGGGCGAGATTGTGGTCGATCCACCCCGTGCTGAACACGGGTTCCACCCGCAAGAGGCGTACCAGCGGGAGAAAGAGAACGGGGAGAAGAAAAGGGGGCCGCCGCTCAGCGCGGCTGCAGCACCGCCATGGTGATGCGCGAGACGCAGGTCAGCTCGCCCGCCTCGTTCGTCAGGTCGATCTGCCAGACCTGCGTGGTGCGCCCGCGGTGCACCGGCCGCGCCGTGCCGATGACCCAGCCGCTGGTGGCCGAGCGGATGTGGTTGGCGTTGATGTCCAGGCCCACGGCGCGGTCGCCCTCAGGCGCCGAGTAGTGCGCGCCGCACGAGCCCAGCGTCTCGGCCAGCACCACCGACACGCCGCCGTGCAGGATGCCGTAGGGCTGGCGGGTGCGCTCGTCCACCGGCACGCGGGCGCGGATGAAGTCGTCGCCCACCTCCAGGAACTCGATGCCCAGGGCGGCCACGGCCGTGCCCACGTGGTTGGCGGTCAGCGATTCGACCGAGATGTCTTTCTTCCAGATACGCATTCGTTTTCTCCGTACAGGGTGCCGGGGCACTATAGCGACGACGGCTGACATGGGCAGTCGCCTTTGCGTGCTACCTTGGCCCGATGAGCTCTTCGGTACGGCGCTGGCTTCTCGGCACGGTGGCGGTGGTGCTGCTGGGCATCGGCGCGCTGGCGCTCGTGGTTGCCGCGCGCCTGCCGGACGACGACGAGGTGGCCGCCCGCATCGCCGCCGGCTTCACCGAGCGCTACGGGGTCGAGTTGACGGTCGGCGGCGCCCACTGGTCGCTGTGGCCGGTGCCCGTACTGGCGCTGTCCGAGCTGTCCACCGACCAGCCGCGCCCCATCACCCTGCGCAGCCTGACCGTGCGCCTGCACCTGTGGCCGTTGCTGCTGCACCGCGAGATCTCCATCGACCAGATCGACCTCGATGGACTGGTGCTGCCGCGCGCCTCGGTGCGCGCCTTCCGGGACAAGGGCCCCCGGCCGCAGGAGAGCGAGCGCATCGTCGCGCTGCCCGCGCCCTGGACACTGGCTCCCGTGCCCGTGGAGCGCGTGCGCTGGCGCGACGTGACCTGGATCGACCGCCGCGACATCGCGCTGGCCTACGACGGCGAGGTGGCGTTCGACGCCGACTGGCGCCCGCGCGAACTGCGCCTGGAGCGCGCCGGCGCCGCGTCGCCCGTGCGCCTGCGGCTGGACCGCGAAGGCAGCGAGGACCGCTGGCGCACCCGCATCGACGCCGGCGGCGGCACGTGGAACGGCGTGTCGCGGCTGGAGGTGCTGCCCGAGGGGCGCGGGCTGCGCGTGTCGGCCGAGCTCGACCCGCACCAGGTCGACATCGAGGCGCTGGTGCAGGCCTTCGGTCGCCGCTCGGCGGTGGCTGGCAAGGTTTCGGGCCACACCACGCTGGTGGCCGAGGCCCGCGAGGCCGGAGCGCTGATCCGGGGGCTGCACACCCGCACCACCTTCTCGGTGCAGCCCGCCACGCTGACCCGGCTCGACCTGGCCAAGGCCGTGACCACCGCCGGCATCAGCCGCGGCGGCACCACGGCGCTGGACGAACTCACCGGCACGCTCGACACCCAGGGCACCGAAGACGGCATCGTGATGCGCTACACGAACCTCAAGGCACGCTCGGGCGTGCTCACCGCGAGCGGCAACCTGCGCCTGTTCAACCGCCAGATGCAGGGCGACATCGCGGTGGACCTCGTCGATGGCGTGGTCGGCGTGCCGCTCAAGATCGGCGGCAGCGTGGCCGAGCCCGAGGTGTCGATGACCGGCGGCGCGCTCGCGGGCGCGGCGGTCGGCAGCGCGGTGCTGCCGGGCGTGGGCACGGCCATCGGGGCGCGTGTGGGGCAGCAGGTGGAGAAGCTGCTTGGCGGTGAGGCCGCCAAATCCCCCGAGGCGCCTAGGAAAAAGCCTTGATCACCGCAGGCACCGTCAGCACCGCCGTGTAGTACCCCATGAACTGCACACCGGTGTTGAACCCGATGGCGCGCGACAGCAGCCCGCCCAGCAGGCCCATCGTCAGGATCACCAGCAGGCCGAGCAGTTGCCCTTCCCACACGCTGATGACCACGATCAACCCGACGAAGGTCGCGATGATCGCCTCGTGGCTCACCTTGCGCGAGACGAACAGCGCCGCGCGCCGCGCGAAGTTCATCGTGAACGGATAGGCCACCAGCGCGGCGAGCACCACCGCCAGCATGCCGTAGCCCAGGAACTCCCAGTGGTTCAGCAGGTTGTGCAGGTTGTGCGTCTGGCCCGTGGCCGAGTCGATGGTGAACACCGGCGGTGCATTGAACAGCGGCGCGGCAGGGCCCGCGGCCACCGGGCTCAGCGGCAGGCCGATGGCGATCAGCGGGATCAAGGCTTCGGCGATGTAGGTGGCCTCGGTCACGCCGTTGCGCGCGGCCAGCGTGGTCGTGAGGCGGTGGTACGCATGCTTGATGCGCGAACCGACCAGCTCGCCCAGCACCACCGTCATCGCGACGGGGCTGAACACGAAGGTGGCGCTGGAGATCGTGGCGGTCGCGAAGGTCCACTTCACCTGCTTGCCGTCGAGCACCTTGAACGGATTCGGGAAGTAGCCCGACCAGCCCTTCACGTCGGGCGCCAGCGAGAAGGTGCGGACCTTGTCGCGCTTCATGCGTGCACGCGCCGCCGGCGAGATCACCGAGAACAGGTCGGCCACCAGCGGCCCGATGGCGATGCCCAGGAAGTAGCTGATGCTCAGCTTCACGCCGTACTTGCCGGTGAGCGCCTGCAGCGCCACGATCACCATCACGAAAGGCACCAGCGTGGCCACCGAGGCCCAGCGCCCGCTCGAGAAGTACGCGATGACCACGGCCGCCACCACGAAGATCCACGGCGCCGCCTTGGTGATGGCCGCGCCATAGGGCGCCAGCAGCACCGCGAACAGCACGGCCAGCGGCACCGCGAGGAAGGCCGCGATGATCGCGCCCGACACCATCTTGCGCAGCGCAATGTGCGGCACGCCCAGGTTGCGCAGCACGTTCGCGTCCTGCAGCAGCGGCGTGGCCATGGTGTCGCCCGGAATGCCCAGCAGCGCGGTGGGCACGGCGTGCGTCATGTGCTTGGCGACGGCGGCAGCCAGGAAGAAGGTGAACACGCCTTCGGGCGCCACGCCCAGCAGCACCACCAGCAAGGTGAGCGGTGCGAGCGTGGTGGTCTCGTCGGTGCCCGAGACGAGGCCGATGGCCGCGAACACGATGGCGCCCACGAGGCCCATGCCCGTGGCGACGAGGATCTGGTTGAAAAGTGCGGCGTCGATCACGAGGCGGCTCCTTCGGCGGTCTTCGCAGACTGGGGCTTGTACGACGCGAACAGCTCGTAGATCTCGAGCTCCTTCATCTCGCGCACCACCACCGGCGGCAGGTCTTCCACCGAGCCCAGGCCGCCGTGCTCGGCGGCCAGTTCGGCCAGCACTTCTTCGCGCCAGCGCGGATCGGCTGCGGTGCCTTCGATCACCTCGCGCTTGGGCGTGAAGAGCTTCGCGCAGATGAGCCCCGACACCACGCAGCCGCCCAGGCCCGCGAGCATCGCGTAGGCACGTGCCAGCTCCGGCGTGCCGACCGAGCTCATCAACACGCGGCTCGCCACGAGGTAGCCCGCCAGGCTCACCGCGACGCCGATCGCGATCGACCACGCGAGGTGGCCCAGGTCGGCCGTGTCGCCCCATATCTCCACCAGCCGCCAGCGGGCGGGCGTTGCACTGTCTGCATTCATGTGTGTTGTCTCCGTCTTTGGTGATGTGACGGCCGCTCGCGCGGCCGCCGCGGTGTGGGCCGCGGTCCCTGTTGCGGGCCGCTACGGGCCCTCTCGCCTCGTTGAATTACTTCTTGCGCAGCGCGTCGAGCAGCGCCACGGCGCGGTCGGTGCGCACGTCGTGCTCGGCGGCCATCTGCCTGGCGATGTGGTCGATCTCGTCGCCGGTGGCGCCTGCGACCAGCGCGATGTTGCGGGCGTGCAGCGCCATGTGGCCGCGCTGGATGCCTTCGGTGGCGAGCGCGCGCAAGGCGCCGAGGTTCTGCGCCAGGCCCACGGCGATGGCGACCTCGCCGAGTTCCTGCGCCGACTTCACGTCGAGGATCTTCAGCGCGAGCCGTGCGAGCGGATGCGTCTTCGTCGCGCCGCCTACGAGGCCCACGGGCATCGGCATCTCGATGGTGCCGACCAGCGCGCCGCTCGTGTCTTTCTCCCACGTGGTCAGCGAGGTGTAGCGCCCGCTGCGGCAGGCGTAGGCGTGCGCGCCGGCTTCCACCGCGCGCCAGTCGTTGCCGGTCGCGACGATCACCGGGTCGATGCCGTTCATGATCCCCTTGTTGTGCGTGGCCGCTCGGTAGGGGTCGATGGCCGCGAAGGTGTAGGCGTCGAGCACGCCCTCGACGATCTCTTCGCCGCTGCGCTCGGCGGTCTTGAGCACCGCGGGCGTGAGCCGCACGCGCGCACGCGACAGCCGCAGGTCGGCCAGGTTCGACAGGATGCGCAGGCGCACCGTGCCGCCGGTGAGCTTCTCGACCAGCGGCGACACCGCCTCGGCCATGGTGTTGACCGTGTTCGCGCCCATCGCGTCACGGACGTCGACGATCAGGTGCATCACCACCATCGCGCCGCGCGGCGTGTCGCCGAACACATGCACTTCGATGTCGCGGCAGCCGCCGCCCAGGCCGATCAGCACCTTGTCGCGGCTGTTCGCCACGGCCAGGATCTCGTCGCGTGCGCGCAGCAGCGCCAGCCGCGCACCGTAGGGGTCGGTGATGCCGAGCACCTGCACCTGCGCACGCATCAGCGGCCCGGTGCTCGAGGCCTCGAAGCCGCCGCCTTCGCGCGCCAGCTTGGCCATGAACGATGCGGCGGCGACCACCGAGGGTTCTTCCACCGCCATCGGCACGAGGTAGTCGCGCCCGTTCACGGTGAAGTTGCCGGCCACGCCCAGCGGCAGCTCGAAGGTGCCGATCACGTTCTCGACCATGCCGTTGGCGCGGTCCACGCTCAGCGCGCCGGGTTGCGCGAGCAGCGCCACCTCGTCGTCGGTGAGCGAGGCGGCCTGTGCGATGTGGGCCAGGCGTTGCGCGGGTGTGAGTGCGCGGAAATTGGGAATGCGGGAATCGGCGGCCATCGGTGCGTGTCTCTTCGGAAGGTGAATTCGGGAGCAGGCAATTTAGGCCGGCTGTACCGCCCGCGGAAGGCACAGTTTGGCGGGACAGTGCGGACAGTGGTCCGCGAAAGCAGCCTGCTGTGTCACAGTCTCGGCCCATGACCACGATCGCCGATTCGCTCGCCGACACCCTCGCGCGCCAGATCGCGAGCGGCGCCTACAAGGCCGGCGACAAGCTGCCCTCGCTGCGCGAACTCGCGCAACTGCACGGCTATGCCAAGAACACCGTGGTGGCCGCGTTCGAGCTGCTGGTGTCGCGCGGCCTCGTCGAGCCGCGGCGCGGTTCGGGCTACTTCGTGCTCGCGCAGGCCACGGCGCCCAAGCCGGCCGAGGAAGACGCGGGCAGCCTCGGCCGCGCGATGGACATCGTGTGGCTCATGCGCGAGCAGCTCAAGACGCAGCCCGACGCAGTCGCCGTGGGCGACGGCTTTCCGCCCGTCGAATGGCTCGCCGACGTGCGCCTGGACAAGTACCACCCGAAGGTCGTGCGCACGGGGCTCGGCGCGCTGTTCCGCTACGGCAGCCGCTTCGGCTATGCGCCGCTGCGCGACCACCTCGTGCGCAAGCTGGCCGACTTCGGCATCGGCGCCGAGCCGCGGCAGATCGTGCTCACGCACGGCGCCAACGAGGCGATGGACATCGTCATCCGCTACTTCGTGCCGCCCGGCGGCAAGGTGCTGGTGGACGACCCCGGCTACTACCCGCTGTTCGGCAAGCTCAAGCTCGCGGGCGCGCAGATGCTGGCGGTGCCGCGCCTGGCCGACGGACCTGACCTCGACGTGCTGGAGCAACTGCTCATCGCCGAGCGGCCGCGCCTGTTCTTCACGCAGTCGCTCGCGCACAACCCCACGGGCTCCGACATCTCGCCGGCCAAGGCCTTTCGCGTGCTGCAGCTGGCGCAGAAGTACGACCTGCTGATCGTCGAGAACGACCCGCTGGCGGACTTCAAGCCGACCGCGTTGCCGCGCCTGTCGGCGCTCGACCAGCTGGAACGCACGATCTACATCGGCAGCTTCTCCAAGTCGTTCTCGGCCGCGCTGCGCGTGGGCTTCATCGCCTGCGGGGCCGACCTGGCGAGCGACCTCGCGGACCTGAAGGCGCTGATCCACGTGAGCAGCTCGGAATACAGCGAGCGCACGGTCGACGTGATCCTGAGCGAGGGCCACTACCAGCGCCACCTCAAGCGGCTGCAGCAGCGGCTGGGCGAGGCCACGCGCGACGCGTTGAAGCTGTTCGACGTGGTGGACGCCGAGGTCTTCGCGCGCAGCCCGCAGTCGCTCTACATCTGGGCCGCGCTGCCGGGCGTGGACGACTCGCTGGCCTTCGCGAAGGAGCTGCTGCCGCGCAAGATCGTGATGGCGCCGGGGCGCATCTTCAGCGTCGATTCGACGCAGGTCTCGCGCTGGTCGCGCTTCAATGTCGGCGCCATGGCCGACCCGCGCTTCGCGAAGGCGCTGCGCACCGCGTTGCGGCGGCGCGCAGGCTGATCGAAGAACTGCCCTTCAACCCCGGTGCAGTTCGCGCAGCTGCCGACGGTTGAGCTTGCCCACCGCCGTCTTCGGGATCTCGCTGGCGAAGATCACGCGCTGCGGCTTCTTGTACGAGGCGAGCTGGTCCGCCACATGCGCGATCAGTGCGGCTTCGTCGGCCTGCCGGCCTTCGCGCAGCACCACCACGGCGGTGACGATCTCCACCCACTTCTCGTGCGGCAGGCCGATGACCGCGCACTCGCGCACGGCGGGGTGCGACATCAGCGCGTTTTCGACCTCGCGCGGGTACACGTTGTAGCCGCCGCTGATGATCATGTCGGAGGTGCGGTCCTTCAGGTGCAGGAAGCCGCGCGCGTCGAACACGCCCACGTCGCGCGTGCGCACCCAGCCGCCTTCGACGAAGGTCTCGGCGTTGAGTCCGGCCGCGTTGTGGTACCCCGATACCGCCGAGGGCGCGCGCACCGCGATCTCGCCCGGCGTACCGGGCGGCACGTCGTTCCCGGCCTCGTCGATCAGCCGCAGCTCGACATCGATCGCCGGCTGGCCGCAGGCGTCGAGCAGTTCGTCGGTGTGGTCTTCGGGCCGCAGCACCGCGAGGCACAGCGGTACCTCGGTCTGGCCGTAGTACTGCCAGAAGCGGTGCCGGCCCCACGCCGCCATCGCGCGCTGGATCACCGCGCGCGGCATCGGCGAGGCGCCGTAGATCACGTAGCGCAGCGCGGCCACGTCGGTGCGCGCGAGGTCGGGGTGCTCGAACAGCATCTGCAGCATCGTCGGCACCAGGTTGATCGCGGTGATGCGCTCGGCCTGCAGCGTGCGCAGGAAGGCGCCGGGCTCGAAGCCCGGCAGGATCACCGTGCGGCCGCCGCGCAGCCAGAAGGGCAGCACGAACACGCCGCTCGCATGGATCAGCGAAGCCGCGTGCAGCATCGCGTCGTCGGCGGTGGTGGGCAGCAGGTTCAGCAGCACGTTGCGGCAGATGGCCGCGTACGAGGCCTGCGTGTGCTGCGCGGCCTTCAGCGTGCCGGTGGTGCCCGAGGTGAAGAGCGTGAGCACCACGTCGTCGTGCGCGGGCTCGAAGGCGGGCGCCTGCGCGGGGCACGAGGCGGCCTGCGCGAGCAGGTCGGCGGCGCCGTCGAGCGCCGCACCCAGGCCCATGCAGGACAGGCCCGCCACGGCCTCGCGCAGGGCCGACGCGCGCTCGGCGAGGTCGGGGCCGAACACGAGGTGCGTGCAGCCGGTGTCCGCGACCATGCGCGCATGCTCGGCCAGCGAGAGCCGCGCGTTCAGCGGCACGCGGTTGATGCCGGCCTTCACGCAGGCGAAGTCCAGCGGCACGCTGTGCAAGCCGTTGTTCAGCAGCAGCGCCACGCGCGTGCGCGGCGCTGCGCCGGCCGCATGCAGCGCATGGGCGAGCCGGCTGCTGAGCTGATCGACCTCGGTGAAGGTCATCGATTGCTCGCCGTAGACGATGGCGGTGCGCGGGCCGTGCTGCAGGGCGCCGCGGCGGATCAGTTCAAGGTAGGTCGGGCCGCGGGCGGGCGAGGGCGAATGCAAGGCGTGTCTCCTGGTGGTTTGTGCATGGATGCGTAGGGGGGAACGTGGTGGGCTTCAAGCCAGGGACACCGCAGAACCGGCTTTGCCGGGCTGCAGGCGTCGCTCCCGGTAGGGGGAAGGAGAAGCGACACGAAGTGCGCGAAGCCTGGGGGCGAGCTCTAGCGCTTGAATTCGCCGTGGCGGCCCGCACCGCCGGCAAAGCGCGCGGCACCCGCTTCGCCTTCGGCCGCGACGATCGGCACGCCCTGCGCGCCTTCGCGGCGCAGCGCCTCGGCCAGCGGCAGGTCCCATTGCTCGAAGGCGGAGCGGCGGTCGGCCAGCATGCATTGCTGCGGAAAGGCGGCGATCTGCCGCGCCAGTTCCTGCGCCGCGGCCAGCGCGCCGCCCGGTGGCGTGGTGCGGTTCACCAGGCCCATCGCCAGCGCCTCGGGCGCGCCGACCGGGCGGCCCGTGAGGATCAGGTCGAGCGCGCGCCCCATGCCCACGAGGCGCGGCAGCCGCACGGTGCCGCCGTCGATCAGCGGCACGCCCCAGCGGCGGCAGAACACGCCGAACACCGCGTCCTCGTCGGCCACGCGCAGGTCGGCCAGCAGCGCGAGTTCGAGCCCGCCCGCGACCGCGTAGCCGTTCACCGCCGCGATCAGCGGCTTGGACAGCGCCATGCGCGTCGGGCCCATCGGGCCGGCGCCGCCGCCGTCGGGGTCGAGCTCGTTGCGGCGCGCCGGATCGCTGACGGCGCCCAGGTCCGCGCCCGCGCAGAAATGGCCACCCGCGCCCGTCAGCACGGCCACGCGCAGCGCGTCGTCGGCCTCGAAGCGTTGGAAGGCCGCGCGCAGCTCGGCGGCCACGGCGCCGTCCACCGCATTGCGTTTGTCGGGGCGGTTCAGCGTGAGCGTGCAGACGGGGCCGTCCACCTCCCAGGTCACGAAGGGCGTGGTCATGTGCGGGGTCCTTCCGAAGAAAAATTGCAGGGATCAGTCGGTTTCTGGCATCCTAGGAAACATTTCTTTATTTCGCAAACATGGACAAGGTGTGTAATGTTTCCGTGGCGCTGCCGAGCGCGCCGGAGCTGATCCTCGACCTGCTGGTGGCCGACGGCGGCACGTTGAGTTCGCAGGCGCTGTGCCGTGCGGGCGCGCTCATGGGCATCGGCGAGACCACGCTGCGCGTGGGGCTCACGCGGCTTGCGGCCGAAGGCAAGATCGCGCGCGGCGAGCGCGGCAGCTACAGCCTCAACCGCGCAGGGCCGGCGCTGTCGCGCGCGGTCGGCGACTGGCGGCACAAGCGCGCGCAGGCCGTCGCGTGGAAGGGCGATTGGCTGGCGGTGCACGATGCCGGCGTGGCGCGCGCCGACAAGACTGGGTGGCGCCGCCACAGCCTGGCGCTGTCGCTGCGCGGCTTCGCAGCACTGCGCCCGGGCCTGCAGATCCGGCCCGACAACCTCGCGGGCGGGCTCGCGGCCGAGCGCGCGCAGCTCGAGGCGCTGGGCCTGTCGACCGATGCACTGGTGTTCCGTCTCGCCGACCTCGACCCCACCGCGCAGACCACTGCGCGCACGCTGTGGAACGTGCGCGCGCTCGCCGACGACTGCCGCCGTCTGCAGGCCGGCTTGGAGCGCGGCGAGCAGCGGCTGCACACGGAGCCGCTGGAGGTGGCGGTGCGCGAGTCGCTGCTGCTGGGGCGCGCCGTGATCGCGCACCTGGTGCGCGACCCGCTGTTGCCCGCCGAGCTGATGCCGCCCGCGCCGCGCACCGCGCTGCGCGCGGCCGCGCGGCGCTACCAGGATCAGGCGCGCAAGCTCTGGCGCCAGTGGCTGGCGTTGCCCGCTGCCTGACGCGGCTTCAGAGGAGGCGGATCACGCCCGCGTCGTCGGACGCACGCGCATGCAGCCGCGCCACCTCCGCCGCGCGTCGCGTCAGCACGGCGCGCTGGTTGATGTAGCCCTTGTCGGTGATCTCGCCCGCATCGAGGCTGGGCGGCTCGGCCAGCACCAGCGCGCAGGCCGGGCATTGCGAAGTGCCCGCGCCCTCGTCGCGCAGGGCGCGCAGCACGGCGGCGATGCGTTCGTCCAGCGCACCGGGCGCGAGCGCGGCGCCCTGCGGACTCGCGAACACCAGCAGGCCGATCTCGTCGCGGTCGTGCCCGGTGAGCACGAGGTCCTGCACGTGCGGCGCGAGCATCGACACCAGCTTCACGCGCAACGTGCCCACCGACACCCAGGTGCCGGTCGAGAGCTTGAAGTCTTCCGCCACGCGGCCGTCGAAGATCACGCCGCGCGCGGGCTCCCGCGGGTCGGCGAGAAAGCCCGCGTCGCCGATGCGGTAGTAGCCTTCGGCATCGAAGGCCTCGGCGGTCTCGCGCGGTGCGTCGCGGTAGCCGGGGAACACCGAGACGCCCTTGACGCGCATCTCCAGCTTCTGGCCGTTGGGCACGAACTTCAGCTCCAGCCCCGGCAGCGGCGCGCCGATGCAGCCGGCGCCGTCGAGCTGCCAGTGCGCCGACGTGATCGCGGGCGAGGTCTCGGTCGCGCCCCACGAGGTCGTGAGCCACAGCGGCCGCGCGGGCCGCACGCGACGGGCCACGGCCTCGAGCCGCTGCCAGGTCGAGGGCGCGAGCGCCGCCGCCGCGTAGAAGGCCAGCCGCAGACGCGAGAGCACCTCGGCGGCGAGCGCGTCGTCGGCTTCGAGAAAGGGCAGCAGCATGTCGAAGCCGCGCGGCACGTTGAACAGCAGCGTGGGCTTCACTTCGCGCAGGTTGCGCACGGTCTTCTCGATCAGGCCCGGCGCAGGGCGGCCCTCGTCGATGTAGAGCGCGCCGCCGTGACACAGCACCATGTGCAGGTTGTGGTTGCCGCCGAAGGTGTGGCTCCATGGGAGCCAGTCGACGAGCACGGGTCTCTCTTGCTCGAGGAAGCGCCAGGTCTGCGCCATCATCTGCTGGTTGGCGCACAGCATGCGGTGCGTGTTGATCACCACCTTGGGCTTGCCGGTGGAGCCCGAGGTCAGCAGGTACTTGGCGTGCGTGTCGGGGCCCACGGCCGCGAAGGCCTGCATCACGGCGGGCGTTTCCTTCGTCGCGAGCAATCGATCGAACGCCATCGCACCGGGATGCGCTTCGGCGTTGCGGCTGAACACCGTGACCGCCTCGATGCCGCAGCCTGCGAGCGAAGCGCCGTACACCTTCGCGTCGGATGCGTAGATCAGCGCCGGCTGCAGCGCCTGCAGCATGCCGTGCAGCCGCGACGGGTCCTTCGTCATGCGCGAGTACGCACTCGACAGCGAGCACGTCGTGCGGCCGATGTGCATCGCCGCGAGCATCAGCACGGCATGGTCGATGGCGTTGTCCGAGAGGATCACGACCGGGCGGCCCGCCGGCAGGTTCAGGTCGAGCAGGCCCTGCGCCACCGCACCGACGGCTTCGCGCAGCGCACGGTAGTCGAGCCTGCGCCAGCCTTCGCCCGTCTCGTCGCGCTCGGCCAACGCCAGCGCGTCGGGCGTCTCGCGCGCCCAGCGCTCGATCCATTCGCCGATGCAGCGCGCATAGGGCTGCAGCACCGTCGGCGAGCGCAGCACGAACGAGCCGTCGTCGAAGTCGATGCGGACTGTGCGGGGTGGGGCGATCTGGTTGTCGTCGAGCAGGAAGTCGGTCATGGCGGGTTCGTTCACACCTTCTTAGTCCAGCTTGCCCGTTTCGGCCTTGGCGCGAATCAGGTTCAACAGCAGGGTGTCGCGTGCGGCTTCGAGATCGGCCGTGTGGCGCGAGCCAAGGGCTTCGGCCACGCCTTGCACCACCTGTTGCTTCAACTCGGAAGTCATCGAAGGCGCACCGAGATCCTTCCACCAGTCCTCGATCGGACCGCCCAGGTGCGCCAGCAGATGTTCGATGCCGCCTGCGCCACCCGAGAGATGCAGGTTCATGAACGGCCCCATCACCGCCCAGCGCAGGCCGGGGCCGTGCGCGATGGCAGTGTCGATGTCGGCCACGCTCGCCACGCCTTCGTTGACGAGGTGGAAGGCCTCGCGCCACAGGGCCGCCTGCAGCCGGTTCGCGATGTGGCCCTTGACCTCGCGCTTCACGTGGATCGGTCGCTTGCCGATGGCGGCATAGAAGGCCATCGTGCGTGCGATGACCTCGGCGGAGGTCTGCTCGCCACCGATCACCTCGACCAGCGGAATCAGGTGCGGCGGGTTGAACGGATGCCCCAGCACCACGCGCTGCGGATGCGCGCAGCCCGACTGCACGCCGCTGATCGCCAGGCCCGACGAGCTCGACGCGAGGATCGTCTCCGGCGGCGCCGCCGCGTCCATGCGGCGGAACAGGTCGATCTTGAAATCCATGCGCTCGGGGCCGTTCTCCTGCACGAAGTCGGCCACGGCCACCGCGTCTTCCAGGCTGTCGTGAAAGCGCAGCCGGTCCACCGAGGCGCCTTCGGCCAGGCCGAAGCGCTCCAGCGTGGGCCAGTGCTTCGCCACGGCCGCGCGCAGCCGTTCTTCCGCGCTAGGCGACGGGTCGGTCGCGTTCACATCCAGGCCCTGCGCGAGGAAGTACGCGGCCCAGCTCGCGCCGATCACGCCGGTGCCGACGACGGCGACGCGCTTCACGTGGGTGGTGTGAGTGGTGTCAGTGCTCATGATTGCTTCCACCGCGCGCAGCGGCTCTCGGCCCGCGTGGTCCATGCGGCCTCGCCGCGGATCGGCTCGACCACCTTGTAGTAGTCCCACGGCTCCTTCGATTCGGCGGGCGTCTTCACCTGCATGAGGTGCATGTCGTGCACCATCAGGCCGTCGTCGCGCAGCCAGCCGTCCTTCACGAACATGTCGTTGAACCTGGTCTTGCGCAGCTGCGCCATCACCTTGTCGGCATCGTCGCTGCCCGCGGCCTTCACGGCCTGCAGGTACTGCAGCGCGGCCGAGTAGTCGCCGGCATGGAAGGAGGAGGGCATGCGCTTGTGCTTGTCGAAGAAGCGGCGCGCCCAGGCGCGCGACTCGGGGCTCTGGTTCCAGTACCAGCTGTCGGTGAGGTACATGCCCTGCGAGGCCTTCAGGCCCAGCGCATGCACGTCGTTGATGGTGATGATCATGCCCGCGAGTTTCATGTTCTTCGCAATGCCGAACTCCGCCGCCGACTTGATCGCGTTGACGGTGTCGCCGCCCGCGTTGGCCAGCGCCAGCACCTGCGCCTTCGAGCTTTGCGCCTGCAGCATGAACGACGAGAAGTCGCTCGCGCCCAGCGGGTGCTTGACCGAGCCCGCCACCGTGCCGCCGGCGGCCTGCACGGTCTTGGTGGCGTCGGCCTGCAGCGCCGCGCCGAAGGCGTAGTCGGCCGCCACGAAGTACCAGCTCTTGCCGCCGGCCTTGACCACCGCGCTCGCGGTGCCGCGCGCCATCGCCACCGTGTCGTAGGCGTAGTGCACCGT
The DNA here is from genome assembly GCF_003581445.1 of Acidovorax cavernicola. Lineage (NCBI taxonomy): Bacteria > Pseudomonadati > Pseudomonadota > Betaproteobacteria > Burkholderiales > Comamonadaceae > Acidovorax > Acidovorax cavernicola. Next base: position 121,873 of record NZ_QXMN01000012.1, on the reverse strand, counting down.
GTAGGGCGAGCAGTACTCGTTGGTGAGGCTCGAGGCGCCGGAGCCCACCACGAAGTACGGCTTCTTCTTGTCGGCCGCCACGCCCGCCATCGCGATGGCCGCGCCCGAGTTCACGCCGCCGACCAGCATGTCGACCTTCTGCACGTCGAACCATTCGCGCGCCTTGGCGGCCGCGATGTCGGGCTTGTTCTGGTGGTCGGCGGTGACCAGCTCGATCTTCTTGCCGTTGATGGCGCCGCCCATGTCGGCGATGGCCATGCGGATGGCTTCCGCGCCGGCCGGACCGTCGTAGTCGCGGTAGATGCCCGACATGTCGCTGATGAATCCGATGCGGATGGTGTCGTCGGACACCTGGGCGAAGGCGCCCGATGCAAAGAGGGTGCCCAGCGCGAGGGCCAGGGCGGTGCGGGATGTGGTCATGTGGCTTGTCTCCGTTCGTTGTCGTTGTGTCGTCCTGCTCAGCCCAGCGCGAACTCGGGCCGTGGGCCGCCCACGCGCGGCAGGCCCATGATCTGCCGCGCCTCGGCGGGCGTGGCCACTTCCATGTCGAGTTCGCGGATCACGCGCACGATGCGCTCGGTGAGCTGCACGTTGGTGGCCAGCTCGCCGTGGCGGAAGTAGAGGTTGTCTTCCAGGCCCACGCGCGCATGGCCGCCCAAGAGCAGTGCGGCCACGTTGGCCTCCAGCTGCGACATGCCGATGCCGCTCACGCCGAAGATCGCGCCCTTGGGCAGCGTGTCGACCATCATCTGCAGGTTGCGCGGCGAGTAGGGCATCGCGTTCTGGAAGTTGCGGTGCACGTTCATCACGAGGTTGATGAAGTACGGCTCGTCGTCGTGGCCTTCCTCGATCAGCGTGGTCGTGTCCTGCAGGATGTGCGTGGGGCTGAACACTTCCCACTCGGGCTTGATGCCGCGCGCCTTCATGCCGGCGGCCAGCTCGCGCCCGCGCGTGAGGGGCGTGTCCATCAGGATCTGCTTGCCCTCGAAGCTCAGGTTGAGCGTGGTGGCGTCCAGCGTGCACATCTCGGCGCCGGCGTCCATGCCCTTGATGCGCTCCTCCCACGCGATCTCCCAGCGATCGCCGGCCAGCGGCTTGACCATGTCGCCGTGCACGCCGCCGCCGGTGGAGTTGTTGAGCACGATGTCGCTGCCCAGCGCGCGGATGCGGCTGTTGATGTCGCGGTACACCTCCGCGTTGCAGGTGGCGCCGTCGTCGGGGCGGCGCGCATGGATGGCGACCACGCTGGCGCCGGCGTTCCAGCAGCGCAGCACGTCGGCCGCGATCTCGGCGGGCTGGGTGGGCAGGTGGGGGTTCTGGGACTTGTGGGCCATGCCGCCGGTGGGGGCGATGGTCACGATCACTTTGCGCTTCGACATGGCGGATGCTTTCGGAAGTCTTTCGTGGAGGGCGCGCCATTATTTTTTCGGGGCTCCGCCGCACTCAGTCATCGCGATGACATTCGGGGGCAGGGTTTACGCGGCGCCAGGCGCTAAAGTCGTCGGTGCGCCATCACGCGCATCAGGAGCACCCTCAATGAAACTACGCCTTCTCGTGCTGGCCGCCGCGGCCGCGTTCACCGCCCTCGGCGCCGCCGCCCAACCCGCGGGCCCGGGCACCTGCGACGCCAAGCGCGAAGCCATCGGCCGCGACATCGAGATGGCGAAATCGAAGGGCCAGAAGCAACGCGTGCGCGGCCTCGAAACGGCGCTGGCCGAAGTGAACCGCAACTGCACCGACGCCAAACTGGCGGCCGAGCACGCACGGCGCATCCGCGACCAGGAGCGCAAGGTGGCGCAGCGCGAGCGCGACCTGCGCGAGGCGCAGGAGAAGGGCCGGGCCAGCAAGATCGCCGACCGCGAGAAGAAGCTGCGCGACGCGCAGGAAGAGCTGCAGCACCTCAAGGGCGCGCACTGAGCGAGCCTGCAGCCAACGACATGCCCGTGACGAAGCCGGCCCCTCCCGCAGCCTCCCAGACCATTGCCCAGCTGCTGCAGGGCTCCGCCTGGTTCCCGCGGCTCGACGTGAGCGCGGGCGAGCGCGTGCTCGACGAGATGCGCGAGGTCGAGGTGGCCGCAGGCGCCGCGCTGTGCCGCTGCGGCGACACGCCACTGCACTGGTACGGCACCATCGAAGGCCTGCTCAAGTGGTGCGTGACCTCGCCCGACGGGCGCTCCGTCACGCTGGGCGGCCTGTCGGCTGGCAGCTGGTTCGGCGAGGGCACGCTGCTGCGCGGCGTGCCGCGCACGGCCGACATCATCGCCCTGCGGCCCAGTCGCGTGGCGCTGATGCCATTGGAGACCTTCGCATGGCTGCGCGCCACGCACCGCAGCTTCGACGACTTCCTGCTGCGCCAGATCAACGAGCGCATGCACTGGTTCCTCGGCAACTTCACCGCGCACCATCTGCTGGACACCGACAGCCAGGTCGCGCGCGCGCTCGCGGGCCTGTTCCACGAGTGGCTGCATCCCGGCAGCGACCCGCACCTGCAGGTGTCGCAGGAAGAGATCGCCAACCTCTCGGGCCTGTCGCGCCAGCGCTGCAATGCGGCGCTGCGGCGGCTGGCGTCGGCCGGCCTGCTGCGCATCGAGTATGGCGGCATCACCGTGACCGACCTCGACGGGCTGCGCCGCCGCCTCGACGGATGAGTGGATGAAGAGGCCGCACGCGGCGGCCTTCATCGCGTCTTCAGCGCTTGTGGTGCGACGCCGCCAGCTCGTACACCGGCGTGTCGATGCCTTCCATGCGGGCCTTCAGCTGCAGCGCCAGGAACTGCGAGTAATGGCGCGACTGGTGCAGGTTGCCGCCGTGGAACCACAGGTTCTGCACCTGCGTGGGCTTCCACATGTTGCGCAGCTCACCTTCCCACGGCCCCGGGTCCTTCGGCGTGTCGGAGCCCAGGCCCCAGCACTTGCCGACCTTGTCGGCAGCCTCGGGCGAGATCAGGTCGGCCAGCCAGCCGTTCATCGAGCCGTAGCCCGTGGCGTACACCAGCAGGTCGGCCGGCAGCTCGGTGCCGTCGGTGAGCGTGACCGAGCGCGCGTTCACGTGCTCGATGTTCACGCCGCTCTTGAGGTGGATGCTGCCGTTGGCCACCAGCTCCGAGGCGCCCACGTCGATGTAGTAGCCCGAGCCGCGCCGCAGGTACTTCATGAACAGGCCCGAGCCGTCCACGCCGAAGTCGAGCAGGAAGCCGGCCTTCTCCAGCCGCGCGTAGAGGTCGGCGTCGCGCTTCTTCATCTCCTCGTACACGGGGATGTGGAAGGTGTGCATGATCTTGTAGGGCACCGAGGCGAAGATCAGGTCGCCCTTGTGGTGGTCGATGCCGCTCTTCACCGCCTGCTCCGAATACAATCCGCCCAGCGCCAGTTCCATCAGCGACTGCGAGGGCGCGATGTGCGTGGAAGAGCGCTGCACCATCGTCACGTCCGCACCGTGCTCCCACAGCGCCGCGCAGATGTCGTGCGCCGAGTTGTTCGAGCCCAGCACCACGCACTTCTTGCCCGCGTAGGCCTCGGGCCCGGGGTGCTGGCTGGAGTGGTGCTGGTCGCCCAGGAAGTCTTCGGCGCCCGCCACCTTCGGCACGTTCGGGTAGCCCGACACGCCGAGCGCGAACACCAGCTGTTTCGGGCGCAGCGTCACCGGTTGGCCCTCGCGCTCCACCTGCACTTCCCAGCGCTGCGTGGCTTCGTCGAAGCGTGCCTTCTTCGCGGTGGTGGAGCTCCAGTAGTTGAGCTCCATGATCTTCGTGTACATCTCCAGCCAGTCGCCGATCTTGTCCTTGGGCGCGAACACCGGCCAGTCGTCCGGGAAGGGCATGTAGGGCAGGTGGTCGTACCAGACCGGGTCGTGCAGGCACAGCGACTTGTAGCGCTTGCGCCAGGAGTCGCCGGCCTTGGCGTTGCGCTCCACGATGATCGTGGGCACGCCAAGGCGCCGCAGCCGCGCGCCGAGCGCGATGCCGCCCTGGCCGCCGCCGATGACCACCACCTCGGGCTGCTCGGTGTAGCCCAGCGCGGCTTCCTCGTCGCGGCGTTTCTCGAGCCAGTTCTTGCGGCCCTTGTGCACGCCGTGCTCCGCGCCCTTGATGCGGTTGTCGCCCGTCTTCTCCTCGAAGCCCTTGAGCTCGGTCATGGTGGTGAGCAGGGTCCAGGCCTTGCCACCGCGAAGGCGCAGGTGGCCGCGCCCGCGCGCCACGCGCGTCTCGAAGGTGAACCACGCATCGACCACGCCGTCGGCCTCGGCCGCCTCGCCCTCGAGCGCGAAGGCCGTGGGCTGCGTGTCGGCCAGCCGGGCCTGCAGCATGGCGCGGATGGCCTCGGGGCCTTCCTGCGTGCGGATGTTCCAGGTGAAGGCGACGAGGTCGCGCCAGTAGCTGTCGGCTTCGAACAGCGCGACGCTCGCGTCGATGTCGCCGCGGGCGAGCGCGGCGGCGAAGTCGGCAAGCCATTGGGTTGCGGCGCGGGTCGGGCCGGTGGTCGGGTCTGTCATTGAATGTCTCCGTAGCGTCGTTGATGAATGCGCGACGAGGCGCGGCGTTCATTGCGCAGCTTCCGTGCCGCGCGCGGTGCGACGAAGAATCAAGGACTTGGCGGCGGTTTTGTCGCAGGCGCCTGTCGCTGTCTCACGGGGGCTGAGACGAGACATGAGAATTTGAACGACGTATAAAATTGAACGTCGTCCAAATTCAAGGGCCCGCACCGTGACAGAACCCGACCTCCCCGGCCGCCGCGAACGCCGGCGCACCCAGACGCTCGACCACGTCGCGTCCACCGCCATGCGCCTGTTCGAGGCGCAGGGCTACGACGCCACCACCATGGAGCAGATCGCGCAGCAGTCGGACGTGGCCAAGGGCACGCTCTACAACCACTTCCCGACCAAGGAGGCGATCCTGGCGCACTGGGTGCACCTCGAACTCGCGGCCGACACGCAGCGCCTGCACGAGGCCATCGACCCCAAGGCCGGCTTCACGGCGCAGCTCGCCGGCCTGCTCGATGCCTCGGCCGAATGGTCCGAGCGCTACCGGGCCTACCTGCTCGACTACTTCCGCTTTCGCTTCCTCAACATCGAGAGCGAACTCGGCGGCGGCGACCGCAGTGCGCCGCGCGACCTGTCGGGCCTGTTCGAGGCGCTCATCGCCGCCGGCCAGCAGGCCGGCACGCTGCGCGCCGACGTGCCGGCCGCGCACCTCGCGGGCTTGTTGCACCACCTGTACTTCGGCGCGCTGATGCGCTGGCTCACGCTGCCCGGCCTCGTGCTGCGCGACGAGTTCGCCGTGGTCGTCGACCTCTTCGTCGGCGGCGCGCGCACGGCGCCCAAAACCTCTGCAAGGAGACGCGTCCCATGAAATTCGCCGTGCTCACCTATGGCACCGAGGGCGACGCCCGTCCGCTCGCCGCGCTGTGCCGCGCACTCGACGACGCCGGCCACGCGTCGGTGCTGCTCGCGGACACGACCACGCTCGGCGCGGTCGAACGGCTCGGCGTGCGCACGCAGGCGCTGGCCGGCGACATCCGGCAGGCGCTCGGCGGCGTCATCGCGCAGGGCGACAAGCCGGCCGCCGCCGCCAAAGCGCTCGCCGACATCGCCAACGCCAACGCCACGCCGTGGCTGCGCCAGACCATCGAGACCGCGCAGGGCTGCGACGCCGTCGTCTGCGCGGGGCTCGCGGCCTTCGTGGGCCTGTCGGCGGCCGAGGCCCTGGGCGTGCCCGCCATCGGCGCGGGCATGTTCCCGCTCACGCCGACGGCGGCCTTCGCCTCGCCCTTCCTGCCGCCCGCGCGCGTGCCGCGCTTCCTGAACCGCGCGAGCCATCACCTCGTCAACGGGCTCCTCTGGCGCGCCTTCCGGCCGGCCGTGAATGCCGCGCGCGCCGAGGTCTGCGGCCTGCCGCCACGGCGGCGCCTGTGGACCACGCACCCCGTGCTCTACGGCTATTCGCCGAGCCTGCTGCCGCGTCCGGCCGACTGGCCCGCCAATGCTGCCGTGTGCGGCCAGTGGCTCGCCCCCGCGCCCGACTGGGAGCCGCCGCAGTCGCTGCGCGACTTCCTCGCGGCCGGCGAGGCGCCGGTCTACATCGGCTTCGGCAGCATGACGGGCTTCGACAAGGCGCGCCTGCTCGCGGCCCTCGTCGAGGGCATGGCTGGCCGGCGCGCGGTGCTGCATCCGGGATGGAGCGGCCTCGACGTGCAGCAACTGCCGTCGAACTTCCATGTCATCGGCGATACGCCGCACGACTGGCTGTTTCCGCGGATGGCGCTGGTGGTGCACCACGGTGGCTCGGGCACCAGCCACTCGGCCGCGCGCGCGGGTGTGCCGTCGGTGGTCGTGCCGTTCGCGGGCGACCAGGCGTTCTGGGCGCACCACCTCGCGCAGGCGGGCGTGGCACCGCCGGCCGTGGCGGGTGGCCGGTTCGGTGCCGACGACCTCGCGCGTGGCATCGCCTTCGCGCACGACCCGCAGGTGCGCGCGCGGGCCCGGGCGCTGGGCGACCGCATGCGCGCGGAAGACGGCCTGGGCACGGCCGTGCGCGCCATCGAGCAGATCCTGAGTCGTTAGCAGGCTACCCGCGCTGCGGTGCCACGATGCCGAAGCGCTGCATGCGGCGGTAGGCGGTGGCGCGGCTGATGCCGAGTTCCTGCGCGGCGCGCGCCACATGCCAGCGGTGGCGCTGCAGAGCGTCGAGCAGGCGCACGGTGTCGGCGCTGTCGTCACTGTCTGCCGATGCAGGCGTGGCGTCGCGGTGATCGGGCGCCGATCGATGCGGCGCCAGGCGCAGGTCTTCGGGCGTGATGCTGGTGCCCGTGCACAGCGCCAACGCCAACCGCAGCACATTGCGCAACTCCCGCAGGTTGCCCGGCCAGTCGTGCGCCATCAGCCGCTGCATGGCCGCTTCCGAGAGCCGTGCGGTCGATTCCGTCGCCGCAGCCTCTTCGTGGAACATCGCCTCGATCAGGTAGCGCCGGTCACCCCGTGCGCGCAGCGGCGGCAGCTGCAGCACCGCGCCGCACAGCCGGTAGTACAGGTCCTCGCGGAAACGCCCGGCCGCGACCAGTGACCACAGGTCGCGGTGCGTGGCCGCCACCACCGCCAGGTCCACGCGCTGCGGCGACTCGGCGCCCAGCGGCAGCACCTCGCCCTCGGACAGCACGCGCAACAGCCGCGTCTGCAGCGCCATCGGCATGTCGCCGATCTCGTCGAGGAAGAGCGTGCCGCGGTCGGCCTGCGCGATCAACCCCTTCATGCCCTTGGCGCGGCCACCCGTGAAGCTGCCGGGCGTGTAGCCGAAGAGCTCGCTCTCGATCAGCGAATCGGGAATGGCCGCGCAGTTCACGGCCACGAAGGGCAGGGCGGCGCGGCGGCTCGCGCCGTGCAGCGCGCGCGCCAGCACCTCCTTGCCGCTGCCGGTCTCGCCCTCGATCAGCACGTGGATGCCACGATCGACCAGCCGGCGCGCTTGCGCAAGCAGCTTCTGCATCGCCGGATCGTCGTCGCCCGCGATGCGCGCCAGCGGCGGCAGGCGGTCTGAAGGACGAGGGGTTGTCTGCGTCGGCGTTGCAACGCGCCGCACGCGCGGCGCGATCAGCGAGGCGTGGTATTCGCCGCCGCCCGGCAGCAGCACCGTGTGCGCGAAGGGCATGGCCGACGCGGCGCTGTTGCCCAGGCGCCAGATCGCGTCCATCGGCAGGTGCAGCAGCTCCGACACCGAACCGCCGTGCAGCAGCGGCTGCCCGGCGAAGACCTGCCGCGCGCCGCCGTTGGCACCCGCCAACGTGCCGCTGTCGTCGAAGGCCAGCATCACCTCGCCCGCCACATCGACCAGCCCGAAGGCGCTGCCCAGCCGCAGGATCCAGTGGCCGCGAAAGTGCCGCAGGAAGTCGGCGTCCTCGATCATCCGCGCGTAGATCGACACCAGGTGCCGCACCAGGTGCTGGCTCTCGCGCGCCTCGGGCGAGCGCAGCGCCGACACGTCGAGGATGGCCGTCAGCTTGCCGCCGTGGTCGAACAGCGGCGCCGTCGTGCAGGTGAGCGCGATGTGCGTGGCGTCGAAGTGCTCGGTCTGGTGGCAGGTCAGCGGCTGGCGCTCGACCAGGCAGGTGCCCACGCCGCAGGTGCCCGCGTGCGCCTCGTTCCAGTCGGCGCCCAGGTACAGGCCGGCCCGGCGCAGCTGGTCGTCCCAGGCCGGGTTGCCGATGTAGTCGACCGTGATGCCCTCGGCGTCGGTCAGCAGCACCATGTAGCCCAGGTCGGCCACGCGGCGGTAGATGTCTTCCATGCCCGCGCGCGCGGCGCGCAAGAAGTGCTCGAGCTGCTGCTGGTGCGCGCGCACCTCCTGCGCCGGCAGAATGCGCGCGGGCGTCGGCCGCGACGGATCGAGCCCGTGATCGCGCACGCAGCGCGCCCACGACTTGTGCACCAGGCTCGCCGCCGGATCGGCCAGCAGCGCGCCGCCGGTGGCGATCGAATAGACGTTGTCGATGTGACGCGATTGCAGGGACGTCATGCGCAGCCTCGCTGGAATGATGGAGCGCGGCCATCATTCGGCTGTCGCACTGTCGCAGGACAGAGGTGAAACCCGGTGCGACGCAGGTGTTACGCCCGCTCACAGCGGGCTTTCTTGCCGTACCGCCTCAGACGCCCAGCAGTTCTTCCAGCACCTGCGGCTGCCCCAGCAACTCCACCGACGCCCCCTGCCGCACGATCTGCCCCTTCTCCATCACCACCGCCAGGTCGGTGTGCGCGAGCACCTTGCGGTAGTCGCGGTCGACGATCAGGGTGGCGATGCCTGTCGCGCGGATCTCGCTGATCACGCGCCAGATCTCGGCCACGATCAGCGGGGCGAGGCCTTCGGTGGCTTCGTCGAGGATCAAGAGGCGCGGGTTGGTCATGAGCGCGCGGCCGATGGACAGCATCTGCTGCTCGCCGCCCGACAGCTGCTGGCCGCCATGCCCGAGCCGCTCCGACAGGCGCGGGAAGGTGGCCATGACGCGGTCGAAGGTCCAGGCGCGCTGGCCGTCGACGCCGGCGCGTTCGCTCATCACGAGGTTCTCGCGCACCGACAGGTTCGGGAAGATGCCCCGGCCCTCGGGCACGTAGCCGATGCCCAGGCGCGCCATCTTCTCGGGCGGCAGGCCGGTGACGGTGCGGCCGTCGACCTGCACTTCGCCCGAGGCGGGTCGCACGTAGCCCATGATCGTGCGGATGAGCGTGGTCTTGCCCATGCCGTTGCGTCCGAGCAGGCCGACCGAGGTGGCCGCCGGAATGCCGGCATGCACGCCGCGCAGGATGTGGCTGTTGCCGTAGTAGGTGTTGAGGTCGCGAACGATCAGCATGTCAGTGTTGCTCCTCGCCGAGGTAGGCGGTGCGCACTTCGGGGTTCTCTCGGATCTCCGTGGGATTGCCCGTGGCGATGACCGTGCCGTTCACCATCACCGTGATGCGGTCGGCGATGCGGAACACCGCATCCATGTCGTGCTCCACCAGCAGGATGGCGTGCGTGGCCTTCAGCCGCGCGAGCAGCGTGAGCATGCGGTCGGTTTCTTCCGCGCCCATGCCGGCGAGCGGTTCGTCGAGCAGCAGCACGCGCGGGTGCGTCGCCAGGCACATCGCCACTTCGAGCTGGCGTTGCGCGCCGTGGCTCAGCGTGCCGGCGATGCGCCGGGCCTCGGCCGCGAGGCCGGCGGCTTCGAGCGCGGCGTCGGCCGACGCGTTGCTGGTGGCGCAGCGCTGCGACGACTGCCAGATCGCCCAGGGCCTGGCCGTGGCGGCCTGTGCGGCGAGGCGGCAGTTCTCGTGCACGCTGAACTCCGGGAAGATGGTCGTGCGCTGGTAGCTGCGGCCCACGCCGTCGCGGGCGCGGCGCGATTGCGCGCGCGCGGTGATGTCGACGCCGTCGAGCGCGATGCGGCCTTCGGAGGCCTCGATCTCGCCCGAGAGCATGTTGATGAGCGTCGACTTGCCGGCGCCGTTGGTGCCGATCACCGCATGCACTTCGCCGACGTGCAGGTCGAGCGTGACGGCGTTGACGGCGGTGAGGCCGCCGAAGCGGCGGGTGAGCTTGTCGACGGAAAGCAGTGCGGTGGTCATGCGCCTCCCTTCGGCGACAGGCGTTGCACCAGGCCGATCAGGCCCTTGGGCAGCAGCGCCACGAACACGATGATCGCGATGCCCAGCGTGAGTTGCCAGTGGTCGGCCAGCGGGCCCATCACGGCGTGGGTCGAGAAGATTTCCTTCAGCAGCGTGAACGCGACGGCGCCGATCACCGCGCCGCGCAGGTGGCCGAGGCCGCCCAGGATCACCATCAGCAGCACCTCGCCCGAGTTGTGCCAGGCCATCAGCTCGGGGTTGACCACGCCGTCGCGCGAGGCCAGCAGGAAGCCCGCGAGGCCGGCCAGCGCGCCCGCCAGCACGAAGGCCGCGAGCTTGTAGCCGTACACCGGAAAGCCCGCCGCGCGCATGCGCTGCTCGTTCACGCGGATGCCCGCCAGCGCCGCGCCAAAGCGCGAGCGGCGCACGAGCGCGAGCAGGCCGTAGGTGAACACGAGCGCGCCCAGCACCACGTAGAACAGCACCGTGCGGTTCTCCAGGTCGAGCGCGCCGAGGGCCGGGCGCACGTACAGGTAGATGCCGTCGCTGCCGCCGCCGACCTTGGTGTCGTGGAACACGAAGAACGCCATCTGCGCGAAGGCCAGCGTGACCATGATGAAGTACACGCCGCGCGTGCGCAGGCTCAAGGCGCCGACGAACAGCGCATACAGCGCCGCCGCGCCCATGGCCAGCGCCAGCAGCACCGCGAAGTTGCCGCCCTCGTTGCCCGAGGCCAGAACGGTCACGTAGGCACCGATGCCGTAGAAGGCCGCATGGCCCAGGCTCACGAGGCCGGTCATGCCGACCAGCAGCTCCAGGCTCAGCGCGAAGATCGACAGGATCATCACCTTGACGATGAAGTCCGACGCGTAGTTGCCCAGCAGCGGGCCGGCCACGCCGAGGGCGATGGCGCACAGCACGGGCACGATGAAGGCACCGCGGCGAGGCGATGCAGACATGGATGCAACCACCGGGCTCATGGCCGCCTCCCCATCAAGCCTTCAGGTTTCCAGATCAGCACGATGGCCATCAGGAGGTAGATGCCGATGCCCGCGAGGTCGGCGAAGAACACCTTGCCGAAGGTGTCGACGAAGCCCACCAGCAGCGAAGCGACGAGCGCCCCGGTGATGGAGCCGATGCCGCCGATCACCACCAGCACGAAGCAGATGATGAGCACGCTCGCGCCCATGTTCGGGTACACCGAGGACATCGGCGCGGCGATCATGCCGGCCAGCGCCGCGAGCGCCACGCCGGCTGCGAACACGATGCGGTACAGCCGCTTCACGTCGATGCCCAGGCCGCGCACCATGTCGCGGTTGCTCGCGCCGGCGCGGATCATCATGCCCAGGCGCGTGCGGTTGACCACGTAGTACAGGCCCACGGCCAGCACGATGCACGCGGCCGAGGCGAACAGGCGATACCACGGGTAGCTCATGACGTTGCCCAGCGCGAAGCTGCCGTCGAGCCACGCGGGCACCTTCACGCCGTGCACGTCGTTGCCCACGAGGATGGAGCGAAGCTCCTCGAACACGAGGATCAGGCCGTAGGTCATGAGCACCTGCTGCAGGTGGTCGCGCTGGTAGAGGTAGCTGAAGAAGGCCCACTCCAGCACGTAGCCGAAGATCGCGGCCAGCACCACGCCGGCCACCAGCATCAGCAGGAACTGGTCACCGAACAGCGGTGCCAGCGAGAACGCCATGTAGGCGCCGATCATGTAGAAGCTCCCGTGGGCGAGGTTGATGACGCCCATGATCCCGAAGATCAGCGTCAGCCCCGAGGCCACGAGGAAGAGAAGCAGGCCGTACTGAACGGAGTTCAGGCACTGCACCAGGAAGGTTCCGAAATCCACCGTGTGATCCCAGTTGATTGAGTGTGGTTGCCGCAAGGCGGCTCGCGGCCCTGAACCCGGTCAGGGCCGCGAGGGAACGAGAAAGAACCGAAGGCCCGTGGCCTGGCTTACATCCGGCAGCCGCGGGCCGGGTCAGCCAAGCCCTTGATGGCCGTGCTCACCAGCTTGTTTTCCTTGCCCTCGACCTTGCGCAGGTAGATGTCCTGCACCGGGTTGTGCGACTTGCTCACCGTGAAGGTGCCGCGCGGGCTGTCGATCTTGGCCTTCTCGATCGCGGCCGAGAAGTCGGCCTTCTTCGAGATGTCGCCCTTGGTGGCATTCAGGCCCACGCCCAGCATCTGCGCGGCGTCGTAGCCCTGCACCGCGTACACGTCGGGCTGCAGCTTGAACGACTTGGCATAGGCCACGCGGAAGGCGTTGTCGCGCGCGGTGTTCAGGCCGTCGGCATAGTGCAGCGTGGTGAGCATGCCTTGCGCCGATTCGCCTTGCGCATCGAGCGTGCCGTCGGTGAGGAAGCCGGGGCCGTACAGCGGAATGGTCTTGTTCAGGCCGGCGGCCTGGTAGTCCTTGACGAACTTCACCGCGCCGCCGCCCGCGAAGAAGGCGTACACCGCATCGGGCTTGGCCGCCGCGATCTCGGTCAGCAGCGCCTGGAACTCCACGTTGGGGAAGGGCAGCGTGAGCTGCTTCTCGACCTTGCCGCCGTTCTTCTCGAAGCCTTCCTTGAAGCCGTTGACCGACTCCTCGCCGGCCGCGTACTTCCAGGTGATCGTCATGATCTTCTTCTTGCCCTGCTGCTTGGCCGCGACCTCGCCCATGGCGTAGGCCGGCTGCCAGTTGCTGAACGAGCTGCGGAAGATGTTGGGCGCGCACATGGGGCCCGTGACGGCGTCGGCGCCGGCGTTCGGCACGATCAGCACGGTGCCGCTTTCCTTCGCGGCCTTGGCCATGGCCATCGCCACGCCCGAGTGCACGGTGCCCACGATCACGTCGACGTTGTCGCGCTTGATGAGCTTGTTGACGTTGTCGGTGGCCTTGGCCGGATCGGATTCGTCGTCGACCTTGAAGTACTCGATCTCACGGCCGGCGAGCTTGCCGCCCTGCTGTTCCACGTAGAGCTTGAAGCCGTTCTCGATGGCCACGCCCAGCGCGGTGTAGGTGCCGCTGTAGGGCAGCATGAGGCCGACCTTGAGCTTGCCGGTGCCTTGTGCGCCGGCCGCGGAGGCCAGGGCAGCGAAGGCGATGGCCGTGAGCGCCAGGCGCGCGGTGCGAAGGTTCGTCATGGTGTCTGTCTCCTGTTGTTGGTGATGAAAGAAGCGGTCGCGACGATGACACGATCCGGCTGATCGCGATGCGGGGAATGCCCGCATTCAGGGATTTCGAGCAGCTCGCAAATCCCGGCAACGCGGGGCGCGATGTCGCGGATCTGCGCGAGCGTGCCGTACTCGTCGTCGATGCCCTGCACCGCGAGCACGGGGCAGCGGATGGTGCCGAGCTCGGCCTCGATGTTCCAGTCGCGAAAGGGCGGATGCAGCCAGATGCGGTTCCAGCCCCAGAAGGCCGAGTCGGCGCTGTCGTGGTAGCGGCCGAGCTTCTGCGGCAGGTCGGTCGTGCGATACGCGGTGCGCGCGATCTCGATGTTCGCGACGGTCTTGTCTTCCACGAAGATGTGCGGCGCGAGCACCACCAGGCCCTCGACCTTGTCGGGGAAGCGCGCGGCATACAGCAGCGAGATCGAGCCGCCGTCGCTGTGGCCGAAGAGCCAGGGCTTCTCGTCGCCGAGCTTCAATGCGGTGAACAGCGCGGGCAGCACCTCGTGCGCCTGGCGGTGCATGAAGTCGACGTCCCAGATCTCGTCTTCGGCGCGCGGCGTGGAGCGGCCGTAGGCGGGGCGCGAGAACACGAGGCCGCGTGCGCCGGCGGCTTCGCACACCCTGGCGGGGAAGTCCTTCCACATCGCGACGGAGCCCAGGCCTTCGTGCAGGAACACGATGAGCGGGGTGCCGGCGCCGCGTTCGGGGTCGATCCACTGGCATTCGATCCGCACGGGGCGGCCGCGCCAGTCGATGGTGGCGAAGTCGGTGCGGCTCATGCCTGCTTTTCCTTCTCGCGCAGCCGGAAGCGCTGGATCTTGCCCGTCGCCGTCTTCGGCAACTCGCTCACGAACTCCAGGAAGCGCGGGTACTTGTAGGGTGCCAGGCGTTCCTTCACGAAGGCCTTCAGTTCGTCCTCGGTGGCGGCGGCGCCATCCTTGAGCACGACGAAGGCCTTGGTCTTGGTCAGCCCTTCGGCGTCTTCCTTGCCGATGACGGCGGCTTCCAGCACCGCGGGGTGCTGCATCAGCGTCGACTCGACCTCGAAGGGCGAGACATAGATGCCGCTGACCTTGAGCATGTCGTCGCTGCGCCCGGCGTAGGTGTAGTAGCCGTCGGCGTCGCGCGTGTACTTGTCGCCGCTCTTGGTCCAGCCGCCCTGGAAGGTCTCGCGCGACTTCTCGCGGTTGGCCCAGTACATCAGCGCCGCGCTCGGGCCGCGGATGTAGAGGTCGCCGACCTCGCCGTCGGCCACGGGGCGGCCGTCCTCGCCGCGCAGCTCGATCTCGTAGCCGTCCACCGGCTTGCCGGTGGTGCCGTAGCGCACGTCGCCGGGGCGGTTGGAGATGAAGACATGCAGCATCTCGGTCGAGCCGATGCCGTCGATGATCTCGCAGCCGAAATGCGCCTTGAAGCGCTGCGCGATCTCGCCCGGCAGCGCTTCGCCGGCCGACGAGCACATGCGCAGCGCCACGGCCTCGCGCGCGGGCAGCTTCGGCGAGGCGAGCATGCCCGCGAAGCCGGTGGGCGCACCGAAGAACACGGTCGGCTGGTGGTCCACCCAGCGGCGGAAGGTGGCGTCGGGCGTGGGCCGCTCGGCCATCAGCACCACGGTGGCGCCGACCGACAGCGGGAAGGTCAGTGCATTGCCCAGGCCGTAGGCGAAGTACATCTTGGCGGCCGAGAAGCACACATCGTCTTCGGTGAGGCCGAGCACCGGCTTGCCGAAGAGCTCGGCCGTCCACCAGAGGTTGGCGTGCGTGTGCACCGTGCCCTTGGGCTTGCCGGTGGAGCCGGAGGAGTAGAGCCAGAAGCCCGGGTCGTCCGATGCGGTGAGCGCCGGTGCGTCCTGCGGTTCGGCGGCGGCGAGCGCGGCCTCGAATTCCTGTGCGTTCGCGGGCAGGGCGCCGGAGGGCTGCGACACGATCAGCGTATGCACTTCATGACCGCCGCGCGCCATCGCCTCCTGCAGCACCGGCAGCAGCGCGCCTGATGTGAGCACGGCCTGTGCGCGGCTGTGGTCGAGCATGTAGGCGTAGTCGTCGGCCGTGAGCAGCGTGTTGACGGCCACCGGCACGACGCCCGCGTAGAGGCTGCCCAGGAAGCTCACGGGCCAGTCGCTGCCGTCGAGCATCAGCAGCAGCACGCGTTCTTCGCGCCGCACGCCCACGGCCTTCAGCGCGGCGGCCAGGCGGCGCGCGCGGTCTTCGAGCTGGCCGTAGCTCAGCGTGCCGCGGTCGTCGATGTAGGCGGTGCGCGCGGCGCGGCCGCGGTTGAGGGCGAACAGGTGTTCGGCGAAGTTGAATCGTGGGGGCAGGCTGCTCATCGTGTGTCTCCTTGGGGCCCGTGCGTTGCTCTAGAGGCCGAGGGCGGCGAGCACGCCGGGGCTCGCCTGCACCGCTGCGCGGCGGTGATAGAAGTCGAGCGCGCGCAGCCCGCCCAGCTCGGCGCCGCCGCCCGCGCGGCCGGGGCCGCCGTGCATCGACATCGGCATCACGTTGCCGTGGCCCGTGTGGGCCTGCGCCACCTCGGGCGTGATCACATGCACGCGGCCGTGGCTGGGGGCCACCGCCACGGCGGCCTGTGCGAGCGCGGCATCGTCGCTGCCGTACAGCGAGGTGACGAGCGAGCCCTGGCCGCGGTGCGCGAGCGCGATGCCGTGCGCCAGGTCGTTGTATGGCAGCAGCGTGGCGACCGGGCCGAACACTTCCACGTCGTGCACGCGCTGTGCCGCGTCGGCGTCGCGCGCGCCCAGCAGCACGGGGCCGATGCAGGCGGCGACGGCGGGGTCGGCATCGACCAAGGGCTTGTTGCGGCCGTCGTGCAGCACGGTGGTCTGCGCGGCCAGTGCATCCAGGCCTTCGCGCACCGCATCGAGCTGCGCGCGGCTCACGAGCGAGCCCATGCGCACGCTCTCGTTGCGCGGGTTGCCGACGGTCACGCCCGCGAGCTTCGCGCCGATGGCTTCGGCCGCGGCGTCGTACACCTCGGTCGGCACCAGGATGCGGCGGATGGCGGTGCACTTCTGGCCCGACTTGACGGTCATCTCGCGCACCACTTCGCGCACGAGCAGGTGGAAGGCGTCGCTGCCGGGCGCGGCGCCGGGCAGCAGCAGGGCGCTGTTGAGGCTGTCGGCCTCGATGTTCACGCGCACCGAGCGCGCGGCCACGGCCGGGTGCGAGCGGATCACGGCGGCCGTTTCGGCCGAGCCGGTGAACGAGACCACGTCGAAGGGCTGCAGCTGGTCCATCAGGCCGGCCGAGCTGCCGCAGATGACCGACAGTGCGCCGGCGGGCAGCACGCCCGCATCGACCACGTCCTTCACCATGCGTTGCGTGAGCCACGCAGTGGCCGTGGCGGGCTTCACGATCACGGGTACGCCCGACAGCAGCGCGGGCGCGGCCTTTTCCCACAGGCCCCACGAGGGGAAGTTGAAGGCGTTGATGAACAGCGCCACGCCCTGCGTCGGCACCTGCAGGTGCTGCGACTGGAACACCGGCTCCTTGCCGAGCTTCACGGCGTCGCCGTCGCGCAGCGCGCGCACGTCGCCCAGCGCATCGCCCCACTTCGCGTACTGGCCCAGCGTGAAGATCGCGCCGTCGATGTCGACGGCCGAGTCGTTCTTCACCGTGCCGCAGTTCGCGGTGGCGATCTCGTAGTACGCATCGCGGTTCGCCTGCAGCACCTTCACGAGGGCGCCGAGGAGGCCTGCGCGCTGGCGGTAGGTGAGGGCGCGAAGCGCGTGGCCGCCTTGCTCGCGGGCAAAGGCGAAGGCTTCAGGCAGGTCGAGGCCGGTGGCGTCGACGCGCGCGAGTTCGGTGCCGAGCACCGGGTCGAACAAGGGCGTGCCGGCGCCCGTGCCGCTTTGCCAGCGGCCGGCGACGTGGTTGGGAAGGAGTTCGGTCATTGCGTGAACTTGATCTGCCCTTCAGGCAGGAGATAGAGAACGAGCGCGCGGCCCTGGGCCACGGTCGGGCGGTGTGCGGTGCCGGGCCCGTAGACGCACCAGCCCGCGGGCCGTCCGTCGAAGGTGGCGGCGGGGGAGTCGTCCAGCGGCATGATCAGGTCGATCTCGCCGTTGGGATGCGTGTGGTGCGGGCCGGCGAGGTCCTGCATGTCGACCACGTCGACCGAGAAGCGGTGCAGCGCGTCCTCGGCCTTGAAGACGCGGCCGTACCTGATGCCGCCGCCTTCGCGGTCGCACAGCCAGCCTTCGGCGACACCGCCGATGCAGGCCTGGCGCAGTTGCGCAAAGCGGGTGCTGCCGGCGCCGTGGGTGGCGTTGAGCCACTGGTCGAGCGTGCTGTCGAGCGGCTTGCCGGCGATCTCGGCGGTCAGGCCGGCGATCAGCTGGTGAAATGCCGCCTTGCCGGTGGCGGGCGTGGAGGTGTCGGACATCGTGGGCCTCGAACAGATGAACTATCGTCTTCTTGCAGGATGGCTGCGTGTGCAGTATCTTGCGTGTGATCGAACAATAAGCAGCGAGACAACAGGTGTCAAGCAATATAGTGCATCTATGGTGTTTACCCTGAGCGCGCACAATCCCGGCGAAGAACGAGGAACGGCATGAATGAGCATGTAGACGCGGTGCTGGCCACCGCGCCCGAGGGCGGCACCGGCAACGGCGTCGCCGTGGCCGGGGAGGCCAAGAACCCGCTGCTGGCGGCGTTGGGCGACCGCGTGCGCAACCTGCGCGCGCAGCGCGGCCTCACGCGCAAGGCGGTGGCCCTGTCGGCCGAGGTGTCGGAGCGCCACTTGGCGAACCTGGAATACGGCATCGGCAACGCATCGATCCTGGTGCTGCAGCAGGTGGCCGGCGCCTTGCATTGCTCGCTGGCCGAGCTGGTGGGCGACGTCACGACCAGCTCGCCCGAGTGGCTGCTGATCCGCGAGCTGCTGGAGCACCGCAGCGAGGCTGACCTGCGCCGCGTGCGCGTCGCGCTCGGCGAGATGCTGGGCACGGCCTCGGTCGATCCGGCGCGGCACCGGCGCATCGCGCTCGTGGGCCTGCGCGGCGCGGGCAAGTCGACGCTGGGGCAGATGCTGGCCGAAGACCTCGAAATTCCGTTCATCGAGCTGAGCCGCGAGATCGAGAAGCTCGCCGGCTGCAGCGTGCGCGAGATTCACGACCTGTACGGCACCAACGCCTACCGCCGCTACGAGCGCCGCGCGCTCGAGGAGGCGGTGCAGATCTACAGCGAGGTGGTCATTGCCACGCCCGGCGGCATCGTGTCCGACCCGGCCACCTTCAACGAGCTGCTCGCGCACTGCACCACCGTGTGGCTGCAGGCCGCGCCCGAAGAGCACATGGGCCGCGTGGCCGCCCAAGGCGACACCCGCCCGATGGCGGCCAGCAAGGAAGCGATGGAAGACCTGCGCCGCATCCTGAACGGCCGCGCCGCGTTCTATTCGAAGGCCGACCTGTCGGTGGACACCAGCGGCAAGACCTTGTCGCAGAGCTTCCAGGCGCTGCGCGGCGTCGCCCGCCAGGCCATGAATATCTAGGCTCGCCCCCAGGCTGCGCGCACTTCGTGTCGCTGCGGCCAACCCCCTGCCGGGGGCAACACCGGCGGCCCGGCAAAGCCGGTTCCGCGGTGTTTGCTGGGAAAGAGTCCCCGAACCTGAAAAAAAGTGCAGCAGGCATTGACTTGCCTGTTTGCATGCAGCATGATGCATGTCATCGGAGCAAGAAAGTGCATTATCTTTCCTGTTCACGGTTTCCCACAGAACCCCGACCCACAGGAGACTTCGCATGACCGACACCACGCTCCAGGCGCCCCAGCGCGTCGACTACCGCATCGAACCCGCCCAGTACCGCCACTGGTCGCTGAGCTTCGACGGCGCCATTGCGCGCCTGACGCTCGACATCGCGGAAGACGGTGGCATCCGCCCCGGCTACAAGCTCAAGCTCAACAGCTACGACCTGGGCGTGGACATCGAACTGAACGACGCGCTCAACCGCGTGCGCTTCGAACACCCCGAAGTGCGCAGCGTGATCGTCACCAGCGGCAAGGACCGCATCTTCTGCTCCGGCGCCAACATCTTCATGCTCGGCGTCTCCAGCCACGCCTGGAAGGTGAACTTCTGCAAGTTCACCAACGAAACGCGCAACGGCATCGAAGACACCTCGAAGCACTCGGGCCTGAAGTTCATCGCGGCCGTGAACGGCGCTTGCGCCGGCGGCGGCTACGAGCTGGCCCTGGCCTGCGACGAGATCCTGCTGGTGGACGACCGCTCCTCGTCCGTCTCGCTGCCCGAAGTGCCGCTGCTCGGCGTGCTGCCCGGCACCGGCGGCCTGACCCGTGTGACCGACAAGCGCCACGTGCGCCACGACCTCGCCGACATCTTCTGCACCAGCGTCGAAGGCGTGCGCGGCCAGCGTGCAGTCGACTGGCGCCTGGTCGATGCGGTGGCCAAGCCCGCGCAGTTCCCCGCCGCCGTGCAGGACCGCGCCACGCAACTCGCTGCCGACAGCGACCGCCCGGCCGGCGCCAAGGGCGTGGCCCTGACCCGCGTCGAGCGCACCGACAGCGCCGACGGCATCGCGTATGCGAACGTCAACGTGCAGATCGACCGCAGCAAGCGCACCGCCACGATCACGGTGAAGGCCCCCACCGGCGCGCAGCCGGCCGACATCGCCGCCATCGAAGCCGCGGGCGCCGCCTGGTGGCCGCTGGCGATGTGCCGCGAACTCGACGACGCGATCCTCAACCTGCGCACCAACGAACTCGACGTCGGCACCTGGCTGCTCAAGACCGAAGGCGATGCCGCCGCCGTGCTCGCATCGGATGCCGTGATGTTCGCCAACAAGGACCACTGGCTGGTGCGCGAGACCATCGGCGCGCTGCGCCGCACGCTGGCGCGCCTGGACGTGTCGTCGCGCAGCCTGTTCGCGCTGGTCGAGGCCGGCTCGTGCTTCGCCGGCACGCTGGCCGAGCTGGCCTTCGCGGCCGACCGCACCTACATGCTCGCGCTGCCCGACGACGCCGATCGCGCACCGAAGCTCGTGCTGAACGAATTCAACTTCGGCTTCTTCCCGATGGTGAACGACCAGAGCCGCCTGCAGCGCCGCTTCTACGAAGAGGCCGCGCCGCTCGAAGCCGCGCGCGCCGCTGCCGGCCAGGCGCTCGACGCCGACGAAGCCGTGAAGCTCGGCCTCGTGACCGCCGCGCCCGACGACATCGACTGGGACGACGAGATCCGCATCGCCATCGAAGAGCGCGCCGCCATGTCGCCCGACGCGCTCACCGGCCTCGAAGCCAACCTGCGCTTCGCGAGCAAGGAAAACATGGCCACCCGCATCTTCGGCCGGCTCACCGCCTGGCAGAACTGGATCTTCAACCGTCCCAACGCCGTCGGCGAGAAGGGCGCCCTGAAGGTCTATGGCACCGGCCAGAAGGCCGGCTTCGACCTGAACCGCGTTTGAGCACACAGCAGTCCGTACAACCCAAGGAACAACGATGAGCACGATCAACTACAGCGAGAAGATCCCCAACAACGTCAACCTCGGCGAAGACCGCACGCTGCAGCGCGCGCTCGAAGGCTGGCAACCCAACTTCATCAACTGGTGGGACGACGTGGGCCCCGAGGGCTCGACCAACCACGAGGTGTACCTGCGCACGGCCGTGAGCGTCGACCCGCAGGGCTGGGCGCAGTTCGGCCACGTGAAGATGCGCGACTACCGCTGGGGCATCTTCCTGAACCCGGGTGACGCCAACCGCGAAGTGCACTTCGGCGACCACAAGGGCGAGAAGGTCTGGCAGGACGTGCCCGGCGAACACCGCGCGAACCTGCGCCGCATCATCGTGACGCAAGGCGACACCGAGCCCGCGTCGGTCGAGCAGCAGCGCCACCTGGGCCTCACGGCGCCGTCGATGTACGACCTGCGCAACCTGTTCCAGATCAACGTGGAAGAAGGCCGCCACCTGTGGGCCATGGTCTACCTGCTGCAGAAGCACTTCGGCCGCGACGGCCGCGAGGAAGCCGATGCGCTGCTGCAGCGCACCTCGGGCGACGACAACAACCCGCGCATCCTGGGCGCCTTCAACGAGAAGACGCCCGACTGGCTCGCGTTCTTCATGTTCACGTACTTCACCGACCGCGACGGCAAGTTCCAGCTGGCCGCGCTGGCCGAGAGTGCGTTCGACCCGCTGGCGCGCACCACGAAGTTCATGCTGACCGAAGAAGCGCACCACATGTTCGTGGGCGAGAGCGGCGTGTCGCGCGTCATTGCGCGCACCGCACAGGTCATGAACGAGCTGAAGACCGACGACGCGCAGAAGATCCGCGCCGCCGGGTGTATCGACCTGGGCACCATCCAGCGCTACCTGAACTTCCACTACTCGGTGACCATCGACCTGTTCGGCGCCGACCAGTCGAGCAACGCCGCCATCTTCTACAGCTCGGGCCTGAAGGGCCGCTACGAAGAAGGCAAGCGCGACGACGACCACGTGCTCAAGGGCCAGACCTACAAGGTGCTCGAGGTGAAGGACGGCCAGCTCGTCGAGAAGGACGTGCCGATGCTCAACGCGCTGAACGAAGTGCTGCGCGACGACTTCATCAAGGACTCGGTGGCCGGCGTCGGCCGCTGGAACAAGGTGCTCGAGAAGGCCGGCATTCCCACGCGCCTGGTCGTGCCGCACAAGGCCTTCAACCGCCAGATCGGTGCGCTCGCGGGCATCAAGATGTCGCCGGAAGGCCGCGTGGTGAACGACGTCGAATGGGCCGCCAAGCGCGACGAATGGCTGCCGAGTTCCGAAGACTTCGCTTTCGTGGCATCGTTGATGGGCCGCGTCATCGAGCCGGGCAAGTTCGCGGGCTGGATCGCGCCGCCGGTGATGGGTATCAATCGCCAGCCCGTCGATTTCGAGTACGTGCGTTTCGGCTGAGCGTCTGGATATGAAGCCCTCGTCCCCACGGCGAGGGCATGGAGAACAACATGGACATGGTCGTTGAAGCCGGGGTCATCAAGCAGCACCTGATCGACCCCGAGATCTGCATCCGCTGCAACACCTGCGAGGCCACGTGCCCCGTCAACGCGATCACGCACGACGACAACAACTACGTCGTTCGCGCGGACGTCTGCAACGGCTGCATGGCGTGCATCTCGCCGTGCCCCACGGGCTCGATCGACAACTGGCGCACCATGCCCCTGGTGCGTGCGTACACCATCGAAGAACAGCTCACCTGGGAAGAACTGCCCGCCGAGTTGACGCCCGAAGAACTCGAGGCGGCCGGCGTGTCCGGCGCTGCCGCCGAAGCAGCGGAAGTGCCCGCGCAGACGCAGGCCCAGGCGGCAGCCAGTGCCGTCGAGCCCGTCTTCAACTCCGCGCAGTACGGCGCCAGCGTGCCGCCGTGGTCGGCCGCACATGCGTACACCAACCTCTTTCCGCCGAAGACCCCGACCACCGCCACCGTGGTGGGCAACTTCAACTGCACCGAGGCCGGCTTCGACAGCGAGACCCACCACATCGTGCTCGACTTCGGCGTGGTGCCGTTCCCGGTGCTCGAAGGCCAGTCGATCGGCATCGTGCCGCCGGGCGTCGATGCCATCGGCAAGCGCCATCATGCGCGCCAGTACTCGGTGGCCAGCCCGCGCAACGGCGAGCGGCCCGGCTACAACAACGTGTCGCTCACCGTGAAGCGCGTCACCGAAGACCACGAAGGCGATCCGGTGCGCGGCGTGTGCTCCAACTACGTGTGCGACCTCAAGGTGGGCGAAACGGTGCAGGTGGTGGGCCCCTTCGGCTCGTCGTTCCTGATGCCGAACCACCCCAAGTCGCACATCGTGATGATCTGCACCGGCACCGGCAGTGCTCCCATGCGCGCCATGACCGAGTGGCGCCGTCGCCTGCGCAAGAGCGGCAAGTTCGAAGGCGGCAAGCTGATGCTGTTCTTCGGCGCGCGCACGCAGCAGGAGCTGCCGTACTTCGGTCCGCTGCAGTCGCTGCCCAAGGACTTCATCGACATCAACTTCGCGTTCTCGCGCACGGCAGGCCAACCCAAGCGCTACGTGCAGGACCTGATGCGCGAACGCGCGGCCGACCTGGCCGCGCTGCTGAAAGACGGCGCCAGCCACTTCTACGTGTGCGGCCTCAAGAGCATGGAAGAAGGCGTGGTGCTCGCACTGCGCGACGTGGCGAAGGACGCGGGGCTCGATTGGGACACCGTCGGTGCGCAACTCAAGCGCGAAGGCCGCCTGCACCTCGAAACCTACTAAGCTGCGGCGGATGCAGTTCGCCGACTTCCATCCGGGCCAGGTCATCGAGGCCGGGCCCTATGTGCTCACCGAAGCCGAGCTGCTGCAGTTCGCGCGGGCCTACGACCCGCAGTGGTTCCACACCGACGCCGAGGCGGCCGCCGACAGCCCCTTCGGCGGGCTCATCGCGAGCGGCTGGCACACCTGCTCGATCGCGATGCGGCTGGTGGTCGAGGCGGCGCTCGCCGGCTCCGAGTCGTTCGCGTCACCGGGGCTCGAGCATGTGCGCTGGCCGAATCCCGTGCGGCCCGGCGATGCGCTGCGGCTCGTGGCCGATGTGATCGAGGTGCGCCGCTCCGAGAAGCGTCCCACGCTCGGCATCCTGCGCTGGCGCTGGCGGCTGTTCAACCAGCGCGCGCTGGTGGTGCTCGACACCGAGGTCACCAGCCTCTTCAAGCTGCCCGCGCCCAGCCTCTGAACGACACAAGCCCGCAACGCACAGGCGCTGCGGGCTTGTTTCATTTGAAGGGCAGAGCGCTGCAGCAGCCGCGTCCGGCCGCTGCAGGCGGGTGGCGCGCGACTTACTTCTTGTGCAGGTCGACCGCGCCCGAGCCCTGGGCCTTGCCGCTCGCTTTGGCACCGGCCGTGGCCGGTTTCACGGCGCCGCCGACCGCGCCCGCGGCACCGGTCGCGCTGTTCACGGTGCTGCCCACGGTGTTGGTCACGCCGCCGACAGCCTGCGTCGCGCCGCCCACGGCGCCGGTCGCACCACCGACTGCGCCGGTGGCACCGCCGACCGCACCCGTGGCCGTGCCGAGCACGCCACCGACGGCATTGCCCACGCCACCGGTCGCGCCGGAGGCGGAGGTGTCTGCGTTGGCCTTGGTGTTGGCATCGGCCGATGCGCCGGTCTGTGTGCGTGCGCCCGCCGCGCCTTGCGTCGAGCCCGCGCCGGTCGCACTGGTGGCGCCGGATGCCTTCACATCGGCGTTGACCCCCACGCCGACACCGACGCCTTGCGCCTGGGCTGTTCCGCCGAGGGCCAGGAGGCCGGCCAGCATGGCGCCGATGAAGATGCGGTTGGTTGCATGTGTAGTCATGAGTGACAGTTCCTTTCGTTGCTGAGTCACGGTTTCCAGAACCGACCGGGGTTCGATCGATTCGGGGGCAACCATGACGGGCCGATCGGTTGTCGCCATGTGCGGCAGCTTCGCCCGACGCTGTGGGAACTGGCCGTCGGCGGAATCGGGGGCTCGTGCGTTAGGGCGGCGTTTGCAAATCCCCGCGCGATCCTGGGTCTTCCGGCGCGACGCGCCATGACGCACAACACATGCAACTCATAATGTTGCATGAAACGAGACAGCAAGCTTTCCGGCGTGCTCCACGTGTTGCTGCACATGGCCGAGCTGAACGCACCCATCACTTCCGAGGCGCTCGCCGCGGCGATGCAGACCAACCCCGTGGTCGTGCGTCGGCTCATGGCGGGCCTGCGGCAGGCCGGCTTCGTCAGCTCGGCCAAGGGGCACGGCGGCGGCTGGGTGCTGTCGTGCTCATTGGGCTCGGTGACGCTGGGCGACATCCACAACGCCGTCGGTGCGCCCGCGCTGCTGGCCATGGGCAACCGCACCGAGAGCCCGGGCTGCATCGTCGAGCAGGCGGTGAACGCCGCGCTCGACGGCGCCTGCCAGGAGGCCGAGGCGCTGCTGTTGCGGCGGCTCAACGGCATCACGCTGGCCGATCTGTCCAAGGACTTTCATCGCCGCATGACGGGCGGCGGCTTCACCGCGAAGGACATCGAACATGCGTCATGACGCACTCATCGTGGGCGGCAGCTTTGCCGGCCTCTCCGCCGCCATGCAACTGGCGCGCGCACGCAGGAAGGTCTGCGTCGTCGATGCGGGCGCGCCGCGCAACCGCTTCGCCGCGGCCTCGCACGGTTTCTTCGGGCAGGACGGCATGCCGCCGCTGCAGATGATTGCCGACGCGCGCGAGAAGCTGCTTGCCTATCCGTCCGTCACGTTCGTCGAAGGCACGGCGGTGGCGGCAACGGCTGATGGCGCGGAGGGTTTCACCGTCTCTTTGAACGACGGGCAGCAACTGTCGACGCGCAAGCTACTGCTGGCCTTCGGCGTGCAGGATGGCCTGCCGGACATTCCGGGCCTGGGCGAGCGCTGGGGCCAGAGCGTGCTGCACTGTCCTTATTGCCACGGCTACGAATTCGGCGATCGATCGCTGGGCGTGCTCTTCCACAGCGCGCATCCCCCGGACCACGCCTTGCTGATCGCCGAGTGGGGACCGACCACGCTCTTCCTGAACGGCAGCGAGGCGCTGGATGCCGAGGCGCGTGCCCGGCTGCAGTCGCGTGGCGTGACCGTCGAGCCCGCGCGCATCGCCAGCCTGGAAGGGCAGGGGGCGGACCTGGCGGCCGTGCGCCTGGTCGACGGCCGGCGCGTGCCGATCGAGGCGCTGTTCGTCGCGCCGCACACGCGGCCCACCAGCCCGCTGGCCGAACAACTGGGCTGCGCGTTCGACGACGGCCCGACCGGCCCGGTGCTGCGCGTCGACGCAATGAAGACGACCACGGTGCCCGGCGTGTACGCGGCGGGCGATGTGGCGATGGCTTTTTCCAACGCCACGCTGGCCTCGGCCGACGGGCTTTTCGCCGGGGTGTCGATGCACCGCGCGCTGGTGTTCGGGGCCTGATTTCAAATTTTTTCGACCAACACTGGAAAAGTGCTTCAAAGCACCCTATAATCGAGGGCTTCCGCGGGAATAGCTCAGTTGGTAGAGCGCAACCTTGCCAAGGTTGAGGTCGAGAGTTCGAGACTCTTTTCCCGCTCCAGATCGCAGAAGAAAAAGGCCACCTCACCAGGTGGCCTTTTTTCATTGGCGCGTCGGTTGCGCCTTCCGGGTCAAGCTCGCGCCGGCAGCACGGTCCCCCGGCTTTCGCCGAAGCCGATGCGCGCATGGCCGGGCTTTTCGCACCAGCCGCGCAGCAGCACTGCATCCCCGTCTTCCAGGAACCCGCGCGTCTCGCCGTTGGCCAGCGTCACCGGTGTCTGGGCTGCGCGTGTCAGTTCGATGATCGCCCCGGCCTCGCCTTCGCCGGGGCCCGAGATGGTGCCGCTGCCGAACAGGTCGCCCGGGTTCAGGCTGCAGCCGCCCACCGTGTGGTGCGCCACCATCTGCGCCACGCTCCAGTACTGGTGTTTGAAGCTGGTCGTCGACAGGCGTGACGGGCCCGTCTTTTCCTTGCGCGCCTTCTCGCTTTCGAGCCACACCTCCAGCCGGATGTCGAGCGCACCGCCTGCGCGGTTCGCGGTGCTTTCGAGGTAGTCCAGCGGTTGCGGGTCGTTCGCGGGCCGCGTCCAGGCCTGCCGGTAGGGCGCGAGTGCTTCCATCGTCACGATCCACGGCGAGATCGTGGTGGCGAAGTTCTTCGCGAGGAAGGGCCCGAGCGGCGCCATCTCCCAGAACTGGATGTCGCGCGCCGACCAGTCGTTGAGCAGGCAGATGCCGAAGATGTGTTCTTCCGCGCGTTCGAGCGGAATCGGCTCGCCCTGCGCATTGCCCTGGCCGATCCACACGCCCAGTTCCAGTTCGTAGTCGAGCCGCGCGCAGGCCTGGTACGTGGGCGCCTTCGCGCCGGGCGCCATCGCCTGGCCCATCGGGCGGCGGAAGCGCTGGCCGCTCACGCCGATGGTCGACACGCGCCCGTGGTACGCCGTCGGCACCCAACGGAAGTTGGGCGTGACGTCGCCGTCGGGGTTCATCAGGCGGGTGATGTTCAGTGCGTGGTCGATCGAGGTGTAGAAGTCGGTGTAGTCGCCGATGCGCGCGGGCACGGTGTATTCGACCTCGGCCTGCGGCACGAGGCAGGGGCGCAGGTCGCTCGCCGTCGCTGCTGGCGCGTCGCTGTGCAGCACTGCGAAGACCGCGTGGCGCAGCGCCTGCCAGGCCAAGGGGCCGAGTGCGAAGAAGTCGTTGAGTGTGGGCAGGGCCGCCGCGCGCGCCGCATCGAGCGCGAGGCCATCGACGTGCGATCCCGCCGCCAGTGCCGCGAGGTCGAGCACCTGGTCGCCGATGGCCACGCCGCCGCGAAACGGCTCGGGGCTGCCGGCGCGGCGGAACACCGCGTACGGCAGGTTCTGGATCGGGAAGTCGCTGCCTTCGGCATTGGCCGAGACGACCCAGCTGCGGGCGCTTGCGTCGTGCGTGTGGTTGAGTTCGATCATGTCCGTGCGTATCCCGTGCCTCAGGACGACGACGCCATCAGCGCGTCGTCGAAGATCGCCACCGCGCGCGTCCAGCCGGCCGAGGCGCCGCGGATCTTGTGCGGGAAGCAGCTGATGAAAAAGCCCGTGGGCGGCAGCACCTCGAGGTTGTGCAGCTTCTCGATGTGGCAGTAGCCGATGTCGCGGCCGGCCTTGTGGCCTTCCCAGATCAGCGAGGCGTCGTGCGTCTCGCCGTACTTCTTCGCGGTGTGCACGAAGGGCGCGTCCCAGCTCCAGGCGTCGGTGCCCGTGAGGCGCACGCCGCGTTCCAGCAGATACATGGTGGCTTCGTAGCCCATGCCCGCGCCGGCCGACACGTAGTCGTTGTTGCCGTAGCGCGAGCCGGCGCGCGTGTTGACCACCACGATCTCCAGCGGGCTCAGTGTGTGGCCGATGCGCTTGAGCTCGGCCTCGACGTCGGCGGCCGTGACCACGTAGCCGTCGGCGAAGTGGCGAAAGTCCAGCTTCACGCCGGGCTGGAAGCACCATTCGAGCGGCACGTCGTGGATCGCGATCGCGGGCTTCTTCTCGCCGAGCGCCTTGTCCATCGTCGAGTGGAAGTGGTAGGGCGCGTCGAGGTGCGTGCCGTTGTGCGTGGACAGCTGCACCATCTCCACCGCCCAGCCCTCGCCGTCGGGCAGGTCTTCCTTCTTCAGGCCCGGGAAGAAGGGCTCGATCTGCTCGAAGGTGTTGTCGTGCGTGAAGTACTGGATCTTCGGCGCGAAGGCCGGCGGATCGGACAGCACGTCGTTCTCGAGAAAGATCGACAGGTCGACGAACTTGCGTGTCATGGAGGGGCTCCTTGTGGGGTGTTCGTGTTGGAAGAAGGAAGGAATCAGGGTTGCTGCCAGCGCAGCAGCCGCTTTTCGGCAAAGGCCAGCAGTGCGTTGCTCACGAAGCCGATGAGCCCGAGCAGCACGATGCCGGCGAAGAGGTCGCTGGCGCGGAACGCGCGCGCCGCCAGGAGAATCGCCTGGCCCAGGCCGCTTTGCGAGGCGATCATTTCGCCCACCACCGCGACGATCAGCGCGATGGTCAGCGCCAGCCGCATGCCGGCGAGGATGTCGGGCATGGCGTTGGGCAGGCCCATCTTCCAGATGTACGCGGTGCGCGACATCTGCAGGCAGCGCGCCACCTCCGACAGGCGCGGCTCCACCGCCGCGAAGCCGTGCACTGTGGCCAGCAGCACCGGCCACATCGCACCGAAGGCGACCACGAACAGCACCATGCCGGGGTTCAGCCCGAAGATCGCGATGGCCAGCGGCAGCAGCGCGGAAGCGGGCAGCGGACGGATGAACTCCAGCGTCGGCTGCACCCAGGCACGCACGCCCGGCGACACGCCGA
Source organism: Acidovorax cavernicola (assembly GCF_003581445.1). Classification (NCBI taxonomy): domain Bacteria; kingdom Pseudomonadati; phylum Pseudomonadota; class Betaproteobacteria; order Burkholderiales; family Comamonadaceae; genus Acidovorax; species Acidovorax cavernicola. Next base: position 92,809 of record NZ_QXMN01000012.1, on the reverse strand, counting down.
TGGCCGCGCCCAACACCACGCCGAAGAGCGAGGCCAGCAGCCAGCCTTCGACCATGCGCCCGACCGTGGCCTGCGTGAACGCGAGCAGTTCGCCATTGCCATCGCCGCCGGCCAGGTTGAGGCCTTCGAGCAGGCTCGCGACCGTGGCCTGCGGCGTCGGCAGGAACACGCGGCTGACCCAGCCCGCATTGCTCGTGACCCACCACAGCGCGACCAGCGCCAGCAGCACGCCGAGCGAGCCGAGCCCGTTCAGGGCGTTGTGTTTCGTGCGTTCGTTGCTCATGGCTGTACCCCCATGCGACGCGCGACGAAGGCCTGCAGGCGCACCATGCCTGCGTTGACCGCGAAGCCCACCACGCCGATCCAGCCCAGCCACGCGAGCATCAGCGCGGGGTCGAAGCTCTGCTGCGCAATCATCATCGCGTAGCCCATGCCGTGCGGGTTGGCGGCGATCTCGACCGTCACGGCCACCACCAGCGCCACCGCCACGCCCAGGCGCAAGGCGACGAACAGGCGCGGCACGATGGCCGGCAGCACGATCTTGAAGGCACGCTCGCGCGCCGACAGGCCCAGCACGCGGCTCACCTCGAGCAGCCGGGGCTCGATCTGCTGCACCGCCGATTGCACCAGCACCAGCAGCGGCCAGAAGGTGGCGAAGGCGACGATGGCCACTTCCATGCGCACACCGAAACCGAAGCCCAGCATCGCGAGCGGGATCAGGGCGACCGAAGGCACCGGCCGCAGCACTTCGATGGACACTGAGCCCAGTTGCGCCGCGCGGCGCGAAAGCCCGAGCACCAGCCCCAGCGCAATGCCGAGCACCGCACCCAGCAGCAGGCCGAGCGCTGCCGTGCCGAGCGTGAAGCCCGTCGCCTGCCAGAGCGAGCCGTCCATGGCCGCGCCGACGAAGGCCTTGGCCGCCGCGCTCGGTGGCGCCAGCGAATCGCTGCCCAGCGCGGAGGCGCGGCGTGCGTACCACTCGAAGGCGCCGACCAGCAGCACGGGAAACACCCACGGCCGCAGCCAGCGGAAGAGTCGGCCTTCAGTCATGGCCTTGCTCGATGAAAGCAAAGAGCTCACGCCGCAGGTGCAGGTACTCCGGATGCTCCTTGGTCGAGAGCTGGTCGCGCGGGCGCGGGATCTTCACGTCGATCATCCGCGCGAGGCTCGGACGGCCTGGACCGGGGTTGGCCTGCAGCGCGATCACGCGGTCGCCGAGGTAGATCGCTTCTTCCAAATCGTGCGTGACGAACAGCACCGTGAGGCCGTCGTCGCGCACCAGGCGCGCCAGTTCGTCCTGCAGGCTCTGGCGCGTGAGCGCGTCGAGCGCGCCGAAGGGCTCGTCCATCATCATCAGCTCGGGCTTCTGCGCGAGGCAGCGCGCGATCTGCGCGCGCTGCTGCATGCCGCCCGACAGCTGCACGGGAAACTTGTGCGTGTGCTTCGCGAGCCCGACTTTGCCCAGCACGTCGGCGATGCGCGCCGCGCGTTCGGCCACGGGCACGCCGGCCGCTTCGAGCGCGAGGCTCACGTTGCCTTCCACCGTGCGCCACGGCAGCAGCGCGCGGCCGTAGTCCTGGAACACGAAGGCCACTTCGCGCGAGGGCTCGGTCATCGCGACACCCTTGCGCCGCACCTCGCCGGCGCTGGCGGTGACGAGGCCGCTGGCCGCGCGCAGCAGCGTGGTCTTGCCGCAGCCGCTGGGGCCGACGATGCAGACGAACTCGCCGCGCGCCACGTCGAAGGACGTGGGCGAGAGGATCTCGCGCCCGCCGAGGCGGATGGTGACGCCGTCGAAGCGCAGGAAGGGGCTGGCTTGCATCGTGGAACCTGTGTGCGAGCGCGCCGCGCTGGCCGACAGCGCGGCGCGTGCGGTGATCGGGGAGGGGGCGGAGATCACTTGGCGATCAGCTTCGCGACGTCGATGTTCGTCTTGAGCATCTCCTGCTCCTTCATCAGCCCGGTCCAGTAGCCCAGCTGCTTGTCGGTGACGACGGGGCCGGGCGGGGAGACCTGCACCTTGGCCAGCACTTCAGGTGGCAGCTTGATGTACTTGCCGATGGCGGTGCGCACCTTCGCATCGTTCTTCGCTTGCTGGATGAAGGCGCCTGCCTCGACCAACGCTTCGCGGAACGCGCGCGCCGTGGCAGGGTTCTTCGCGACCCATTCGCGCTTGGCCGCGTGCACGATGGTCTGGTTGTTCTCGGGCAGGAAGGTCGAGTAGTACGAGGCCACGTAGCCCGCGCCGCTGTCGGTGATGCGGCTCATGAACGGGTCGGCCGACACCACCGCATCGACCGAGCCGCCGCGCAGCAGGTCGGCATGCTGCGGGAACGCGGCTTCGACGAAGTTGACCTTGCGGTAGTCGACGCCGCTGTCCTTCAGCCACGCGCGGAAGGTCACATGCAGGAAGGCACCCAGGCCGGGCACGCCGATCTTCTTGCCCACGCAGTCCTGCGCGTTCTTGATGCCCGAGCCCGCGCGCGCCACGAGACCGAAGCCGGTGATCGTCTTCGAGGTGAGGCCGCCGCCGGCCACCAGCACGAGGTCGAGGCCGCCGTCCACCGCCTGCAGGAACACCGAGGGCGTGGGTCCGCCGATCTGCAGCGAGTCGGACTGCAGCGCGGCCGGGATGGTGGAGTTCAGCGGAATGAACTTCAGCTCCACGTCGAGGTTGCGCTTCTTGAAGTAGCCCTCTTCGGCGGCGACGAAGACCGAGGCGAAGTCGGTCACCGCCGTGTAGCCGAACACGATCTTCGGATGGGCCTGCTGCGCGCGCGAAGGCAGGGCCGTGGCGGCCGATGCGGCCGCGAGCGCCGACAGCAGGGTGCGTCTTTTCATCATGGCTTTTGTCTCCTGGGGATGGTTTTTTGGGGGCGTGCCGCCTTGGGGCGCGGCAGTGCGGCGCGCAGGCCGCCAACGATGAAGTTCACCAGCATCGGCGCCACGGCCGGGTCGGCGCGCCGGTTCTCGCCGCGCGAGAGACGCTCGATGCGCGTGTCGTTCAGGTGGTGCAGCAGCGCGCCCAGCGCGAACTGGTAGCCCCACGCGACCTGGCTGCGCGAGGCGTGCGGCAGCGCGACATGCAGCGCGTCGATGTAGGCCTCGGCCAGCGGATCGAAGTAGCCGCGCAGCACGCGGTCGGCTTCCTCGGTGGCGTGGTACAGCTCGCGCGCCACCAGCAGCGCGTAGTACTCGCCCTCGGTGCTCGCGCGCAGCGCCAGCACGGGCGCGGTGAAGGCCTCGATGATGCGCGGCAGCGTGCGCGCGTCGTCGGGGTCGACGGTCACGGCCGCAAGGCGCGCGAGCCGTTCGTCGATGGTGTGGCTCCAGTGTTCGAAGATCGCGTGGAACAGCTCGTGCTTCGGTCCGAAGTAGTAGCCCACGAGCGCGAGCGGCACGCCGGCTTCTTCGGCGATCTGGCGGATCGTCACGGCGTGGTAGCCGTGCTGCGCGAAGAGCTTCTCGGCCGCCAGCAGAATCGCCTGGCGGCGGTCGGGCCGCGCGGTCTCGGGCGCGACGGCCGAGGTACGCGACACGGTGCGTTTGCGGGCTGTCGGTGTGCGAGCGTTCATGGGGGCGTATTGAACGGCTGTACAAAAATGTTGAACACACGTACAAACCCTGAGGTCAACCCTCATTGAGCACGACCGTTCGCAGCGCTACGCTCGTGGCATGTCCGCTCCCAACATCCCCCAGATCCGCCTTTACCAGAACTGGCTGCGCGACACGCGCGGCCTGGCCTTCGACAGCTACGACGCGCTGTGGCGCTGGTCCGTCACCGACCTCGACGCCTTCTGGCAGAGCATCTGGGACTACGCCGGCCTGCACTCGCCCACGCCGCACACCGCGGTGCTCGCCGAACGGCGCATGCCCGGCGCGCGCTGGTTTCCCGGCGCGCAGGTCAACTACACGCGCGAAGTGCTGCGTCACGCCGACGCGGCCCATGCGGCCGGCCTGCCGGCCATCGTGAGCGACAACGAGCGCGGCGAAGTGCGCGAGCTGTCGTGGCCCGAGCTGCGCCGCCAGGTGGCGGCGGTGGCGCTCACGCTGAAGTCGCTCGGCGTGCGCCGCGGCGACCGCGTGGCGGCCTACATGCCGAACGTGCCCGAGACCATGGTGGCCTTTCTTGCGTGCTCCAGCATCGGCGCGGTGTGGAGCGTGTGCGCGCCCGACATGGGCACGGCCGCCGTGGCCGACCGCTTCCGCCAGATCGAACCCACGCTGCTGATCGCGGTCGACGGCGTGCACTACGGCGGCAAGCCGCTGGACCGCTCCGCCGTGCTGCAGGAGCTGCGCGGCCAGCTGCCGAGCGTGCAGAAGCTGCTGCTCGTGCAGACGCCCTTTGCCGCGAACGCCGTGCCGCACGACGTCGAATGGCAGCAGGCCATTGCACGCAATGACGCCGAGGTCGCGGCCTTCGAGCCCGAGTGGCTGCCCTTCGACCATCCGATCTGGATCGTCTACTCGAGCGGCACCACCGGCCTGCCCAAGCCCATCGTGCACGGGCAGGGCGGCATCCTGCTCACCATGCACGCCTGCGGCCTGCACAACGACGTGGGCGCGAGCTACGGCGCCAACAACTTCGGCGAGCGCTACCACTGGTACAGCTCCACGGGCTGGGTGATGTGGAACTCGCAGCTCTCGGGCCTGGCCTTCGGCGCCACCATCTGCATCTACGACGGCAACCCGGCGGGCAGCAAGGAGAAGCCCGACTGGGGCGTGCTGTGGCGCTTCGTCGCCAAGCATCGCGTCACCTTCTTCGGCGCGGGCGCGGCCTACTTCACCAACTGCATGAAGGCCGGCCTCGTCGCCAAGGACTGCGGCGATCTGTCGCGCGTGCGCGCGCTCGGCAGCACCGGCTCGCCGCTGCCCGACGAGGTGCAGCGCTGGGGCTCGCAGCAGATCCTCGATGCCGGCTCGAAGGAGGTCTGGTGGTGCAACATCTCCGGCGGCACCGACTTCTGTGGCGCCTTCGTCGGCGGCAACCGCGAGCTGCCCGAAGTGCCGGGCCAGATGCAATGCCGCGAACTCGGCCACGCGGTCGAGGCCTGGAACGAGCAGGGCCAGCCGGTCGTCGGCGAGGTCGGCGAACTGGTGTGCACGCAGCCCATTCCATCGATGCCTCTGTACTTCTGGGGCGACGAAGGCAATGCGCGCTACGTGTCGAGCTACTTCGACACCTACCCCGGCGTGTGGCGCCACGGCGACTGGATCAAGGTCGGCACCGACGGCGGCTGCATCATCTACGGCCGCAGCGACGCCACCATCAACCGCCAGGGCCTGCGCATGGGCACCAGCGAGATCTACAGCGCCGTCGAAGGCCTGCCCGAAGTGCTCGACTCGATGGTGGTCGACCTCGAATACCTGGGCCGCGACAGCTACATGCCCCTGTTCGTGGTGCTGCGACCCGGCGTGGCGCTCGACGACGCCATGCGCGCGAAGATCGGCAACGCCATCAAGACCTCGCTGTCGCCGCGCTTCGTGCCCAACGACATCTTCCAGGTGGCCGAGATTCCGCGCACGCTCTCGGGCAAGAAGCAGGAGCTGCCGATCAAGAAGCTGCTGCTGGGCCAGCCCATCGAGAAGGTCGTGAACCGCGAGGCGATGGCAAACCCCGGCAGTCTGGATTGGTATGTGGCTTTTGCCGCGCAGCGTGCCTCCGCATAATGGGGCGATGAAAAGACGCACCAGCCTCCTCATGCTCTCCGCCGTTGCCGGCGCCTCTGTCCTGAGCGCCTGCGCTTCCCCGGGCACACCCGCCACGCCGAAGCCCGGCGCCGCGCCGCTGCGCGTGACCGGCACCGTGGCCTACCGCGAGCGCATCGCGCTCGACCCGGCGGCTGAAATCACTGTGCAGTTGCTTGACGTGTCGCGCATGGACGCGCCCTCGGTCACGCTCGCCGAGCAGCGCTTCAAGGCCGATGGCAAGCAGCCGCCTTTCGCGTTCGAACTCAGCGTGGATCCCGCACGCATCGATCCGCGCATGCGCTACGCCGTGGCGGCGCGCATCACGCGCGGCGAGCAGCTGCTGTTCATCAACGACACGCAGTATTCGGTGCTCACGCAGGGCAACGGCACCACGGCCAACCTGGTGCTGGTGCGCGTGGCCACACCGCCCGCGCCACCACGTCCCTCGCGCTGATCGGCGACCCCGCGCGATGTTCGCGCGGGTCGTTCAGATCAGGTCAGCAATTCGTGGAGCACCATGCGCGTCTGCCGGCCGCGCAGCTCCACCAGCTCTTCGATGCGCCGCGTGGCGAGCCGGCCCTTCAGGGCCGCGAAGGTCACCTCCGAAATCAGCATGCGCGTGCCCAGCTGCCGGTTCGCGCCTTCGATGCGGCTCGCCACGTTCACCACGTCGCCGAACGCCGTGTAAGACAGCCGGTCGTTCGAGCCCAGCACGCCCGCCACCACCACGCCCGTGTGGATGCCGATGTGCGTGCGGAATTCGGGCAGACCCTGTTCGGCCCACTGCCGGTTGAGTTCGTGCATCTCCGCGTGCAGTTCCAGCGCGGCGCGGCAGGCCTTGTACTCGGCGTCTTCCACGTCGGCCGGCGCACCCCACAGCACCATGATGCCGTCGCCGATGAACTTGTCGATCACGCCGCCGTGGCGCGCGAACACGCCGGTCGCGAGGTTGAAGTATTCGGTGAGCTGACGCACCAGCACGTCGGCCGGGATCGACTCGGAGATCGAGGTGAAGCCTTCCACGTCGGTGAACATCACCGTCACCTGGCGCGACGAGCCGTTGGGTGCGAGCGCGTGGCCCTGCGCCACCAGCTGGTTGATCACGTCCACCGGCACGAACTTGCTGAAGGCCTTGAGGCTGCGCGCTGAATCGTCGAGTGCCTGGTCGAGGTGCTGGATCTCCAGCACGCGGCTGGGTTCGCGCGGCAGGTCGTCGAGTTCGAGGCGACCGATGCGCCGCGCGATGCGCGAGAGGTTCTCGACCGGCGCCGTCACCAGCTTCGACAGCTTCAGCGACATGTACAGCGCCAGCCCGAGGAACACCAGTGCCAGCAGCAGCGACCATGCCACCGCGCGCCGCAGGCCGCCCAGCAGCACGTCTTCGGGCACCCAGCTGACCAGCTGCCAGCCGGTGGCGGGAATGCGCGAGGCCTGCACCAGGTAGCGCCGCCCCTCGTGGCTGAAGGCGAAGGCCTTGTCGGTGCCGCTGCCGGCGATGCCGTCGGCCACCATCTGTGCATCCAGCGCACCGAGCGCGCCCGTGGGCGCCTCCAGCGTGTGCAGCACGCCCGGCATGTCGCTGCGTGCGAGCACCTTGTGGTCGGCGCTCAGCAGGGCGCTGTTGCCGTTGCCGTTGCGGCTGAACTGGCGCACGAACTCCGACAGCCGGCCCAGCGACACGTCGCCCGCCACCACCATCGCCTGCGGGCTGCCTTCGGCCTGGCGGCGCTGGCTCGGCAAGGCGTAGGTCACGCCCAGTTCCTGAGCGGCGGCGAAGACATACGGGGCGGTCCACACCGGCCCTTGCGTCTTGCGCGCCTGCACGAACCAGCTGCGCTGCGTCGGGTTGTAGCTGCTGCGGTAGGCCTCCACGCGCTGCGTGGCAAAGCGCTGCTGCACGTCGGCCTCGGAGCCCAGCGGCAACTTGTACTGCCAGGTCTCGGTGGTGAAGTCGCTGCTGCGCGCAATGTGCCGGATCGCGGGCACGGGGTAGCGCAGCGCCATCAGCATCTTGCCTTCGACGTTCGCCACGTAGACGCTGTCGAGTTCGGGCGACTGCTGCAGCAGCGTCCACAGGAGCTCGGCCGTGCGGTCGACGGTCTCGCCCGCGGGCGTGAGGCTGGGCGAGTTGCCGATCGCACCGACGGCCGATTCGGCCTTGGCCAGGAAGGCCAGCACCTTGTCCTCGATGCGGTCGTGGTTCGACTTGTGCGCCGAGGTGCCGATCGTCGTCACAAGCCGCTGCGAACCCCAGTAGCCCAGCGTGACCAGCAGCAGCGACTGCGCGAGCGCCACGGCACTGACGATGGACCCGACATCGACCCGGAAGCGGCGCGGGCGTCGGGGCGGCGGGGGGTCAGCGGTGGAGGGAGACGAAGACGGTGGCACCGGCGTGGTGACGTGCGCGAAAGACGGGCGACCCGCCCCATCCGGAGGCTCGGACGATTCCTTGTACATACAGCTCCCTGACGACAACTCGGAACGGACCTCGGGTCCTCCTCACGAGGTCGTGGTCCGGCGTCCGGGGGGAGTTGCGGGGCCGATCGTGTGCGCCGGCCATCCTGGCAATGCCCCGGATGCGCGCGGGATTCTCGCTTGTATTCGGCACATGTGTGCAACTTTGCACACTGAGTGCAATGTCGTCGCGCCCAAGGGCTTGCATGTGAACGAACGTTCGTCCTAGCGCGCGTCGTGAAAGATCAGTCCCAGCGTGTGGCGCCTTCCGCTGCGCACGCGGCTCACGCCGTGGCGCATCGTCACGCGGTAGCTGCCGCGCGTGCCGGCCACGGGCCGCTGGTTCACCGCGAAGATCACCGCCTCGCCCTGCGCGAGCGGCACCACCTCGGCACGCGACTGCATGCGCGGGCGTTGCTCGGTCAGCACGAACTCGCCGCCCGTGAAGTCCTCGCCGGGCCGATTCAGCAGCACCGTGAGCTGCAGCGGAAATTGCAGGTCGCCGTACAGGTCCTGGTGCAGGCAGTTGTAGTCGCCTTCGTCATAGCGCAGCAGCAGCGGCGTCGGGCGCAACTGGCCCGCGGCATGGCACCGATCGAGGTAGGACGCGTGGTCCGGCGGGTAATCGGCCGGCTGGCCCATCGCGGTGGCCCATGCGTTGGCCAGCGGTGCGAGGCGCTCGTACAGCGCGCTGCGAAACGCCACGAGCTTGGACGGCAGCGGGTTCGCGAAGTACTGGTACTCGCCCTGGCCGAAGCCGTGGCGTTGCATGACGACGCGGCTGCGGAAATGTTGCGGCTGTTCGTACATCGCGGCGAGCGCGGCGCATTCCTTCGGCGTGAACAGCACGCCGGTGGCGGCGCAGCCGCGGGTGGCGAGGTCGGCGTCGATGCGGGGCCAGTCGAGGGCGTCGACGCGGGAGGGAACGGGGGAGGTCATGCGTCCAGTGTCGCGTGGCTGCGGGGCGTGGGCTCGCCGTTTTCGGACGCGGGTTTCGGTAGGGCGGACCTCGGCTTGAGCGATCATCCCGAAGACCCAGCCCGAAAGCATTCCATGAGCACCCAGAACCACACCCCTCAAGACACCGCCAGCGACTGGCAACTCCCCTGGACCGGCGGCTGCCGCTGCGGCCAGGTGCGCCTGCGGATCACCGCGCCGCCGCTGCTGGCCATGGCCTGCCACTGCACCGGTTGCCAGCGCATGAGCGCCAGTGCGTTCTCGCTGTCATTGGCGATCCCTACGCCGGGCTTCGAAGTGGTGTCGGGCGAGCCCGTCATCGGCGGGCTGCATGGCGACGAGTCGCACCACTTCTTCTGCCCGCACTGCAAGAGCTGGATGTTCACGCGCACCGAAGGCATGGACGAGTTCGTCAACCTGCGCGCCACCATGCTCGACCGACACGAATGGGTCGTGCCTTTCGCGGAAACCTGGACCGACGAGAAGCTGCCCTGGGCCACGACGCCCGCGAAGCACAGCTTCGGCAAGCTGCCGGAGTTCTCTGCCTTCCCCGCGATGATCCAGGCGTACGCGCAAGAGGGCATGCGGCCGGCTGCGAAGGCCTGAGATCGGAGCTGCCTCGGTCCCCGTTTCGGCTCAAGCGCCGGGGTTGCGGGCCGCCTCCAGCGTCGCGAGCACCTGGGCCACCTGGCGATGGTGGGCGCGCTCAAACATCCAGTGGCCTGCGACCCAGCAGGCGGGCCATGTTGGGCAAACTCAAGAAAATGTCTAGCTTGAGATGCATCTTTGGCTGCTTCAGCCTTCCCGCGCCTGCAACAGCAGCCAGTCGCTGAACAACTTCAACAGCGGCCGCTGATCCGCCCGCTCCGGCGTCACGAGGTAGTAGCTGCGCTCCGCCGACAGCGCGCGCGGGCAGGCCACCACCAGTTCGCCGCGCGCGAGTTCGTCGGCCACCAGCATGGTCGGCATCAGCGCCACGCCGAGGCCGTGCGAGGCGGCGGCGGCGAGGATCGAGAACAGCTCGTAGCGCGGGCCGCCGCGTGCGTTGGGGGCGTCGATCTGTTGCGCGTCGAACCACTGGCGCCAGCCGTCGGGACGCGTGCTCTGCTGCAGCAGGGGCATCTTCGCGATGGCCGCGGGCGAGACGGCGCGACCGTGCGGTAACAGCGACGGGCTGCACACCGGCACCACGTCCTCATGCATCAGCAGCAGCGCGCGCGTGCCGGCCCAGTTCTCGACCTGCGCGGGCGTGCCGGCGTAGAGCGCGGCGTCGAACTCCGCGTCGGCAAAGAGAAAGGGGCGGGTGCGCGTCTCGATGTGCACAACCACGTCCGGCTGCAGCGCCGCGAAGCCGCGCAGGCGCGGCACCAGCCAGCGCGTGGCGAAGGTGGGCACGGCCGCCAGCGACAGCGAACCGCCTTCGCCCTGATGGGCCATGGCGTCGAGCGTGTCGCGCTCCATGGCCTCCAGGCGCCGGGCGATCTGGCGCGCGTAGGCCGCGCCGCTGGCCGTGAGCGCCACGCCGTGCCGCGTGCGGCGAAACAGCGCCACGCCCAGGAAGGCCTCCAGCGCGCCGATCTGGCGCGACACCGCGCTCTGCGTGAGCGCGAGTTCCTGCGCGGCGCGGGTGTAGCTCTCGTGGCGCGCGGCGGCGTCGAAGCACACGAGGGTCTGCAGGGGCGGGATCTTGCGGCGCATGTATGCCTGGATCGTATGAATGGAAACGGGCGTTTATCTCTGGAGACGCATGGGAAACGTCTCGCAAGACATTCTACAAACGCATATCTGGGTGAGGATTCATCGTTTGCCTGAGTGCATGCGCGTGGCTAGGATCGGCCCATTCCCTTCCTGTTTCTCTCATTTCCCTTTTCCGGAGACATCACATGGCCGCCAAAGCGCAATTCCACTGGGACGACCCCCTTCTTCTCGACCAGCAGCTGACCGACGAAGAACGCATGATCCGCGACGCGGCCAATGCCTACTGCCAGGAGCGCCTGGCGCCCCGCGTCATCGAAGGTTTCCGTACCGGCGAGACCGACCCCGCGATCTTTCGCGAAATGGGCGCGCTGGGCCTGCTGGGCCCGACGATCCCCGAGCAGTACGGCGGCCCGGGCCTGAACTACGTGGCCTATGGCCTGATCGCCCGTGAAGTCGAGCGCGTCGATTCGGGCTACCGCTCGATGGCCAGCGTGCAGAGCTCGCTGGTGATGGTGCCGATCTTCGAATTCGGCACTGAAGGCCAGAAGCAGAAGTACCTGCCGAAGCTCGCCACCGGCGAATGGATCGGCTGCTTCGGCCTGACCGAACCCGACCACGGCTCCGACCCCGGCAGCATGGCCACGCGCGCCAAGAAGGTGCCGGGCGGCTACTCGCTCAGCGGCTCGAAGATGTGGATCAGCAACTCGCCCATCGCCGACGTGTTCGTCGTGTGGGCCAAGGAAGTCAGCGAAAGCGGCACCGTCGGCCCGATCCGCGGCTTCGTGCTCGAGAAGGGCATGAAGGGCCTCTCGGCCCCCGCCATCCATGGCAAGGTCGGCCTGCGCGCCAGCATCACCGGCGAGATCGTCATGGACGGCGTGTTCTGCCCTGAAGAGAACGCCTTCCCCGAAGTGCAAGGCCTCAAGGGCCCCTTCACCTGCCTGAACAGCGCCCGCTACGGCATCTCGTGGGGCGCGCTCGGCGCCGCCGAAGACTGCTGGCACCGCGCCCGCCAGTACACGCTCGATCGCAAGCAGTTCGGCCGCCCGCTCGCCGCCAACCAGCTGATTCAGAAGAAGCTGGCCGACATGCAGACCGAGATCACGCTGGGCCTGCAAGGCAGCCTGCGCCTGGGCCGCATGAAGGACGAAGGCATCGCCGCCGTCGAGATCACCTCGATCATGAAGCGCAACAACTGCGGCAAGTCGCTGGACATCGCCCGCATGGCGCGCGACATGATGGGCGGCAACGGCATCAGCGACGAGTTCGGCGTGGCCCGCCACCTGGTGAACCTGGAAGTGGTGAACACCTACGAAGGCACGCACGACATCCACGCCCTGATCCTGGGCCGCGCCATTACCGGCATTGCAGCGTTCGCGAACTAATCAAAAGCGAATGACCAAGCCCGCAGCACTCGACGGCATCAAGGTCCTCGATCTGTCCCGCGTGCTCGCGGGCCCGTGGTGTACGCAGATCCTCGCGGACCTGGGCGCCGATGTCGTCAAGATCGAACGCCCCGGCGTCGGCGACGACACGCGCACCTGGGGCCCGCCCTTCGTGAAGGACGCGGACGGCCGCGACACCGACCAGGCCAGCTACTTCACCTCCTGCAACCGCAACAAGCGCTCGGTCACCATCGACATGGCTACGCCCGAAGGGCAGGCGCTGCTGCAGCAGATGGCGGCGCAGGCCGACATCGTGGTCGAGAACTTCAAGACCGGCGGCCTGCAGCAGTACGGCCTCGACCACGAGAGCCTGCGCGCGGCGAACCCGCGCCTCATCTACTGCAGCGTGACCGGTTTCGGCCACGACGGTCCCTACGCCGAGCGCGCGGGCTACGACCTGATGATCCAGGCCATGACCGGCATGATGAGCATCACCGGCCGCCCCGACGGCGAACCCGGCGGCGGCCCGCTGCGCGTGGGCGTGGCGCTGACCGATCTCTTCACCGGCGTGTACGCCAGCACCGCCATCCTCGCGGCGCTGCAGGTGCGCGACCGCACCGGAGAAGGCCAGCACATCGACATGGCGCTGCTCGACGTGGGCATGGCGATCCTCGCCAACCAGGCGAGCGCGTTCCTCAACACCGGCAAGGCGCCGGGCCGGCAGGGCAATACGCACCCGAGCCTCGCGCCTTATCAAGACTTTCCGACGCAGGACGGCGCGATGCTGCTGGCCATCGGCAACAACGGCCAGTTCGCGCGTTTCTGCGAAGCGGCCGGTCACGCCGAGTGGGCCGCCGACGAGCGCTTCGCGACCAACACGCTGCGCGTGAAGCACCGCGGCGTGCTGATCCCGATGATGGAAGAACTCACGCGCACTCGCACCACCGCCGCGTGGATCGCGTTGCTCGAAGACAAGGCCGTGCCTTGCGGCCCCATCAACGACATCGCGCAGGCTTTCGACGATGCGCAGGTCAAGGCGCGGGGCCTCGCGGTCACGCTGCCGCGCGACGCGGGCGACGGCATCGCCAGCATCACCGGCGTGGCGAGCCCGCTGCGCCTGACGGCCACGCCGCCCGTGCTGCGCCGCGCACCGCCTGCGCTGGGGCAGCACACGCAGGAGGTGCTGGCCGAGATGGGTGTCGATGCCACGCGCTTCGAGGCGTTGCGCGCCGCCGGGGTGGTCTGACACACTGGCGGGCATGACGGCCCGCCCACCTCACGATCCGACCGGCACGGTACCGTTCGCGGTGCTGCACATCGACCACATCGTGCTGCGTGTGCGCGATGCCGCGCGGTCCATGGCCTTCTATTGCGACGTGCTCGGTTGCACGGTGGAAAAGCGCCGCGACGACCTCGGCCTCATCCATCTGCGCGCCGGCAGCAGCCTGATCGATCTCGTCACGCACGATGGCAAGCTCGGCCGCGAAGGCGGCGCGCTCGCCGGGCGCGAGGGCCGCAACGTCGATCACCTGTGCCTGCGCATCGAGCCCTTCGACGAGGCCGCGATCCGTGCGCGCATGGCCCGCCACGGTGTGCCGGTGCAAGGCGAGGTGCAGAACAACTTCGGCGCCGAAGGCAACGGTCCTTCGATCTACCTGAGCGACCCGGACGGCAACGGCGTGGAGCTCAAGGGCCCCGCGACGTAAGCACCTCGGTGCTCAGCGGCTGGGCGCAGAGGCCATCCGCATCGGCTGCGCACCGCGCTGCGCCTGCTGGCTCAGCCAGATGCTCGCGATCACGATGGCGATGCCCGCCGTCTGCCAGCCCGACAGGCTCTGGCCCAGCAGCGCCCAACCCAGGATCACCGCCGTCACCGGGCTCAGGAAGGCCAGCGGCGCGATCGCCGAGGGCTCCAGCCGGGCCACGCCGCGGAACCACACGATGTAGGTGAGCGCGGCGCCGATCAGCCCGAGCCAGGCGAAGCCGACCCAGTTCATCGCCGTGAGCGCGGGCAGCGGCGGCTCCAGCCACAGCGCCACCGGCAAGAGCAGCAGGCCGCCGGCCGTCAGCTGCCACGCCGTGAAGGTCAGCGCCGACACCGGCGGCTGCCAGCGGCGGCTCAGCACCGTGCCGAAGGCCATCGACACCGCCGCCGCGACCGCCGCGGCGATGCCCAGTGCGTCGAGCGCGGCATTCGGCGTGAGCACCAGCAGCGCCACCCCGCCCATGCCGATCACCGCCGCCGCCACCGACAGTGCACGCACCGGCGCGCCCAGCAGCAGGCCGGCAAGGAACACCACGAACAGCGGTTGCACCGAGGTGATGGTGGCCGCCACGCCGCCCGGCAGCCGGTAGGCCGCGAGGAACAGCATCGCCCACAGCACCGAGAAGTTCAGCGCGCCCAGCAGGAAGATGCGCCCCCACCACGCCCTGGGCGGCAGCTGGCGCACGATCAGCATCAGCAGCAGGCCCGCCGGCAGCGCGCGCAGCAGCGCCACTGTCAGCGGGTAGTTCGCCGGCAGCAGCTCGGTGGTCACGATGTAGGTGCTGCCCCAGACGGCGGGCGCCATCGCGGTGAGCAGGACGTCGGTGGTGCGGTTCGGGGCGGAGGAGGTCATGGCTCGAATCTATGCCGTTGACCCCTGGTTGTGAATGCTCGAATAATGAATTGATTCTTTACTGTCAGTCGTCAATCGAACGCAGGACTCACGCACGGACCTGCATAGCCCCATGGACCATCTCACCGCCCTCAAGGTCTTCCGCACCACCGCCGCGGCGGGCAGCTTCGCCGGCGCCGCGCGGCAGCTGGGGCTGTCGGCCGCGGCCGTCAGCAAGAACATCGCCGAGCTGGAGGCGCATCTCACCGTGCGACTGATCAACCGCACCACGCGCAGCATGAGCCTCACCGAGGCGGGCGCGGCGTACGTGGAGCGGCTCGCGCGCATCCTCGACGACCTGGAGGAGGCCGACGCTGCGCTGGCGCCCGTGGGCGCAAGCCCGGGCGGCGTGCTGCGCGTGAGCGCGCCGCTGACCTTTGCGCTGACCTGCATCTCGCCGCACATCCCCGCCTTCATGGACCGCCACCCGAAGCTGCGGCTCGAGCTGAACCTGCAGGACACCCGCACCGACCTGATCGGCGAGGGCTACGACCTCGCGATCCGCGGCAGCGACCGGCTGGAAGACTCGAGCCTCGTCGCGCGCGAACTCATGACCATGACCCATGTGCTGTGCGGCGCGCCCGGCTACTTCGCGGCGCACGGCCGGCCCGCCGCGCCCGAAGACCTGAAGGCCCATGAGTGCGTGCAGTTCACCCTGTCGGGCCACGCGAACAAATGGACCTTCAGCCGCGCCGGCCGCAGCGTGGCGGTGCCCATCGACGGGCGCTACAAGGTCAGCTCCAGCATCGCCGTGCGCGACGCGCTGCTCGCGGGCTTCGGTGTGAGCCTGGTGCCGCGCATCTACGTCGAGCGCGAGCTGGCAGCGGGGCGGCTCGAAGCCGTGCTCGAAGACTGGGAGGCCGACCGCACGCCCGTCTACGCCGTCTACCCCTCGCGTCACCTGGCGGCCAAGACGCGGGCTTTCGTCGACTTCCTGCTGGAGCGCTTCGCCGCGCGTTGAGGGGCTGGCCTATTCGGCGTCCGGCGTCGGCTCAGGCTCGGGCGCTTCCCACCCCAGCAATTCGGCCAGCCGCTGCACGATCCAGCCGGCTTCGGGCACGGAGACGCCCGACTCGGGCACCGCCAGTCCGGCGTGGATGCGCCGCAGGATCTCGCTTTCGACCGGCACCTCGGTGTGGTGCTGGATCTGCGCATGGCCCACGAGGTGGCTGGCGAGGTCTTCGCAGATCTCGTAGCGCGCGCGCACCACGTCGATCGGCTCGCGCAGGCGCTGGCGCGCGTCGCTGTAGACCGCGAAGAACGAGGGCGGGATGTAGATCTGGTTGTCGTCGGACATGGCGGCTTGGTGGATGGCGGGCCCCAATGACAAAACGCGCCCGGGGGCGCGTTCGTCGCGGCTCGCCTGGCGCGAGCCTCGGGGGCTGGATCAGCCGCCCTTGCTGGGGCGCTTGCCCGGGTTCTTCTTGCTGCGCGTGGCGGTGCCGCGCTCGAGGCTGACCTTCTGGCCGCCACCGTTACGCGGCACGGTGTAGCCGGGCATGGGGATCGGCTTCGGGCTGGCAAGACGGTCGGCTTCGGTACGGATTTTCTTGGGCATGGAAAGCTCGGATAAAAAAGATGTTCGACCCCCGATTAGGCCACATCGGCAGATTTCACCTGCCAGAAGGCCGAACGGAGGCCAAACAGAGGGTTCGGGAGGGGTGTCAGATCGACTGCGGCGTCAGCAGTCGCACCTTGACGCTCTTGCCTTTCACGCGGCCGTTGCCGAGCTTGCGCGCGGCTTCTTCGGCAATGCTGCGGTCCACCGCGACATAGGTCGAGAACTCGTTGACGTTGATCTTGCCGACCTGGTCCTTGGTGTAGCCGCAGTCGCCGGTCAGCGCGCCCAGCACGTCGCCGGCGCGGATCTTTTCCTTGCGACCGCCGACGATCTGCAGCGTGGCCATCGGCGGCGTGAGCGGCGCGCCCTGGGCCGGCGTGAGTTCGGCCGCGTTGTGCCATTCGGATTCGCGGCCCTGCAGCTGCTCGATCTTCCCGACGAAGCCCATCTCGTTCATGCTGGCCAGGTTCAGCGCCATGCCTTCCGAGCCGCCCTGCTGGCCGACGCGGCCGGTGCGGCCCACGCGGTGGATGTGAACCTCGGAATCGGGCGTCACGTCGACGTTGATCACGGCTTCGAGCTGCGCAATGTCGAGCCCGCGTGCCGCCACGTCGGTGGCCACCAGCACCGAGCAGCTGCGGTTGGCGAACTGCACCAGCACCTGGTCGCGCTCGCGCTGCTCCAACTCGCCGAACAGCGCCATCGCGCTGAAGCCCTGCGCCTGCAGCACGTCGACGAGGTCGCGGCACTGCTGCTTGGTGTTGCAGAAGGCCAGCGTGCTCACG
This sequence comes from Acidovorax cavernicola, assembly GCF_003581445.1. Lineage (NCBI taxonomy): Bacteria > Pseudomonadati > Pseudomonadota > Betaproteobacteria > Burkholderiales > Comamonadaceae > Acidovorax > Acidovorax cavernicola. The sequence continues at coordinate 75,621 of NZ_QXMN01000012.1, read as the reverse complement.
GGACGGAAATGGTCGAGCAGCAGGCTCACGGTGTGCAGCCGCTCGCTGTCCTTCACCTGGTACCAGCGCTGGCGGATCTTGCTGCCTTCGTGCTGGGCCTGCACCACGATCTGCTCGGGGTTCTTCATGAACTGCTGCGCGAGCTTGGCGATGCCTTCGGGATACGTGGCCGAGAACAGCAGCGTCTGGCGGGCCGAAGGGCATTGGCGCGCGACCTTCACGATGTCGTCGAAGAAGCCCATGTCGAGCATGCGATCGGCTTCGTCGAGCACCAGCGTGTTGAGTGCCGAGAGGTCGAGGTTCTCGCGCTCCAGGTGGTCCATGATCCGCCCCGGCGTGCCCACGACGATGTGCGCGCCGTGCTCCAGGCTGGCGATCTGCCCGCGCAGCGCCACGCCGCCGCACAGCGTGACCACCTTGATGTTTTCTTCGGCGCGCGCCAGGCGGCGGATCTCGGTCGTCACCTGGTCGGCCAGCTCGCGCGTGGGGCACAGCACCATCGCCTGGATGGCGAAGCGGCGCGGGTTCAGGTTGGCCAGCAGCGCCAGCGCGAAGGCGGCGGTCTTGCCGCTGCCGGTCTTGGCCTGGGCGATCAGGTCCTTGCCGAGCAGTGCGGGCGGCAGCGCGGCGGCCTGGATGGCCGTCATCTGCGTGTAGCCGAGCTGGGTGAGGTTGGCCAGCGTCTGCGGCGAGAGCGCCAGCGAAGCGAAACCGTGGGGCTCGGCCGGGGAGGTGGGGGTGTTCATCGTTCGGCGGCCGGAGGCGGGAAGGAATGCAGAGAAAAAGTGAGGGCCCGGAAATGACAAAGGCCTTGCAGGGCCCCCTGCGCGAGGGCGCTCTGCAAGGCCGGCCGGGCGTCGCTCAGCGACGGGGCGTGTTGTTGCCGCCGGTGTTGGTCGGCGGCGGGCCGCGACGTTCCAGGTGACGGAAGGTGATCCGGCCCTTGGTCAGGTCGTAGGGCGACAGCTCGAGCGAGACCTTGTCGCCGGCCAGAATGCGGATGTGGTGCTTGCGCATCTTGCCGCCGCTGTAGGCGATCAGCTGATGGCCGTTGTCCAGCGTGACGCGATAGCGCGAGTCGGGCAGGACTTCGGTCACTGCGCCGTTCATTTCGATCAGTTCTTCCTTGGGCATGTGTGATTACCTCTGAATCGTTCGATGTACGTTGGAGATGAAGATGGGTGTCTTGGTTTCAGTCGGCCGGCGGGTCAGCCGGCGTCCGGGAGTCGGGTTGCGAAGGGAAGGAGCAAGAGGCCTGCCCACCGCGATGCTGTTGCGAATGTGTCCATGAAGCCTGGGCGCCACGCGCCGACGGAATGCGCGAAGTGCCGAAAATTAATTGAAAACGGGCGCGCCGCCGGCGCGATTCGCTTCAACAGGAACGAAGCCAGTGGTGGCATTCATGGGCGCCGGGTGAGGCGCTCAACACACTGAGACGCCAGCTGGAAAGACGCGGGGCCTGAATGAGCAAAGGCATTCAGGGGCGGCGCAGAACAACCGGCACATATGACGAAATTCTTCGTCGTGGCATCGAAACGAACCCGACATTATAGCTTGCAGGGCATGACAGTTGCTTGTCTTAAAAACACACCCCGAAGAAAAAGGCCCCGAAGGGCCTTCTGTCATGGCTTGAATGCTATTGAAAATATAGCAAATGGAGGCGGGCGCTAGCCGATCCCGAGCATCCGCCGGTTCGCCGCCACATCCGCGCCGCCGGCCGCGAAGTCGTCGAAAGCGCGATCGGCCACGCGGATGATGTGGTCGGCGATGAAGCGGGCTCCTTCGCGCGCACCGTCTTCCGGGTGCTTGATGCAGCACTCCCATTCGAGCACCGCCCAGCCCGGGAAGTCGTACTGCGCCATCTTCGAGAAGATGGCCTTGAAGTCGACCTGTCCGTCACCCAGCGAGCGGAAGCGCCCGGCGCGGTTGATCCAGCTCTGGAAGCCGCCGTACACGCCTTGCTTGCCGGTCGGGTTGAACTCGGCGTCCTTCACGTGGAAGAGCTTGATGCGCTCGTGGTAGTGGTCGATGTAGGTGAGGTAGTCGAGCTGCTGCAGCACGAAGTGGCTCGGGTCGTAGAGCAGGCAGGCGCGCGGATGGTTGTTCACGCGCTCCAAAAACATCTCGTAGCTCACGCCGTCGTGCAGGTCTTCACCGGGATGGATTTCGTAGCCCACGTCGACGCCCACGGCATCGAAGGCATCGAGGATCGGCCGCCAGCGGCGCGCCAGTTCGTCGAAGGCTTCCTCGATGAGGCCGGCCGGGCGTGGCGGCCATGAATAGAGGTACGGCCAGGCCAGCGCGCCCGAGAAGGTCGCGTGCGCCGTGAGGCCGAGGTTCGCCGAGGCCTTGGCCGCATGGTGCAGCTGCTGCACCGCCCACTGCTGGCGCGCGACGGGGTTGCCGCGCACCTCGGGCGCCGCGAAGCCATCGAAGCCGGCGTCGTAGGCCGGGTGCACCGCGACCAGCTGGCCTTGCAGGTGGGTCGAGAGCTCGGTGATCTCCAGGCTGTGGTTGGCGAGCGTGCCCTTGATCTCGTCGCAGTAGGTCTTGCTCTCGGCGGCGCGCTTCAGGTCAATGAGGCGCGTGTCCCAGCTCGGGATCTGCACGCCCTTGTAGCCGAGGCTCGCGGCCCATCCGGCGATGGCGTCGAGCGAGTGGAACGGGGCCGTGTCGCCCGCGAACTGGGCCAGGAAAATGCCCGGCCCCTTGATCGTCTTCATGCGTGTCTCCTGATGCGCCGCACAGCATACTTCGGGGGTTCGGCTGACACACGACCGAAGTTCGATGGGCGCACAATGAACTTTGTCCACAGGGAACCCATCGAGATGTCTCAGCCTGTCGCCGCCCGGCTCAAGATCGGCTTGTCCGCCTGCTTCTCGCACGCCGACCCGGCCCGCTCGCTCTTCACGAACAAGACGCTGCAGTACGTCGAACAGTCGATCGCACACTGGCTCATGTCGGCCGGCGCGATGGTGGTGATGGTGCCGTGCCCCACGGGCGAGACGGCGCGCGGCGACACCAAGCTCTCGCACTACGCCGAGTGGCTCGATGGCGTGGTGATGCACGGTGGTGCCGATGTCTGGCCCGGCAGCTACGGCGAAGAGCCCTTGAAAGACGCGTGGATCGGCGACCAGATCCGCGACCTGTACGACCTCGCGCTGGTCGAGGCCTTCGAGCAGGCCGGCAAGCCGATCTTCGGCGTGTGCCGGGGCTTGCAGCTCATCAACGTGGCCTTCGGCGGCACGCTCTACCAGGACATCGAGGAGCAGCACGGCCACCCCGAGACGCTGCGCCACCGCGACCCGGTGACCTACGACCAGAACTTCCACCAGATCGAGATCGTGCAGGGCACGCGGCTGTCGAAGCTGTTCCCCGAGGTGCGCACGGCGCGCGTCAACAGCATCCACCACCAGGGCATCAAGGGGCTTGCACCGGGTTTCGAGATCGAGGCCTGGAGCCTGCCCGACCGCGTGCCCGAGGCCATCCGCCGCCGACCCGAGAAAGGCCGCGGCTACATCGCCGCGACGCAGTGGCACCCCGAGTTCCACAAGTACGGCAGCACCGAGACGGTGGACGACACGCCCATCCTTCACGACTTCCTGTGGGCCTGTGCCACCGCCCGCGTGGCGCCGCGCACGAGCATGCGCGAGATGCCGGGGCGCATCCGCAACCGGGCGTCCCGGTTGTTGCGTCAGGCGCTGCTGCGCCGCTGATCTACGTGATCACGCTGCGTCGCGCAGCAGGTGCTTGAGCAGCTTGCCCGTCGCCGTGCGCGGCAGGCTCTCGTGCACCTCGAAGATGCGCGGAATCTTGTAGCGCGCCAGCCGGTCCTCCAGAAAGCGCACCAGCTCGCGCGCTTCGAGCGCGCGTCCGCCACGTGCCACCAGCATCGCGGTCACGGTCTCGCCCCACTCGGGGTGCGGACGGCCGATGACGGCCACGTCCTGCACGTCGGGGTGGGCGCCCAGCGCGTCTTCGACCTCCTTCGAATAGACGTTCTCGCCGCCCGTGATGATCATGTCGCGCAGCCGGTCGACGATGAACAGGAAGCCGTCCTCGTCCACTCGCGCGAGGTCGCCCGTGCGGTACCAGCCTTGCGCGTCGAAGGCCTCGGCGGTGGCCTGCGGGTTGTCGAGATAGCCCTGCATCGCGGCCGGCGAACGCAGATGGATCTCGCCGACCTCGCCTGCGCCGCAGCGCCGCCCGTCGGGGTGGCGCACCTCGATCGCCACGCCCGGCACGCCTGCGCGGCCGATGGAACCGGCCTTGGCGATCGCGTCCTCCGGGTAGAGCACCGTGCCCAGCGGCCCGGATTCGGTCATGCCGTAGACCTGCACGAAGCGGTCGCTGCGGTAGCTCTGGGCCAGCTTGCGCGCCATGTCGGCGCCGAGCGGACCGCCGCCGTAGGCCCACAGGCGCATCGCGCTGAAGTCATAGCGTGCCACGTCGGGCACCACCGACAGCGGCGCCAGGAAGGCGATCGGCGCACCGAAGGTGAAGGTGATGCGCTCTTCGGCCAGCGTGTCGAGGAAGGCCTTCGGCGCGTACTCGCGCAGCAGCACCACGGTGCCGCCCATGAGCAGCGTGCCCAGCAGCCAGTTGTTCAGCGGCGACGAATGCCACACCGGCATCGCGACCAGCGTGCGCTCATTGCGGGTGAGCGACATGCCCGCCGCCGTGCACACCGCCGCCATGAAGACGTTGCGATGGCTGTGCAGGCAGCCCTTGGGCTTGCCCGTGGTGCCCGAGGTGTAGAGCACCTGGGCCAGGGTGTCGGCGCCGGGTGCGGCCAGCTCGTCGCCGAGCGGCGCGGCCTGCACCATCAACTCATCGAACAGCGGCAGGCCGTCGGCGGCGCTGTCGGTCGCGAGCCAGTCGCAGCGGTGCGCGATGCGCGACGCGACCTGCGCTGCGAGCGTGCCATCGGCCACGCACAGGCGCACGCCGGCATGGGCCAGCACGTAGTCGATCTCCGGCGCCTGCAGCTTGTGGTTGACCGGCACCACCGCCGCGCCGAGGCGCCAGGCGCCGAACATCGCGGCGACGAAGCCGATCGTGTTGAAGCACAGCAAGGCGACCTTGTCGCCGTTGCCCACGCCCTGTGCGTGCAGCACGGTGGCGGCGCGGCGCGAGAGGTCGGCGAACTCGGCGTAGGTCCAGGCACGGCCTGCGGCACGCAGGCATTCGTGATCGGGCTGGGTGCGGGCGTGCTGGTCGAGCAGCGAAACGAAATCCATCCGTGTCGTCTCCGCGCGTTCAGTGCCAGGCGGCGCGCACGAGGGCGCCGGGGTCGCTGGTGCCGGCGCTGATGCCGGTCACCGGGCCCCAGTCGGGATCGAAGCGGCTCGACACGAAAGCCGCCGAGGCCGCCGGGCTCGCGTGCTGCAGCATCAGGCCGGCCTGTGCCGCGCGCACCAGCCGCTGCGTGAAGCGGCGCGCCTGGCGTTCGAGGTCCTGCGGCGCCAGCTGCACCATCTGGCGCAGGGCCTGCACTTCGGTTTGCAGACGCGCTTCACCGGTGGTCACTTCCTGCAGGTGATCGAGCACGAGGTGCGCGTCGTCCGGGTTGCGCGACACGGCGCGCAGCACGTCCAGGCACATCACGTTGCCCGAGCCTTCCCAGATCGAGTTGACCGGCGCCTCGCGGAACAGGCGCCCCATCGGGCCGTCTTCCACGTAGCCGTTGCCGCCGAACACCTCCATCGCCTCGCCGGTGAGTGCCACTGCGCGCTTGCAGTTCCAGAACTTGGCGGCGGGCGTGAGCAGGCGGCGCCACGCGGTGTCCAGCGGCGCGGCCGAACCGAAGCGCGAGGCGAGTTCCATCGCCAGCAGCGTGGCGCTTTCGGTTTCGAGCGCCATGTCGGCCAGCAGCTCGGTCATCACCGGCTGGTCGACCAGTGCCTTGCCGAAGGCGAAGCGATTGCGCGTGTAGTGCAGCGCCTGCGCGAAGCCCTGGCGCATGAAGCCGGCGCTGGCGAGCGCGCAGTCCAGGCGCGTCACGGTGGCCATCTCGATGATGGTCGGGATGCCGCGCCCCTCGTCGCCCACGAGCACGCCCCAGGCTTCCTTGAACTCGACCTCGCTGCTGGAGTTGGAGCGGTTGCCGACCTTGTCCTTCAGCCGTTGGATGTGGATCGCGTTCTTGCTGCCGTCGGGCCGCCAGCGCGGCACGAAGAAGCACGAGGAGCCGTGCTCGTCGGTCTTGGCCAGCACCAGGTGGCCGTCGCACATCGGCGCGGAGAAGAACCACTTGTGGCCGGTGATGAGGAACTCGCTGCCCCACGGGCCCTGGCCGGCCGGCACGGCGCGCGTGGTGTTGGTGCGCACGTCGCTGCCGCCTTGCTTCTCGGTCATGCCCATGCCGACGGTGATGGAGGTCTTGCCTTCGAGCGGGATGTCGCGCGCATCGTGTTCGCCCGAGGCGAGCTTGCCCTGCAGGTCGGCGTACAGCGCGGCGTTGCGGCGCATCACGGGGATGCAGGCCTTGGTCATGGTGGTCGGGCAGGTCGAGCCCGACTCGATCTGGCTGTGCATGTACAGCGACGCGCCGTAACCCACCCAGGCCGACGGCCGCGCGTCGAAGAAGGGCAGGTTGGCGATGCCGTTGCGCCGCGCGATCGACATCATGGTGTGCCACGCGGGATGGAACTGCACGCTGTCGATGCGCGTGCCGGTGCGCGAGTGCGTGTGCAGCTCGGGTTCGTGGCGGTTGGCGTCCTCGGCGGCGCGCAGCGTGGCCTCGGCGCCGTACTCGGCACCCTGGCGCACCAGTTCGTCGTCGCGCCAGGCCGCGCCACCGCGCCCCACGGCGGCGCGCAGGGTGGGGTCGCTGGTGTAGACGTTGTAGTCCTTGAGTTCGGGGACCTGGTTGTCGGGGTGGATGCCGGTGGTGGTCATGGGGTTGTCTCCGTGAATCGATGAAAGAGGGCGGTCAGGCGGCGGCGCGTTCGCGCACCACCAGCGTCTGGGTCGCCAGGCCGATGAGGCCGCGCGTGTCGTACAGGTGGGACACGGTGAGGCCCGCGCCGCCGCCATGGATCTCGGTGCTGGCGCGCAGGCCGATCCATTCGCCCTCGGGCACGCGAAAGAGGTTCAGGCTCAGGTCGGCGTTCGAGAACAGGAAGTCGGTGGGCGGCAGCACCCAGCTCAGGCCGTTGCCGAAGTCGGCGGCGGCCGCCGCGCGCATCGCGGGCGAGGTCGCCACGCCGCGCACCATCGGCACCGCGAGGCGAAACCACGCGGCGCCCGCGCCGGGCTGCGAGATGTCGCCCTGCGCGAGGCGCGATTCGACGGCGGTCTGGTGGAACGAGGTTCCGTCGGGCAGGCCCGGAATGCGCAGCCGCTGGCTGCAGTCCTCGGGCCGCGGCAACAGTTCGCGCGGCGCGTCGCCCGCGGGCAGGTGGGACGGCAGCGTGAGCGGGTTGGTCTTCAGCAGCAGCGCATGCGCGCGCGCCACCACCGTGTCGCCCGCGAGCAGGTCGATGCCCACGCGCACCGTGGCGCGCGAGGCCTGCGATTGCGTGCGCGTGACCAGCGGCGCCACCGGCACCGGCTTCACCAGTTCGAGCGTGAGCCGCGCCAGCTGCCAGCCCGGGCCGGGCGCCTGCTGCTCGGCCACGTACGCGAGCAGCGCGGCGGGCGCGCCGCCGTGTTGTGCGCGCGGGTCCCATGGGCCGCGCGAGAGGGTGTCGGGGAGCCACGCATCGCCTTCGCCGGTGTAGACGGCGGGGGGCGTTGTCTCGGGGGCGCGGTCGTGCGAGGTCATTGCAGAATGCCTTTCGATGGGATCAAAAATTCTAGGAACAACCCGCCCGCAAGGTGTTCGGGTTCGGCGGCCATGACAGGCGTGCGCGCGCCCGTGGCCGCCCCGAGGAGAAAGCCGCGCCAGTCCCGCGCGCGCCACACCTCGCAGGCGCTGCAGGAAGCCTTTGTTCGGCTTTTGGTCGAGAAGGGTTACGCCGCCATCACGATCCGCGAGATCGTCGCCGTGGCGGGCACAGGCCTGGGCAGCTTCTACGAATACTTCGAGAACAAGGACGACCTGGCGCGCGTGTGCCTGCACCTGCGCTCCAAGGCCTTGCTGCTGGACATGCGCGCGGCCGTGGCCGCGAACGCCGGCCGGCCGTGGCGCGAGATCGTCGACGTGGTGATCGAGGCGCAGCTCGATGCGCACCGCGCGCAGCCCGTGGCATGGGGCGCGCACTACCTGCTGGAGCGGCACCTCTCCAGCCCCGAGGCCTACCGCAAGATGTACGACCGCTTCGTGGCCGAATGGGTGGGCGTGCTGGACGCGGCGGGCGACGTGAAGGCCGACGGTCCGAAGAAGAAAGAGGCGGCGCGCGTGTGCCAGACCATCATCTACGGCCTGGTCGCGCACACGCACCTGGGTACGGGCGGGCGGCCTGATCTGCAGGCGCTGTCACGCCAGCTGCGTGACGCGCTGGGGGGCTACCTGGCGACGGTCGCCTGATGCGGGGTGAGGGTCGAAAGCGCTATCGGCTGTCGCTCAGCGCGACGACTTGTTCGTCGTGCCGCTGACGCCGGCGTCGATGGTGCCGAACACCGTCACGCCGCTGCCCGATGAAGACGTGGAGGACGAAGACGGCGACGGCGCGGTGCCGGCGCAGCCCGAAACCAGCAGGCCGGTCGCAAGGACGGCGAGGGCGGCAAGGATCGACTTCACGGCAGGACTCCAGAGAACAAAGGACGTCCCACTATAGGCCGCGGCCCCGGCCGCCCTGTAACAAAGACACCAGCCGCGGCAGGGGTTGCGGCGCGGCGCCGTTCAGGGGGCGATGCGCGGGTCGGTCGCCAGCAGCATCCGCACCATCGACTGCAGGTCGGCCCGCAGCCGCGCTGCGCCGGCTTCGTCGAGCGCCAGCGTGGCTTCGTCCATGTAGAGCTTGCGGTTGATCTCGACCTGGATGCTGTGGCGGTTGTTCGCCGGGTTGCCGTGTCGGCGCACCAGTTCCACGCCCTTGTACGGGTGGTTGTAGTCCACGCTGTAGCCGTGTGCGCGCAGGTGCTCGCACAGCTTGTGCGACAGCGCCGGGTCGGCCGTGCTGCCGTCGCGGTCGCCGATCACGAAGTCGGCGTGCGCCATCCCCGGGAAGTCGGTCGCGTGGCTGCCCGCAATGGCCGGCATCGAGTGGCAGTTGATGTGGATGCTGTAGCCGTGCCGCGCGTGCGCGTCGTCGATGGCTTGCGCCACCGCCGCGTGGTACGGACGCCAGCACTGGTCGATGCGCTGGCGCACCTCGGCCACCGTGAGCGGCCGGTCGTAGATCGGCAGGCCTTCGTCGGTGAGCTTCCAGATCAGGCCCTTGCCCAGGCGCACTTTCGACAGCACGCGCGGGTCGGTCGACACCGGGTCGGTCCACGGGCCGTCGAGCATCGTGGTGTCGACCTCGGTCATGTCGCGGTTGGCATCGAGATAGCTGCGCGGAAAGTGCGCCTCGACCCAGGCCGCGCCCATGGCGCTCGCGAAGGCGTAAAGCTTCTCGACGTGGGTGTCCTCGGCCCGGCGCAGCGTGGCGAGGTCGCACACGGGCCGGAAGTCCTCGGGGTAGGCGGTGCCGCTGTGCGGCGAGTCCAGCACCAGCGGGGTGTGCCCGGCGACGCTGGTCACCTGGGCGCGGGTTTGAATCAGTTTCAGGACTGGATGCATAGGCAGGGTCGGTCAGTCCAATCGGATGCGCGCGAAGGCGGCCACTTTCTTCATCTTCTCGATCTCGCTCGCGATCTGCTTCGTGAACTCCGCCGGCGTGGTGCCCGAGGCGTAGAGGCCCTGCAGCGCGAGGCGCTCGCGCACCGCGGGGTCCTTCAGCGCGGTGGCCACGGCCTGCTGCATGCGCAGCACCAGCTCGGCCGGCGTGCCGGCGGGCGCGATCATGCCGAACCACGACGGGTCGTTGCTGGCCGCGTAGCCCAGTTCGCCGTAGGTCGGCACCTCGGGCAGCACGTCGAGGCGGCCGCTCCAGGACACGGCCAGCGCCTTCAGCTTGCCGGCCTTCACGTGCGGCAGCGACGAAGCCACCTGGTCGAAGTACACCGGCACCTGGCCCGCGAGCACGTCGTTGATGGCCGGGCCCGCACCGCGGTAGGGGATGTGCACCATCGAGGTTCCGGTGCTGCTCTTGAACAGCTCGCCCCACATGTGGCCGATGGTGCCGTTGCCCGGCGAGGCGTACGACACCTTGCCGGGGTTGGCCTTCAGGTACTTCACGAGTTCCGCGAAGCTGCCCACCGGCAGCACGGCCGGGTTGATGACGATCACGCCCGGCGCCTTCACCAGTTCGGTGACGGCGGCGAAGCCCTTGATCGGGTCGTAGGGCAGCTTCTGGTACACGGCCGGGTTCACGCCATGCGTGGAGAGCGTGGCCACGCCGAAGCTCAGGCCGTCGGGCGCGGCGCGCGCCAGCTCGGCCATGCCGATCGAGCCGCCCGCGCCGGCGCGGTTGTCGATCACCACGGGCTGCTGGAGGATCTTGGCCAGGGGCTCGGAGAGCACGCGGGCCGTGATGTCGGTGGCGCCGCCGGGCGGGAAGGGCACGACCAGGCGGATCGGCTTGCCTTGGGCAAAGGATATTCCCGGCACGAAGGAAGCGGCGGCCAGGGTGGAAAGGAAATGACGACGTTGCATGAGGGTTCTTCCAATGGAACGATGAGTGAATGTGCAAAGCTGCAGCTCACCTGAAGCAAAGGATATACCCGATATCATTCCCATTTGGAATGATTTGATGGGCTCCCCATGCCGCTGCGACGCCTCAACCCGCCCCTGAACCTGCTGCGCGCCTTCTCCACCGTGGTGCGCTTCGGCGGCGTCTCGCGCGCGGCCGAGGCGCTGCACCTCACGCAGGGCGCGGTGAGCAAGCAGGTGCAGGAACTCGAGCGCTGGATCGGCGCGCCGCTGTTCGAGCGTAGCCGCAAGCGCCTGGCGCTCACGCCGGCCGGCGAGCGCTACGAGAAGGCGGTGCGTGCCCTGCTGGCGCAGCTGGAGGCCGCCACGCTGGAGCTCATCACCAGCGGCGACGGCGGCGGCGCGCTGCACCTGTCGACCCTGCCGACCTTCGGCGCCAAGTGGCTGATTCCGCGTCTGCCCGACTTCCAGCAGCGTCACCCGCAGATCACGCTGCATTTCGTGCCCTTCGTGCACGGCTACGACTTCGAGCGGCCCGAGCTCGACTGCGCCATCCTGTTCGGCGATGGCCACTGGCCCGGCGCGCGCTCGCACTACCTCGCGGGGCAGGACGTGGCGCTGATCGCACCGCGCGCCGCGCAGGCCGAGGCCACCATCCGCACGCCGCAGGACGTGGCGCGCTGCACCTTGCTGCGCCACGTGAGCGTGCCGCAGTCGTGGCTGCAATGGAGCGAGGCGCACGGCGTGCGCGGGCTCGACCCGCTGGCCGGGCCGCAGTTCGACCAGTTCCAGACCATGATCCGCGCCGTCATGGCCGGCATGGGCGTGGCCCTGGTGCCGCGCTGCCTGGTGCAGGACGAAATCGCGTCAGGACTGGTGGACGAGCCCCTGCCCGACGGCGGCTACCGGGGCAGCGAGGGCTACTGGTTCTGCTACCCCGAGGGGCGCGGCGAGCTTGCCACGCTGGGGCACTTCCGCCGCTGGCTGCTCGCGGATGCCGAGCGCAGCGGGGAAGACGGGGAAGATGGGAAAGAGGCGGCGCCGCCGGCCTGACAAGGCCGGGGCGCCTGCGGCGTTCAGGCCGCGTCGGGTGCCGAGAGGTGCTTGCCCACGATGCCCGCGAGTTCGAACATCGTCACCTGGTCCTTGCCGAACACCGGCTTGAGCTTGGCGTCGGCGTTGATCGCGCGCTTGTTGGCCGCGTCCTGCAGGCCGTTGGCCTTGATGTAGTCCCACAGCTTCTTGATGACCTCGGTGCGCGCCACCGGTTCGGCGCCGATCACCGCGGCCAGCGAGTCGCTGGGCTTGAGGCCCGCGCCCGGCTTGCGTGGCTTGGCTTCCTTCTTCGCGGCCGGTGCCTTCTTGGCGGCGGGCGTCTTCTTCGCCGCGACTTTCTTGGCTGCCGCGGTCTTTGCCGCCGGCTTGCCGAAGGTCTTGCGCGGCGGGAACTTGCTGCCGCCTTCGCGCGGTGCGAACTCGAAGGTCACCTTGCCTTCTTCGGCGTTCCACGTGAGGAAGGCCTTGAAGGCGCGGCGCGTGCGCATCGACACGAACTTGTCGAGCAGGTCGGTCTTGCCGGTGGCCAGCAGCTTCTCCATCTGGTCGCGCTCCACCGGCTGCTGCAGGATGATCTTGCCGGTCTTGAAGGTGCAGCTGGGCGTGGGCTGCGAGTTCGTCGGCACCGACTTCTCGCAGACGTAGTTGCTGCCGTGGTCGAACACCGGCGCGCCGCACACCGGGCACGGGCCCACGGTGTCCTGCGTGCTGAAATCGACGATTTCGCCGCTGTCTTCGTTCTTGTCGTCGCCGAAGTCGAACTCCAGCTTCCAGTTCTTGGCTTCTTCCCCGTCGTACTTGAGGATGATCTCGGCGGTGAAGGGCCAGCCCGCCTTGGAGCGGAAGCCTTCGAGCGGACCGATGTGCTTGTTGGCCAGCAGCTGCTCGGCCTCGGCCACCTCGAAGGTGCGCCCGGCCGGCGACTTGCCGAACGAGAAGCCGCAGGCGTCCTCGCCCGTGCCGCTCTTGCCGGTGCAGCCGTAGCGGCGGTAGTTTTCCTTCACCACGCCGCCGCAGTTGGGGCAGGGCGTGGCCAGCGTGGCGTAGTCGCCGGGCACGGTGTCGCGGTCGTACTCCTTGGCCTTCTTGACGATGTGCTCTGTCATCTCGGCGATCTCGCGCATGAAGGCGTCGCGGCTGAGCGCACCCTTTTCCATCTGCGCGAGCTTGTATTCCCACTCGCCCGTGAGTTCGGCCTTGGAGAGTTCTTCCACGCCCAGGCCGCGCAGCAGCGTCATGAGCTGGAAGGCCTTGGCGGTCGGAATGAGTTCGCGGCCTTCGCGCAGCATGTACTTCTCGGCGATCAGCCCTTCGATGGTGGCCGCGCGCGTGGCTGGCGTGCCCAGGCCCTTTTCCTGCATGGCCTCGCGCAGCTCGTCGTCGTCGATCATCTTGCCAGCGCCTTCCATGGCGCCCAGCAGCGTGGCTTCCGAATAGCGTGCGGGCGGGCGCGTCTTCAGGCCCTTGAGGTCGGCCGACTCGGTCTGCACGACTTCGCCCGGCTTCACCGGCACGAGGCGCTTGCCGTCCTTGTCGTCTTCCTTCTCGTCGTCCTGGGCTTCCTTGCCGTAGATGGCAAGCCAGCCCGGCTTCACCAGCACCTTGCCGTCGGTGCGGAAGGGGTACTTCTTGCCGTTCTGTTCCACCGTGCTGATGCGGGTGGTCACCTGGTACTCGGCGCTCGGGAAGAACACCGACAGGAAGCGGCGCACGACGAAGTCATACAGCTTCTGCTCGGCTTCGCTCAGGCCGCTCGGTGCCTGCAGCGTCGGGATGATGGCGAAGTGATCCGACACCTTGGCGTTGTCGAAGATGCGCTTGTTGGGCTTCACGAAGTTGCCGTCGATCGCCTGCTGGGCGAACGGCGCCAGGTGCTTCATGCCGCTGTTGGCGAGCATGCCCATGGTCTGCTTGACGACCGGCAGGTAGTCTTCCGGCAGCGCGCGCGAATCGGTACGCGGGTAGGTCAGCGCCTTGTGGCGTTCGTACAGGCTCTGGGCCAGCGCGAGCGTGGTCTTGGCGCTGAAGCCGAAGCGGCCGTTGGCCTCGCGCTGCAGCGAGGTCAGGTCGAACAGCGCGGGCGAGGCCTGCGTGGTGGGCTTGCTTTCTTCCGTGACCGTGGCGGGCTTGCCGCGCGAGGCGTCGGCGATGGCGCGAGCTTCCTGCTCGGACCACACGCGGTCGGCGCGTTGCTCGGGATCGGGTTCGCCGTTGGCCAGCAGAGGCGCGTTGGCCTTCTTCCAGTCGGGGTTGAACCACTTGCCCGGGTACTGGCCGGCCTCGGCCGCGAAGCTGCCGTGGATTTCCCAGTACTCGCGCGAAACGAACTTGCGGATCTGCTCTTCGCGCTCCACCACCACCGACAGCGTCGGCGTCTGCACGCGGCCCACCGTCGTGAGGAAGAAGCCGCCGTCGCGCGAGTTGAACGCCGTCATGGCGCGCGTGCCGTTGATGCCCACCAGCCAGTCGGCCTCGGAGCGCGAGCGCGCGGCGTCGGCCAGGCCCTGCATCTGCTTCTCGCTGCGCAGCGCATCGAAGCCGTCGCGGATCGCCTGCGGCGTCATCGACTGCAGCCACAGGCGCTTGACCGGCTTGCCCAGCGGGCTCTTGCCGCCGGCGTACTGCTCGATCAGGCGGAAGATCAGCTCACCCTCGCGGCCCGCGTCGCAGGCGTTGATGAGCTGCGTCACATCCTTGCGCTTGGCCTGCTTGACCACCGCGTTCAGGCGCGTCTTGGTCTTGTCGACCGGCTTGAGGTCGAAGTGCGGCGGGATCACCGGCAGGTTGGCAAAGCTCCACTTGCCGCGCTTGACGTCGAACTCCTCGGGCGCCTGGATCTCGACCAGGTGACCGACAGCGCTGGTCACGACGTAGCTGTCGTTCTCGAAATGCTCGTCATGTTTGTCGAACTTGCCGGCGACCGGCGTGAGGGCGCGGACGATGTCCTGGGCCACCGACGGCTTTTCTGCGATTACCAACGTCTTCATCAACAAATTCCTAATAAAAGTTCAGGCCGGCGCCGAGCCGCCTCAAGGCGGCCTGCGGCCCCCTCGGGGGGCAGCGACGACACGCAGTGCGAGAGCGTGGGGGCCACATACAATCTGCGGCTTCCCGCGTGTGCGCACGCGCACACGCGCATGTGTGCATATTCAACCTAACAGACTTCGGCGATGCCTTCCAAATCCCCACTTTCCGGCGGTCGCCGAATCCAGATGCGGCGCTCCGACGTCCATGGCAACGGCGTGTTCGCCGTGCAGGACCTGGCGGAAGGCGAAACGCTGATCGAATACAAGGGCCAGGTCATCAGCTGGAAGGAGGCACTGCGCCGCCATCCGCACGACCCTTCGCAGCCCAACCACACCTTCTACTTCCATATCGACGACGGGCGTGTGATCGACGGCAACGTCCAGGGCAACGATGCCCGCTGGATCAATCACTCATGCGAGCCGAACTGCGAGGCCGACGAAGTCGACGGGCGCGTTTATATCAAGGCGCTGAGAAACATTGCTGCCGGCGAGGAACTGAACTACGACTACGGCCTGATCATCGACGAGCCGTACACCGAGAAGCTGCTGTCCGAGTTCCCGTGCTGGTGCGGCTCCGAGATGTGCCGCGGCACGCTGCTCACGCCGAAGGACGAGGACGAAGAAAAGAGCAAGAAGAAAAAGAAGAAGGCCAAGAAAAAGGCGGAGAAGAAGAAGGCCGAGGCCAAGGAAGCGAAGAAGGCTGAAAAGAAAGCCGAGAAAAAAGCGGACAAGAAGGCCGACAAGAAAAAGGCCGACGGCAAGAAGAAGTCCAAGGACGACACCCCGGCCCCCGCCGGAGACTGACCATGGGCACGCCGACCTCCGCCTGGTTCGAAGAACGGATCGCCGCGGCGGTCGCGCCGCTGCTGCCCGGCTTCATGGTCGAGGCCGTGGCCGAGATCGATTCCACCAACACCGAGCTGATGCGCCGCGCGCGCGCCGGTCGCACCGACCCCGTGCTGCTCGTGGCCGAGCGCCAGACGGCCGGGCGCGGTCGCCTCGGCCGTCCTTGGCAGAGCGCACAGCAACCCGAGGCGCAGTCCTCGCTCACCTTTTCGCTGGGCATGCCGCTGGCGCCGGCCGACTGGTCGGGCCTGTCGCTGGCCGTGGGCGTGAGCGTCGCCGAGAGCCTCGACCCGACGGGCGCGCACAAGGTCGGCCTGAAGTGGCCCAACGACATCTGGGTGAACGACAGCAAGCTGGTCGGCATCCTCATCGAAACCGCCATGCCGCAGACAGCCCAGCCCGATGCCGCGCGCTATCTCGTGATCGGCATCGGCATCAACATCGGCCCGCGCGAGGCCGACGGCATGCGCACGCCGCCGGCCTGGCTGCGCCAGTGGCAGCCCGAGGCTTCCGCGCCCGAGGTGCTGCAGTCGGTGGCCGAACCGCTGGTGCGCAGCGTGCTGGCTTTTGAGGCCCATGGCTTCGCGCCCTTTGCCGAACGCTTTGCGGCGCGCGACGTATTGCGCGGACGCGAGGTGACGCTCAGCGACGGCACCGCCGGCCTGTGCGAAGGCGTGGCCTGGGGCGGCGAGCTGCAGGTGCGCACCGACGCCGGCCTGCAGCTCATCTCGAGCGACGAAGTGAGCGTGCGCCCGCGCGGCATGTCTTTCTGAGCGAGGGCATGAAGCTGCGCCTGCTCCTCATCGCCTTGCTCGCGGCCAATGCGGGCTACTGGCTGTGGACGCGCGGCGACCTGGCCGGCTTCGGGCTCGCACCCGCAGCGCTCGACGAGCGCGAGCCGCAGCGCATGGCGCGGCAGATCCACCCCGAGTGGGTGCAGATCCGCAAGGACACCAAACCGGTGGATACGCCGGCGCCCTAGTGTGCTGTCCCGCAAATAACTGCGCCTGAAATCGCGCCTTTCACGCCGGGGCGGCGTTGCAAATCCTCGCGATACCTGCGGGTATCGCTGCGGTTTGCGCCTTGCCCCAACGTGAAACGCATCGATTTCATAGGCGCAGTTATTTGCGGGACAGCACACCCGCCGGGCGGATTCATTCCGAAGGCGCCTCCTCGAAGCGCACGGTGAAAAGCGCGCCCGGCGGATGCTTGCCGGGGTGTGCGTCTTCCAGCTTCACTTGTGCGCGGTGCTGGTTGGCGATCTCGCGCACGATCGGCAGGCCCAGCCCCGAGCCGTCGGCCTCGTTGCCGAGCACGCGGTAGAAAGGCTCGAACACCAGCTCGCGGTCGGCTTCGGCGATGCCGGGGCCGTTGTCCTCCACCTGCACCAGCTGCACGTGGCCGAAGGGGTCGGCCAGCACGCGCGCGGTGACCACGCCGGGGCGCTCGGGCGTCGAGGGCGTGTAGTTGAGCGCGTTGTCGACCAGGTTGCGCACCAGCTCCTTGAGCAGCGTCGGATTCCCGTCGACCATCACGCCGGGCGCGCCGGCCTGGGCGCCGTCGTAGCCCAGGTCGATGCGCTTCTCGATCGCGCGCGGCACGGCTTCGCGCACCACCTCGATGGTCAGCCGCGCGAGATCGCAGGGCTGGCAATGCGTCATGGCGCTGGTGCCCTCGGCGCGCGCCAGAGACAGCAGCTGGTTCACGGTGTGCGTGGCGCGCACGCTGGCGCGGCCGATCTGCTTGAGCGACTGCTTGAGCTCGTCGGCGTTGGCGCCTTCGCGCTGCGCCAGGTCGGCCTGCATGCGCAGGCCCGCCAGCGGCGTCTTGAGCTGGTGGGCGGCATCGGCCAGGAAGCGCTTTTGCGTGTCGATGGAGTCGTTGAGCTTGTCGAGCAGCTCGTTCACCGACGACACCAGCGGCACCACCTCGAGCGGCACCGAGGACTCGTCGAGCGGGCTCAGGTCGCCCGGGCGGCGCTCGCGGATGCGCGCCTCGACCACCGACAGCGGCTTGATGCCGCGCACCAGCGCCAGCCAGATCAGCAGCACCGCCAGCGGCAGGATCGCGAACTGCGGCAGCAGCACGCCCTTGATGATCTCGGTGGCCAGCACCGACTGCTTTTCGCGCGTCTCGGCCAGCTGCAGCAGCGAGGGGGGAACGTCTTCGCTCCCGCTGGGAATCCACAGCGAGGCCATGCGCACCGGCTGGCCGTGCACCGTGCTGTTGTGCAGCAGGACCACGTTGGTGCCGGGCGGGTCGTCCACGTTGGGCTGCGGCAGGTCGCGCTCGCCGTGCAGCAGGTTGCCGCGGCCATCGAGCAGCTGGTAGTAGATGTGGCCCGCGTCGTCGGCGCGCAGGATCTCGCGCGCCGACTGCGACAGCACGAAATGCGTCTGTCCCTCCTTCACCGTGACCAGCTCGGCCAGCACCTTGACGTTGTGCTCCAGCGCGCGGTCGAAGGGCGCGTTGGCGATGCCCTGCGCCACCAGCCAGGTCACGCCGATGCTCACCGGCACGAGCAGCAGCAGCGGCGTGAGCATCCAGTCGAGGATTTCCCCGAACAGGGAGCGCTGGGCGCGCTGGAAGAGCTTCATGCGCGCCTCCCGCCGTCCGGGCGGCGCGACGCTGGCCGCGGGTTCGCGGCAGGCATCAGGACGGAATCTTCTCGAGGCAGTAGCCCAGCCCGCGCACCGTCGCGATGCGCACCGGTCCCTTCTCGATCTTCTTGCGCAGGCGGTGGATGTAGACCTCGATGGCGTTGATGCTCACCTCTTCGCCCCATTCGCACAGCCGGTCCACCAGCTGGTCCTTGCTGACCAGCCGGCCGGCGCGCTGCAGCAGCACCTCGAGCAGGCCCAGTTCGCGCGCCGACAGTTCGATCATCTTGCCGTCGATGGTCGCCACGCGGCCGGCCTGGTCGTAGACCAGCGGACCGTGGCGGATCGCGT
The DNA here is from genome assembly GCF_003581445.1 of Acidovorax cavernicola. Lineage (NCBI taxonomy): Bacteria > Pseudomonadati > Pseudomonadota > Betaproteobacteria > Burkholderiales > Comamonadaceae > Acidovorax > Acidovorax cavernicola. The sequence goes on along the minus strand of NZ_QXMN01000012.1, from coordinate 57,100 downwards.
TGCTGGTGGCGCCCATGCCGCGCCGCGTGAGGGCACGCACGCGCGCCTCGAGTTCCTGCAGGCTGAAGGGCTTGGCCATGTAGTCGTCGGCGCCGTGGTCCAGGCCCTTCACGCGCTCTTCCACGCTGTCGGCCGCCGTGAGCACCAGCACCGGCAGCTGCGAGCCGCGCGCGCGCAGGCGCTTGAGGATCTCGATGCCGTGCAGGCTGGGCAGCCCGAGGTCGAGGATCAGCAGGTCGAACTCGCTGTGGGTCATGAGCGCGGTGTCGGCCTGCGAGCCGTTGGCCACATGATCGACCGCCGCGCCCGAGGTGCGCAGGCTGCGCAGCAGGGCATCGGCCAGCACCTGGTCGTCTTCGGCAATCAGTATCCGCATGTGCGCCACCTCCGGCTCTCAATCAGTCTCGGCGCCTCTCGGCGCACGTTGTCCCTGGGCGAAGTCTAGCCCGCTGTGTAGGCTTCGAGTCCGATGGTTACCACGGTGGCGATCTCGTCGCCCACGCTGGCGCGGAACTCGCGCTCGGCCTGCGTGACGGCGCGTCGGAAGGCGTCGAGCCAGGCCAGTCCGTCCGCCGTGAACAGCACGCGCCGGGCGCGCGCGTCGAGCGGGTCGGGCCCGCGCGTGACCAGCCCCCAGGCCTCGCACTGGTCGACCAGCGCGCCCATGGCCTGCTTGGTCATGCCGGCGCGCTCGGCCAGCTCGGTCAGGCGCGAACCTTCGCGTGCCAGGTGCCGCGTGATGTGGATGTGCGCCGCGCTCACCTGCGCGCGCGCCGCGAGGTTCGACAGTGCCAGCGGCACCTCGATGTCGTGCGCCATGAGCGCCAGCACGCGCTCGTCGAAGCGGCGCATTGCATGGCCCAGCAGGCGGCCCAGGTGGGTCTGTCGCCAGGCGTCGGGATCGGTGGGAAAGGCGGGGTCGGCCATGGCGGCAGATCGTAAGGCAAACTGACCATAAAGTGAGTTTGCGAAACACCATGAGCCCCTACACTACTGTTCAAGCATCCAGCCTGTGGTTAAAAGCAGATGGATGAGGCAACACATACATCGTTGATTTTCAAGGAGATTTCCACATGGACGCAGTCGTCAAGGGTTCGAGCATCGCAGGCGCCAACAGCGAAAAGGCCAAGGCTCTCCAGGCCGCGCTGGCCCAGATCGAAAAGCAGTTCGGCAAGGGCACCATCATGCGGCTCGGCGAAGGCGAGGCGCTGGAAGACATCCAGGTGGTCTCCACCGGCTCGCTGGGCCTGGACATCGCGCTGGGCGTCGGCGGCCTGCCGCGCGGCCGCGTCGTGGAAATCTACGGCCCGGAATCCTCGGGCAAGACCACGCTCACGCTGCAGGTCATCGCCGCCATGCAGAAGCAGGCCGGCACCTGTGCCTTCGTCGACGCCGAACACGCCCTCGACGTGCAGTACGCCCAGAAGCTCGGCGTGAACCTGTCGGACCTGCTGATCAGCCAGCCCGACACCGGCGAGCAGGCCCTGGAAATCGTCGATTCGCTGGTGCGCTCGGGTGCCGTCGACCTGATCGTGGTCGACTCGGTCGCCGCGCTCACGCCCAAGGCCGAAATCGAAGGCGAAATGGGCGACTCGCTGCCCGGCCTGCAGGCCCGCCTGATGAGCCAGGCGCTGCGCAAGCTCACGGCCACGATCAAGAAGACCAACTGCATGGTCATCTTCATCAACCAGATCCGCATGAAGATCGGCGTGATGTTCGGCTCGCCCGAAACCACCACCGGCGGCAATGCGCTGAAGTTCTACGCCTCGGTGCGCCTGGACATCCGCCGCATCGGCACCATCAAGAAGGGTGACGAGGCCATCGGCAACGAAACCAAGGTGAAGGTGGTGAAGAACAAGGTCTCGCCCCCGTTCAAGACGGCCGAGTTCGACATCCTGTTCGGCGAGGGCATCAGCCGCGAGGGCGAGATCATCGACATGGGCGTGAACGCCAAGATCATCGACAAGTCGGGCGCCTGGTACGCCTACAACGGCGAGAAGATCGGCCAGGGCCGCGACAACGCCCGCGAGTTCCTGCGCGAGAACCCCGAGCTGTCGCGCGAGATCGAGAACAAGGTGCGCGAGTCGCTGGGCATCCCGCTGCTGGCCGCCGATGCCGGCGCCGAACCCGAGAAGGCCGAGAAGCCCGCCAAGGCATCGAAGGCTGACAAGGCGGCGGAGTAAGTTCAATGAAGGCGGCCCTTGCGCACTGCGAGGGCCGCGTGAGCGACTCACCGAATGGCTTTCAGCGCCCCCTCCCTCAAAGGCCGCGCGCTGCGCCTCCTGAGCCAGCGCGAGCATTCGCGCGCGGAGCTGGAGCGCAAGTTGGCGAAGCACGAGGAAGAGCCCGGCACGCTGGCCAAGGCGCTCGATGAACTGGCCGCCAAGGACTTCATCAGCGAGCCGCGCGTCGTGGCCTCGGTGCTGAACCAGCGCGCCGCCCGCTCGGGCGCGTTGCGCGTGAAGCAGGAACTGCAGGCCAAGGGCATCGCGCCCGAAGCCATCGCCGAAGCGGTGGCCGGCTTGCAGGAAACCGAAGTCGAGCGCGCCACGGCCCTGTGGCGCCGCCGCTTCGAGGCGCCGCCCGCCGATGCGAAGGAGCGCGCGAAGCAGATGCGATTCCTGATGGCGCGCGGTTTCTCGGGCGCCGTCGTGTCCAAGGTGCTCAGGAGCGAGTTCGATGACACAGCCGACGACGATCACGAAGAATGAAGGTGGCGCGCCTTCCCGCGTCATCACGCAGCGCGTGAACTGCGAATGGCGCGACGCCTATGCGCTTGCGTCCGACCCGAAGCGGCTGCCCGACTGGGCCAGCGGCCTGGCGAAAAGTGCGCTCGTGCCGCATGGCGATCATTGGATCGTGCGCACGCCTGAAAGCGGCGAGGCCCGCATGCGCTTTGCACCGCCCAACGACCTCGGCGTGCTCGACCACTGGGTGGCGCCCGAAGGCGTGCCCGAGGTCTACCTGCCGTTTCGCGTGATCGGTGTGGCGCCGGGGGTGTGCGAATTGCAGTTCACGCTGCTGCGCCAGCCGCACATGGACGATGCGGCCTTTGCACGCGATGCCGAGTGGATCGCGCGCGACCTGCAGGCCCTGCGCCGCCTGCTCGAGGCGGGCTGAGCCCGGCCTGGCTTACTCGGTGGCGGCGATGTCGTCGGCCAGCGGGTTCTCGGCCTTGTACGCGGCGATGTCACGCACGTTCTTCTGCACCGCCACCGCGCCGAACAGGCTCAGCAGGAAGGCCATGGCGTAGAAGCCCTTTTCGCTGGGGGCCAGCGTGGCGTTGAACAGGCCGACGGCGAGCAGGCCCACCGACAGCAGCAGCGAGACCCAGCACAGGCCGAAGTAGATGCCGGTGACCGAGATGCCCTCGAGCCGGTCGCGCACGGTCTTTTGCAGCGACACGGCGGAGAACAGGCCGTACATGAGGATGGTGAAGTAGTAGCCCTTCTCGTTCAGTTGCATGGCGGCATTCCACAGCCCCAGCAGGTAGACGATGGCACCGATGATCAGCGCGGCCCAGGAGGCGGCGACGAATGCAGCGGTCGGTTTCTGAAATCTGACGGTTCCCATGGCGATCCTCCTCGTTTGTGTGGCGCGATTATGGTGCGGGAAGGCAATGGCATGATCGCCAGCGACCGGCCTCCCAGTCACGAAGGAGGCGGCTTTCCAAAAAACCGGAGGAACCGTTCATGTCGTCGCAACCCCAGTCTCTCGTTCGCACCGGCGCCAAGGCCGGCTTCGCCTTCGCCGGCTCGGCCATCAAGGGCGCGCTGATCGGCCTGTTCCTCGGCGGTGGCGTGTTCCTCTACTACCTGACCCAACTCCAAGGGCCGGGCAACCCGGCCGCGCGGGCCGGTGGTGTGGGCGCCGTCGTGGCGCTGATCACTTCACCGCCGCTGCTGGTGGGCGTTCTCCTGGCGCTGTTCGTCGGCGTGTACTTCCTGCTCGGTGTGCAGCAGGGCCGCGCCCGTGCGATGCAGCACCTGGTCGCGGCACGCGGCGAAGCCGTGTCGCAGCGGCTCGGCGATGCCATCGCGGGCCGCATCGAAGCTATGCCGCGCACGCACAGCGGCCTGCAGCGCGTGTCCGACTGGCTCTCGCCCGACGCCCTGTGCCAGCAGCTCGCGCCAGTGCTCGGCGAAGGTCGGGCCGTGCGCACCGTGGTCGGCTTCGTGGTGGACCGCCTGCCCCTGAGCGACATGCTGGCCGAGTGGCAGCAGGAGCGCGCCGCCCAGGGCGCTGCGCCGGCGACGGGCGACGGTGTGGTGCAGGACCCCGCGCTGCGCGCCTTGCTCACGCGCCGCATCCACGAGGTGCTGCAGGACATGGCGACGCCCTCGCGCAAGCTCTTCTACATCGCGCTGGCCGTGCATGCGGTCCTGTTCGGCATCGGGCTCTGGTTGGTGCGCTGAGCCCGACCGTCTTCGTCGGTCTTGAGGTGCGTGGCTGTTGCCGCGCTGACGCCTGGGCGACAATGAGCGCCCGCGCGGGCCTTGCGGCGTGCGCGGCATCCATGCCTCCCTGTCCGTCTCTTTCCCCGCTTTCATGATCGTCCGGAAACGCCCGTCCGGGCTCAAGCTGTTTCTGTCCTGGCGGGGCTCCGTCCTGCCGCGCATCGCCGCGGCGCTGACGCTCAATGTGCTCGTGGCGATCGTCGTCACGGTGCTGCACGGCAGCTTCGGCTCGATCAAGATCCCGCTCGGCACCGTGCCTTTCACGCTGCTCGGCCTGCCGCTGGCGATCTTCCTGGGCTTTCGCAACAACGCGGCCTACGACCGCTTCTGGGAAGCGCGCAAGCTCTGGGGTGAGGTGATCCTGCGTTCGCGCAACCTGGCGCGCCAGTGCCAGAGCCTCATCGATGGCGATGTGCCGGTGAACGCCGGCGCGGACACGGTTCGCCGCCTGGACGACCTGCGCGTGCGCATGACCTTGCGCGCCGCGGCCTTCGCCCATGCGCTGCGCCACCAGCTGCGCGGCACCGATGCTGCAGCCGACACCCGGCCCTTCCTGCGCGAGGCGGAATGGCAAGGCCTGACGCAGGTCGCCAACCGGCCGCACGCACTGCTCATGCACATGGGCGCGGACCTGCGTGAAGCGCTGCGCGAACGGCGCATCGACCCGGCGTTGGCAGCCGGCGTGGACGGCACGCTGTCGGCGCTGAGCGCCGCGGCCGCCTCGTGCGAACGCATCCTCAGCACGCCCATTCCCTTTTCGTACACGTTGCTGCTGCATCGCACGGCGTACCTCTACTGCTACCTGCTGCCCTTCGGGCTGGTGGACTCGGTCGGGTTCATGACGCCGGTGGTGGTGCTGATCGTGGCCTACACCTTCTTCGGTCTCGACGCGCTCGGTGACGAGATCGAGGAGCCCTTCGGCACCGAGTCGAACGACCTGCCGCTCGAGGCGCTGTGCCGCACGCTCGAGATCGACCTGTGCCAGTCGGTGGGCGCACCCGCGCCGCAGCCGTTGGTGCCCGTCGACTACTTCCTGCGCTGACGCCCCGCCCCGCGTGGCGCCGGCCCTGTTTCCTTTCACGAAAGACGCTCTGCCCACCATGTCGCACGAAGACCGAATCCGCCTGCCCGCGCTGCGAAGCCGCATCACCACCGCCGAGGCCGCCGCCGAATGGATCCGCGACGGCATGGTGGTCGGCATGAGCGGCTTCACGCGCGCCGGCGACGCCAAGGCGGTGCCGCTCGCGCTCGCGGCCCGCGCGCGCCGCGAGCCGATGAAGATCACGCTCATGACCGGTGCCTCGCTCGGCGGCGACGTCGACCGCCAGCTCACCGAGGCCGGCGCGATCAGCCGCCGCATGCCGTTCCAGGTCGACACCGTGCTGCGCCAGGCGATCAACCGCGGCGAGGTGATGTTCATCGATCACCACCTGTCGGAAACCGTCGAGATGCTGCGCACGCGGCAGATCCCGCCGATCGACATCGCGATCATCGAGGCCGTGGCCATCACCGAGACCGGCGCCCTCGTGCCGACCACCTCGATCGGCAACAGCGCGAGCTTCGCGATCCTGGCGGACAAGGTGATCGTGGAGATCAACACCTCGCAGTCGCCGGCGCTCGAAGGGCTGCACGACATCTTCATTCCCAAGCACCGCCCGCAGCGCGAGCCGATGCCGCTGGTGGCGCCGCACGACCGTATCGGCACGTCGGCCATCGAGATCCCGCCCGAGAAGATCCTGGGCATTGTCATCACCGACAAGGCCGACAGCACCTCCACCGTGCTGCCGGCGGACGCCGAGACGGCGGCCATCGCGGCGCACCTGGTGGCGTTCTTCGAGCGCGAGGTGGCGCAGGGCCGGCTCACCGAGCGGCTGCTGCCGCTGCAGGCGGGCATCGGCACCGTCGCCAACGCGGTGATGTCGGGGCTGGGCGCGGGGCCGTTCGAGCACCTCACGATGTACTCGGAGGTGCTGCAGGATTCGACCTTCGATCTGTTCGACGCCGGCAAGCTCGACTTCGCCTCGGGCTCGTCGATCACGCTGTCGCCCGCGAAGGCGCGGCAGGTGTTCGGCGACCTGGATCGCTACAAGGACCGGCTGGTGCTGCGGCCGCAGGAGGTGAGCAACCACCCGGAGATCATCCGGCGCCTGGGCATCATCGCGCTGAACACGGCGCTGGAGGCCGACATCTACGGCAACGTCAATTCGACCCATGTGCTGGGCACGCACATGATGAACGGCATCGGCGGCTCGGGCGACTTCGCGCGCAACGCCTACCTGTCGATCTTCGCGACCAAGTCGGTCGCCAAGCAGGGTGCGGTGTCGAGCATCGCGCCGATGGTGTCGCACGTGGACCATGCGCCGCAGGACGTCGACATCCTCGTCACCGAGGTGGGGCTGGCCGACCTGCGCGGGCTGGCGCCGCGCGAACGGGCGGCGGCGATCATCGCGAACTGCGCGGCCGAGCCGTACCGCGGGATGCTGCAGGACTACCACGCGCGCGCCGTGGCGACCTGCGGCGGCCACACACCGCATCGGCTCGAAGAGGCTTTTTCGTGGCATGTGCGCTACCGCGACACGGGCACGATGCGGCCGGACTGAAAGCAAAAAGGCCGGTCCTTGCGGGCCGGCCTTTCCTGTCAGGGGTTGAAGTGGCTCAGAGCGCCAGCATCAGCTTCAGGTTCTGCACTGCGGCGCCGCTGGCGCCCTTGCCCAGGTTGTCCAGGCGCGCGATCACCACGGCGTGGCGGTGGTCTTCGTTCGGGAACACGCGGATCTCGAGGTTGTTGGTGTCGTTGAGGGCCAGCGCCTCGAGCTTGCCGTCGTCCGTGGGCGGCAGCACCTTCACGAACTGTTCGGGCGTGTTGCTCTTTGCGTAGTGCGCGGCCAGGGCGTCCTGCAGGTCGCCGGCCTTCGGCTTGCCGGGCAGCAGGTCGAGGTGCAGCGGCAACTGCACCAGCATGCCCTGCTTGAAGTTGCCCACCGACGGAATGAAGACCGGGCGGCGCGTGAGGCCGGTGTAGGCCATGATTTCGGGGATGTGCTTGTGCTTCAGGCCCAGCGCGTAGGTCTCGAAGAGTGGCGCCTTGCCGGCTTCGTAGTCCTCGATCATGGTCCGGCCGCCGCCCGAGTAGCCGCTCACGGAAGGCAGCGAGATCGGCGTGTCGGCCGGCAGGATGCCCGCGTCGACCAGCGGGCGCACCATGGCGATGGCGCCGGTGGCGTAGCAGCCGGGGTTGCCCACACGGTCGGCCTTGGCCACGGCCTGCCAGTGGCCTTCGACGAGTTCGGGAAAGCCGAAGACCCAGCCCGGCGCGATGCGGTGGGCGGTCGAGGCGTCGATGATCTTGGGCTTCTTGCCCGGCAGCTGGTCGATCAGCGCGACCGATTCGCGCGCCGCGTCGTCGTGCAGGCACAGCACCACGAGGTCGACGCCGGCCATCAGCTCGCGCTTGGCGGCCACGTCCTTGCGCAGTTCGGGAGCGATGCTCACGAGTTCGATCTGCGGCATCTTTTGCAGCCGCTCGCGAATTTGCAGGCCGGTGGTGCCGGCTTCGCCGTCGATGAAAACCTTGGCCATATCGGAGTATGCGTAGGGTGGCTAGAAGAAAGTACGTATTGACCGCAACCGCACGTCGAGTATTGGTGCGGCGCACCATGATACAGTCCGCGGTTGTTCGCCGCCCCCAGCCGTCAGGCTGCCGTCGCCCGCGAACAACAGAGCAGAAACAGTCTCACTCCCGATCTCCCGTTCTCAACCTCCTCCTTCCGAGAGACATCCCTCATGAAGATTCACGAGTACCAAGGCAAGGAAATCCTTGCCAAGTTCGGCGTGCCGGTGCCGCGCGGCATCCCGGCATATACGGTTCAGGAGGCGGTCGAGGCCGCCCAGAAACTTGGAGGCCCGGTCTGGGTCGTCAAGGCCCAGATTCACGCGGGTGGCCGCGGCAAGGGCGGCGGCGTCAAGGTCGCCAAGTCGATCGAAGACGTCAAGAAGCTGGCTGGCGAGATCCTCGGCATGCAGCTCAAGACGCACCAGACCGGCCCTGAAGGCCAGAAGGTCCGCCGCCTGTACATCGAAGACGGCGCCGACATCCAGAAGGAATACTACGTTTCCGCCGTGACCGACCGCGCCACCCAGAAGGTGGCCTTCATCGCTTCGAGCGAAGGCGGCATGGACATCGAGGAAGTGGCCCACTCCACCCCCGAGAAGATCATCACGGTCTACGCCGATCCCAAGGACGGCCTGACCGACGCACAAGCCAAGCAGATCGCCGACGGCATCGGCATGCCGGCCGATTCGACCGCGCAAACGGTCGACATCCTGAAGAAGCTCTACACCTGCTACATGGAGACGGACGCCTCGCTGGTCGAGATCAACCCGCTCAACCGCGACAGCAAGGGCAACGTCGTCGCCCTGGACGCCAAGTTCAACTTCGACAGCAACGCGCTGTTCCGCCACCCCGAAATCGTGGCCCTGCGCGACCTGGACGAAGAAGATCCGGCCGAAGTCGAGGCTTCGAAGTTCGACCTCGCCTACATCTCGCTGGACGGCAACATCGGCTGCCTGGTGAACGGTGCCGGTCTGGCCATGGCCACCATGGACACCATCAAGCTGTTCGGCGGCGAGCCGGCCAACTTCCTGGACGTGGGCGGCGGCGCCACCCCCGAGAAGGTCACCGAAGCCTTCAAGATCATGCTGAAGAACAAGAACGTGGAAGCCATCCTCGTGAACATCTTCGGCGGCATCATGAAGTGCGACACCATCGCCACCGGCGTGATCGCAGCCTGCAAGGCCGTGAACCTGCAAGTGCCGCTGGTCGTGCGCATGAAGGGCACCAACGAAGCCGAAGGCAAGAAGCTGCTGGCCGACTCGGGCCTGCCGATCATCAGCGCCGACACCATGGCGGACGCGGCCCAGAAGGTCGTGGCAGCAGTCAAGAAGGCCTAAGGAACAAGTCATGTCGATCTACATCAACAAAGACACCAAAGTCATCACGCAAGGCATCACCGGCAAGACCGGTCAGTTCCACACCGAGAAGTGCCAGGAATACGCGAACGGCAAGAACGCCTTCGTGGCCGGCGTGAACCCGAAGAAGGCCGGCGAGTCGATCTTCAACATCCCGATCTTCGGTTCGGTCAAGGAAGCCGCCACGCAGACCGGTGCCACCGTGTCGGTGATCTACGTGCCGCCGGCAGGCGCCGCGGCCGCCATCTGGGAAGCTGTCGAAGCCGACCTGGACATGGCGATCTGCATCACCGAAGGCATTCCGGTTCGCGACATGCTCGAAGTGCGCAACAAGATGAAGGCCAAGGAAGCGGCCGGCGGCAAGAAGACCTTGCTGCTGGGCCCGAACTGCCCCGGCCTGATCACGCCCGACGAAATCAAGATCGGCATCATGCCCGGCCACATCCACCGCAAGGGCCGCATCGGCGTGGTCTCGCGCTCGGGCACGCTGACGTACGAAGCCGTGGCTCAGCTGACGGAAATCGGCCTGGGCCAATCGTCGGCAGTCGGCATCGGCGGCGACCCGATCAACGGTCTGAAGCACATCGACGTGATGAAGGCCTTCAACGACGATCCGGACACCGATGCCGTCATCATGATCGGTGAAATCGGCGGCCCGGACGAGGCTGACGCAGCCCGCTGGTGCAAGGACAACATGAAGAAGCCGGTCGTCGGCTTCATCGCGGGTGTCACGGCCCCTCCCGGCAAGCGCATGGGCCACGCCGGCGCGCTGATCTCGGGCGGTGCCGACACGGCCGAAGCCAAGCTCGCCATCATGGAAGAGTGCGGCTTCACCGTGACGCGCAACTTCTCGGAGCTCGCAAAGCTGCTCAAGGGCAAGCTGTAAGAAGCACCCCTACCGCTGGCGGCGTTCCCGCCGCTCGCAATACCACGCAGAAATAAAAAAGCGCCCGCATTGAGTTGCGGGCGCTTTTTTCACTACAACACAGTGGGATCAGAGACATGGAATTTCTTCAAAGCACAGACTTCTGGATCGGTCTGATCAAGATCGTCTGGATCAACATCATCCTGTCGGGCGACAACGCCGTCGTGATCGCCATGGCGGCGCGATCGCTGCCGCCCGCGCAACAGAAAAAAGCCGTGCTGTTCGGCTCGGGCGCGGCCGTGGTGCTGCGCATCGTGCTGACGGTGGTGGCGGCCAAGCTGCTCGCGTTGCCCTACCTGCAGATCATCGGCGGCCTGCTGCTGCTGTGGATCGGCCTGCAACTGCTCGGCGAAGAGGACGAAGGCGAGGGCGAGTCCAAGGAGTACGGCAGCATGTTCGTCGCCGTGCGGACCATCCTGCTGGCCGACCTCGTGATGAGCCTGGACAACGTGATCGCCGTGGCCGCCGCCGCACAGGGCAGCATGGTGCTGCTGGTGTTGGGTCTGGCCATCAGCATCCCCTTGGTGATTTTCGGCAGCACGCTCATGATCAAGCTCATGGAACGTTTCCCGATCATCGTCATGCTGGGCGCCGCGCTGATCGGCTGGGTCGGCGGCGAGACCATCGTGAGCGACGTGTCGCTGCACGGCATGCTGGCGGCCAACCCCTGGATGCACTACGCGGGCGCCATTGCCGGCGTGGTGGTGGTCGTGGGTCTGGGCAAGCTTCTGCAACAGCGCGCGCGCGCTGCGGCACACTGATTTTCGAGAGTAGGCGCTGACAAACGATGGCGGGTGTTGGCGTTTCTCTTTTCTCCAGTCGACCGGCGCTGAGCTGGGAGTTCGCGGCGCTGACCGATGTCGGGCGCCTGCGCGCCCACAACGAGGACGCGGTGCACGTCGACCCGGCCCTCGGCTTGGCGCTGCTGGCCGACGGCATGGGCGGCTACAAGGGCGGTGAAGTGGCCAGCGCCATGGCCATTTCGCTGCTGCACGCGAGCTTCGGCCGCTGGTTTGCCCAGGCCGGCATGCAGGCACCCGCCCGCGTGGTCCGGCGTGCGCTGCAGGCGGCCACCGACGAGGCCAATGGCGCCATCCTCCAGGCCGGCGCCACCCACGAAGAGCTGCGGGGCATGGGCACGACCCTGGTGCTGGCGGCTTTCCGCCCGCAGCGCGTGGTGGTCGGCCACATCGGCGATTCGCGCTGCTATCGCCTGCGCAACAACAAGCTGGAGCAGCTCACCCGCGACCATTCGCTGCGCCAGCAGCAGCTCGACGCGGGAGTGATCACCGCCGAGGAAGCCCTGAACTCCCCCAACCGCAACCTCGTGACGCGGGCGGTCGGCGTGGAGGCGCAAGTCCTGCTGGAAATGCACGAGCACAGCGCCCGGGCGGGCGACCTCTACATGCTCTGTTCCGACGGGCTGAGCGAGATGGTGTCGGATGCGCAGCTTTTCACGCTTTTGAGTCGCGATCTGGGACTCAGAGAAAAGGCTTCACTTTTGGTTGCAATTTCAAACGACAATGGCGGCCGGGATAACATTTCCGTTGTTCTGGCCAAGGCGGGCGTCAGCGAAGCGACCCGCGGAGCCATGTAGCAGCCAAGCCGGGCGGCAGACCGTTTGCCCCGCCTGACGGTGCTGGATCTTTGCAAACGGGGAGTCGGCCATGCCGAAGATGATCATTTCGGTCGATGGCGTCGTCATCGGCCAAGTGGCGCTCGCCAAGAACCGCACGACGCTGGGCCGGCGCGCCTACAACGACATCGTGATCGACAATCTCGCCGTCAGCGGCGAGCATGCCGTGCTGCACATGAGCGGCGGCGAAGTCGAAATTGAAGATCTCAACAGCACCAACGGCACCTACGTCAATGCGCTGGCCATCCAGAAGCAGGCGCTCCAGGACAACGACGTCATCGAGGTCGGTGGCTGCCGCATTCATTTCCGGGCGCACAGCAATCTCATGGTCGGCCCCGGCTCCGTGCGGGCCTCGCTCTCCGAGTATTCCGCCCCGATGCCGCTCTCGTCGGCGCCCACCGAATCGGGCGCGCTGGTCGAACTGGGCGTGCCCATGCTGCGCGTGCTCTCGGGCACCAACGAAGGCCAGGACGTTCCACTGCAGAAGGTGGTCACCACCATCGGCAAGCCCGGCGTGGCCGTGGCCGTCGTCACCCGACGCCGGCAAGGTTACGTGGCTGCCACCGTCGTCGGCAGCGTCACGCTCAATGGCGTGCAATTGGGCGCGGAGGCTGTCGCGCTGCAGGAAGGCGACGTGTTCGAGCTCGGCGGCGCCACGCGCATGCAGTTCGTCCGGATCTGAGCCGCCCCAGGCGCCCGGCTCCACTCCCCGTTTTCTCGCCCTCCGGCATTCCTTGTCCGAAGTAGGCCGGCCATGAGCGCATTGCGGCGACATTGGCCGCGCATCGCCCTCACGCTGCTGCCGGTGTTGCTGGCACTGCTCCACGCCACCGGCGTCTGGCGGCTGGGCGTGATCCAGCATCTGGACCATCTGATCTACGACGCCCGCCTGCGGGCCACCATGCCGGGCACGCCCGACACGCGGGTCGTGATCGTCGATGTCGACGACGCCAGCCTGGCGCGCGAGGGCCAGTGGCCCTGGCCCCGCGACAAGATCGCCAGCCTCACGACGGAGTTGCTCGCCCGCCAGCACGCGGCCGTGCTGGGCTTCGACGTCATGTTTCTCGAGCCCGATCGCAGCTCCGGGCTCGGGCGCCTGAGGGAGATCGCAGCCGGCCCCTTGCGGGACGTGCCGGGCCTTGCCGCAGAGATCGACCAGCTCGCACCGACCCTCGACCACGATGCCACGCTGGCCCAGGCCCTGCGCGGCCAGCCCGTGGCGCTGGGTTACTACTTCACGCGCACCGAGCAGCCCAGCGCCAAGGGGCTGCTGCCGGCGACGCCGGCACTGCCACCCGACGCCTTTCCGGCCCATGCCGCCTTCGTCACGCTCTGGAACGGCTTCGGCGCCAGCCTGCCGGTGCTGGCGCGCGCGGCGCCGGTCGCGGGCTTCCTGAACACCCTGGTCGGTGACGATGGCGACGACGACGGCGTCATCCGCAGCGTGCCGCTGATCGCCCGCTACGAAGGCGAGCACGCGTCGCCCGGACACTACGAGTCGCTGGCGCTGGCCGTCTACCGGATCGCGAACGGCTCGCCGCCGGTGCGAACGGTGCTCGTGGCCGGCGACGGGAACTTCCCGCGCCTCCAGGCGCTGGTGCTGGGATCGTTGCGCATCCCGGTCGACCAGACCGCCAGCATGCAGGTGCCGTTCCGTGGCCCCGGCGGCCCGCGCGCGGGCTCGTTCCGCTATGTGGCGGCCGCCGACGTGCTCGAAGGGCGACTGGCGCCCGGCGAGCTCAAGGGCAAGATCGTGCTGCTCGGCGCCACCGCGCCCGGCCTGCAGGACCTGCGCGCCACCCCGGTCGGCGCGGCGTTCCCGGGCGTCGAAGTGCACGCCAACATCGTCTCGGGCCTGCTCGACCAGCGCCTGCTGGCCGTGCCCGACTACGCGCCGGGCTACGAAGTGCTCACCGTGCTGGCGGCCGGACTCCTGCTGGCGTTCGGGCTGTCACTGCTGTCGGCATCGCGCGCCGTGCTGCTCGGGGCGGGCGTGGTCGCCGCGCTGGTCGGACTGAACACCTGGCTCTACATCGGCCACAACCTCGTGCTCCCGCTGGCGTCGGCGCTCGTCATGGTGGCGCTGGCCTTCGCGCTCAACATGAGCTGGGGCTACTTCGTCGAATCGCGCGCGCGGCGCGGGCTCGTGCGGCTCTTCGGCACCTACGTGCCGCCGCAGCTGGTCGACGAAATGCTCGTGCGCCCCGGCCGCTACAGCATGCGCGCCGAGAGCAAGGAAATGACCGTGATGTTCTGCGACATGCGCGGCTTCACGCGGTTGTCCGAGCAGATGACGCCGGCCGAGCTGCAAGCCTTCCTGAACACCGTCTTCAGCCAGCTGACCGAAGTGATCAGCGCCAACCGCGGCACAGTCGACAAATACATGGGCGATTGCGTCATGGCCTTCTGGGGCGCGCCGATGGATGCGCCCGACCACGCCGCGCTCGCCGTGCAGGCCGCACTCGACATGGCGAACGTCGTGCAGGACATCAACGCCCTTCACCGCGCCAACGGACGCCCCGAGATCAGCGTGGGCATCGGCCTCAATAGCGGCCTCATGAGCGTCGGCGACATGGGCTCCACGGCACGCCGCAGCTATACCGTGGTCGGCGACGCGGTCAATCTCGCCTCCCGCCTGGAGGGCTTGAGCGGACACTACGGTGTCGAGATCGTGGCCAGCGGCGCGACGCGCGAGGCCGCGCCCGGTTTCGCGTGGCAGGAGCTCGACAGCGTGCGCGTCAAGGGCAAGGCCCAGGCCGTTGCCGTCTACACCCCGCTCACGCCCGAAGCCGCTGCGGCGGCGCAGCAAGACGGGATGCTCGCGCGTTGGGGCCAGGTGCTGGCCGCCTACCGACAGCAGGATTGGGCGCTGGGCCGGAACTTGCTGGCTCCGCTGCTCGCGGGGGATGCCAAAAAAGTCCTTTACCAGCTTTATGCGCAGCGTTTAGCCTCGATGGCGCTACGCCCGCAAGACCCGGACTGGGACGGCTCCACCCGGTTCGACACCAAATGACGACACACGCATACAAGGGGTCTTCCACAATGCAGGTTCGCGTGCTGGGTTGCTCTGGCGCCATTGCCAAAGACTGCCGGACCACCTCGTTCCTGGTCGATGCGGACCTGCTCGTCGATGCGGGCACGGGTGTCGGCGACCTCACGCTCGACGAAATGGCCGGCATCGACGACGTGGTGCTCACCCACTCGCACCTCGATCACATCGCCGCCCTGCCCCTGATGCTCGACGCCGTCGGCAGCCGCCGCACCCGGCCGCTGCGCGTGCATGCTCTCGCGGCCACCATCAACGCGCTGCGCGCGCATGTGTTCAACAACGTCATATGGCCGAACTTCGAGCGCATTCCCAGCCCGGAATTGCCCTTCGTGAGCTTCCACGAGATCGCCGTCGGCCAGCGTCTCGAACTCGGCGATGCACCCAAGCTCATCGAGGTGCTCCCGGCCGTCCACACCGTGCCAGCCTGCGGCTTCGCCATCCGCCGGGCCGAAGGCGGCGCCCATTGGGTCTTCAGCGGCGACACCGAACGCAACCCGCCCTTCTGGGAGCGCGTCAACGCGATCGACGTGGCGATGCTGGTCATCGAAACCGCCTTCAGCACCCGCGAGGAGGCCCTGGCCGAACGCAGCCTGCACCTGTCGCCCGTCGCGCTCGCGCAAGAGCTGGCGCACATCGATCCGGGGAAGCAGTACCCGATCTACATCACCCACACCAAGCCGGCGGAGACCGAGGAAATCATGAGCCAGATCGAGATGCTGGCCGGCCGGGAGGTGGCGGGGCTGGCGCAGCGGGACATCCGCTGGCTCAAGGCGGATGGGGTGCTGACCTTCTGACCGTGCCCGGCCGGGCATGACAAATTTGTCGACACATTTGGCATCTGAGTGCGAGTTGTGTCACATCATGTAACCATCTTGTGACCAAAGACGGCCTGATCGAGGGCTGCAGGGTGGGGAAGCCGGGTGGCACGGATGCTGCGGAAGGTCCTGCGCTCCGGGCTGGTTCCCGGGCTTTACAAACCAACCTGGAGTTAATTGAATGAACCGTCGTTCTATCGCACGCAATGTGCAAAAGGGTTTCACCCTGATTGAATTGATGATCGTTGTGGCGATCATTGGTATCTTGGCTGCAATCGCGATCCCGCAGTACTCGGACTACACGTCGCGTACACGAGCAGCTGGCGCTGCGGCTGAAATGACGGCCTTTAAGCAAGCCTTTGCAGTTTGCATGTCCGAACAGGGCAATGTGCTCGCCAACTGCGTCACGCTGGGCTCCAATGGAATCCCCAATACGCCGACTGCGACGACCAAGAACGTCACGGCTGCAGTCACGATCACCGCTGCAACTGGCGCGATTAACACCACCACGGGTGCTACCGATGCTGGCGGCGTGGCATTGACTTACATTCTGACCCCGACCATTCCCGCCGCCGGCCAGCCCACCATGGTCTTTACCCAATCTGGAACGGTTTGCAATGCGTCGCGAGGCCTGAAGCCGGGTCAAGGCGACTGCCCGTAATTTCAGTTTGCGACTGGATCGGCCGCCTTCGGGCGGCTTTTTTTGCGTCTCCCCCCGCATCTCACAGGCCCGAAGAGTTAGGTAGTCCTATCGCCTTGCATGGCCATGATTGAGCGCCGCGTTGTCCTGAAGCCTGTATCTATCGACACCATCTTGGGCGGCTGGCGGATCTTCCTGGATTGAATCGACGACTACGCACCTCGTCGCATGCGGGCAAAATTTGACGTGAGGGGAGCGATAGAGCGCATCTTCAAGGCATTGAAAGCGACGTGTTGTCGAACACTACTTCCACTCGCAGCCGTGACTTGACTGCTCGGCCATCGATCTCACCGGGAGAAAACTCCGCGGCGATGAAGGCTTCGCGTGCGGCCTGCTCGAAAGCTGGGGGAAGTGTCGGCTCCTCGGCGTCAACGCGCTCCACGTGGCCTTGCTCATCGATGAAGAGCGAAAGAATGCCAACAAGTCGATCTCCCACCAGTTCGCCGGGCGGAGGTTCGAGCACGATAGCCGTTAAGGCAATCGGTGGCCTCGACAGCTGACTGCGGGGCATGTAGTTGTCGACCTCTGCCTCTGTTGTGGTCGAGGCGGGGGGCGTAGGCGGCTCGCTTGTCGACGGTTCTTCTTTGAGGATTGGCGCACGCCCAGATGCATGAGGCGCTCCTAGCGTTCGCAGGGAGGCATGGGCTACCAAAAGTGGTGATGGAGAAGCATGGGCGAGGACCGTTCGCACTTGCATGTAGGCAATAGCACTTCCAACTGCAGTGCTCGCCGTGTGCTTTGGAACGGCGGGTGAGGTGCGCATCGAAAGCACAGCGGCGTGAAGCGCTAGAGAGAGCACTGCGCTCGCACAAAGTATGTATCGCATCTTTGCCTGGCCCGACGCATGCCTGGCCAGGACCGCTTTCATCGCAGATCAGTCCACCAGCTCGCGCCAGGAGGTCCGATGCACACTGCCGGAGCCGGAGGACGTTGCCACCGGCGGCGTTTCAACCACGTTGTCGCCATTGCTCTTCTGATAAATGATGCGGGCGTTGCCGTTGCTGTCCTGCACCCATGTCATGCCCATGATCAACCCGTCCGTGCTCCAGAGTCCTCCAGCCGGGTTGGTGGTGACTACGCCGCCATTGGCCACGTTGAGGTAATAGCGCCAAGCCGTGCCGCCCGATGCACAGGCATCGCCGTTCGGAATTGCAGTGGCAACCGACAGGGTGCTGTATTGCAGGCCTAGGTTCGTGTTCACGCGTTCACGTGAATGCGGCAGATCGATCCACCATCCTCCCTTGGTCGACCAGTTGACCGCCGTGTTGGATACAGAGGCTGCCGTGGCCGTTGCCACAGGGCCATTCAAGGTGAATGTCTGCCTGACGAAATTCGCGGTATCGGCGCGCACGTCGCTCCATCCGGTGGCGGTCAGCGTGTCTCTCACCGCATAGATGCTTTGCTGCGTCGAGTCCGTGATGTCGCTTGCACCGAGGTAGCGACCTGTCGCGACCACGACCACTGGGCGGCCTGAAATCTCGACGGTTTCCGGTTTGGTGGTGATGGGCTGGGGCGTCGAGGCGTCGACCTGGAACTTGGCGAGTCGCATCGCTGCCCGGTTGGGTAGCAGGAGCGCGTCAATATCGAAACGCCAGAGGTTGCCTTGCAGATCTCCGCCATAGAAGCGCTTGGCGGTGTTGTCACTGGCGCTTTCGATCCAGGCGTTGATCTTTGCCAAACCGCTCGGATCCGTGTTGCTGCCGTCACTGGTGGCGATGTCCAGTAGCAGGGCGCCGGTATTGGCATTCAACACGTAGAGATGACCCTTGCCATCGGCGTTGTTGTAGCCAGAGGCGAAGGCAACGATCCAGGTGCCATCGCTGCGCTTGGCAATCACCGGGTTGCCGAAGCTGAGCCCCAGGTTGGTGTTGGTGAACTCCCAAAGAGCCTTCGGATCGTTGGGGTCTGTGATATCGAGTGCGTAGTAGCCGCGTCCGCCGCTGTTGAGGCCGCCAACGACGATGGTCTTCCAGGTGGTTCCGACCTTGATGTCGCCCATGACTGGAGCTCCGTCCACGGAGTATTGGTGCTTCGACCCATAGCTCGTGTCGGCCATCTTGTAGAGGTTGGGCATGACTGCACTCGGAACATACGCCCAGAGTTCGGTGCCGCCCGTGTCGTTGGTGGCGGCTGAGAAGGCGTGCAGCATGCCGTCGTTCGACCCCACATACACCACCGGCGTGCGCGTTGCCTGCGCCGCGACGAAATCGGCGTAGCCCGAGTCGGCGTACCGGAACGGGGGCTTCCCGACATAAACTGGGGCGCCGTTGATGATGTCACCCAGCAAATGATCGCGCTTGCGATAGAGCGCGGCGATGTCGGTGTTGGACGCATCGACGCTGGCCGATTCGTGGGTTCGTACGCCGCGCAGGTAGTTGACCAGGTTGGTGCCGTTGTTGGCCACGGTCTTGTTGCTGGACGACAGCTGCGAGCATTGCGCCGCGACGAGTGTCTGGCCGCAAAAATTGTCGAAGTAAGCCTTTTGCGCGGCACTCAGATTCCCGTACTCGAAGCTCTGGAGGGCCGAGCCGTCGCTGAAGTAGATCCTGCGAGACGACGCGGCCTTCGCGTCGAGTTTGGCTTGCGCCGACCACGTAGCGGTAGTCGCAATGACACCTGTAGAGCCATTGATCGAAAAGGCCTGGAGATCGCCGGTCCACAACTGCGTGGTGTAGCTGGCTCGGAAGACGAGGTTGTTGTCGCCGGCCACCAGCTGGAGCGAACTGGTTGAAGCGGTCGCGCCCGAGCCGGCCACCTGCTGCACCGAGGTAACGACGCCATTGATGGCCTCGCTCAGCGCACCGGCATCGAGTGCCGAATAGTACTGGCCGCGGCCATTGACGGCAGCGTGCCACAGATCGTCGACGTTGGTGGCATTGCCACCTTCGCCGTTGTTCAGATCCGTGCCCTCTGGCACAGGCCAGGTCAAAGCGCCGCTGGTCAGGTCGACGTAGGTGCCGGCGGTCTGGGTCAGGTAGTTCTTGTCATAAGGCAGCGTGCCACTCACGCCAAGTCCGATCGTGAACGAATTCATGTGCTGCCATGCGGCCCTGTCGTTACCAATCGGGCGCACGATGTTGCTGCAAACATCTTGACTGCTACCCGAGCTGCTCGAGGTGCAATTGCCGAGCGCACTGGTGCGCAGGTCCGTTGCAAAGTAGTACTGGGCAACGTCGGCCAGTGTGTTGCCGGTACCTCCAGATGTGGACGGCGTTTGAGTGGGTGTGCCTGCAACAGGAGGCTGGCGAACCGTTGTCGAGTTGGATGTGATTGCTGGTGTGGACCATGCACCCCAAGCCAGTGCGACTGGATTCGAATAGTCCGGTTGGCCATTGCCTGGAGCAGTCTGGTAAGTAGGATTCGCTGCGGTTCCATCCGTGAAGCTGCTGTTGACGGTAGGAGGGCCGTTGCCAGTGAACGTCTCTGTTGGCGTCGCGGTGTTGATCCAGGTGGAGGTGGTGCGCGAGCCGATGCTTCGGGATGTCTCGACGCCATCGGTGGTCACTACCGTCTCGGTGTAGGACTCAGTCGCGGATTGCGGCGTTGTACGGGTCCGGGTTTGTGTCTCGGTGTAGCGCTGATTGGTGCGCGTAGTGACGAGATATTTACCCTTGTTCGGATTGTTGGTCTTGGGTGTTGAAGAAACGGTGACTGAGGTGCGCGTCCAATCCCTGGTTTGTGTTTGGGCGGAAAGCGCATTTCGGGTCAGCGCCACGGTATAGGGCGTTGTTGTCGTGATGATCACCCGCGTGTCGTCCCGCATCGGGCGGGCTTCACTCCCATCCTGCTGCCCGATTTCGCTGGTACCGTTGAGCTGCAGGCCCTTGGCCTTGTTCCAGTAGCCGTCCGTGGAAAGCAATGCGTAGTTGCGTTGGCAGGAGTACTGGACCGGATCATAAGTTTGGCCGGGCGCTTTATTGGCGAAGTAGCGCCCTGCCTTGGACAAGGCCGCGCGCAAGGGTGTCCAGCCGTTTGGCGAAGCGTTGTAGAGACTCCTGTAGAAGTTGGCCTTCTGGTCGGTATCGAAATCTTTGACGTCGCGGAAGTAGTTGTCGCCATCCACTGCAGTTCCATCGCTGATCGTGCTGAAGCCAACTCGATAACTCGAGTCGAGTACTGATATCGCCCGACCCATGGCGGTGCGCATCAACAGGTAGCGCTTGCGGTAGTACGAGTACCAATTAGCGTAATTTTGGGCCTCGTCAGAAGCGCTGGTGACCGTTACAGGGGAGAAAACGTCGCTCCACGAGTCAGTCGAACTTCTGCACTCGTTATAAAAAGTGTTCCGAACAGCGCCACTGCTGGTGTATACCCAGCCCATCTTGGGCTGAGTGCCGCGGTAGGTGTAGTACAACCGGTTGTTGAGATTCGTAGTGGAACTCGACGTGTCATAACCGTCGACGCGTGCTGCTGTAAAAACCGCATTGGGATAGGGCGTCCCATCCGCATAGAGTGGCGGCGAATAGGTCATCTTGGGGTCGTAGGCCACGCCATTGCACTGCGCAGAACGGTATCCATACCTGCCGTTGCCATTGGACATTTCGTCCGGCATGTAGTCGTTGTCCATACTTCCCGAATCGTCCAGAACGAACAACAGGTTCGGCTTGGCTTGAACTGCAGGGAGCGTCGCAAGCGGCTGATTCGAGAGGTCAGTGGGGGCCGCTTCGATCACGGGCGCGAACGACCCCAGCAGCAACGCGCAGACCATCACCGCGCAGCAGATGGCCTGTCTTTGATATTTGCGGTCGAGGACAGGATTGGGTCTATTTTTCATGGTGTTGAGTTCTCTGTGTCTCGCGCTGGAGGAGGCGCTCCCTCATCAGAAATGCACAATGGTTTCGGTGAAGCTGGCGGTGTTGCGGGCACCCAGCACGCGTACCACGATGCGGTAGTACGGGCCGGATGTGCCGCCGGCAAATGGCTGCTCGGCGTAGTTCATTTCGCCTTTCTTGCTCACGTTGGCGCCAGCGCCCGAAATCGGTTTGGCGCAACTGATGCTCGCGTCTGTGGCGTAGTTGCCCGGCTTGGAGCACAGCCTGAAGATGACGAATCGGGCGTTGTTGCTGTTGATGGCACCAGCATCCGCCGTGGTGACGGTGCAGCCGTTGTATGTGCCCGTCGTGGCGGACTGGCAACTGTTGCCGTCCCAGTCGATCAATTGGCGGTTGTTGCTGGCCGCGAGTTGCCGGCCGGTGACATCGATGGGTGGTCTTGCCGTGACCCCGTCGGCAGCAAGTTCCTGCGTGCTTGCGTAGTAGCCGTTCGATGCGAGATCGGTGTTCAGGCTGGCGCTGTTGGCGGTCAACCAATCAATTGCCTGGCGCGCGGCCTGGTCTGCTGCAGAGGTGGCGTCCTGCTTGAAGCCCATATTGCCAAGCAGCAGGGTGCTGGTATCCACCGAGCGCACCAGCGCCAACGTTGCAAGCAAGAGCGCGACCAGGGTCAGCAGGGCAAAGAGCAGTGAGACACCGTGTTGCGCGCGCCGGGGCGGGGAAAGCTTCAAGAATCTGATTTGCATGACGGTGACTCAGGAATTCCAGAGGACGTTGCGCAGCGGCACGATCGTGTCGTAGACCTTGAAGCGGTAGTGCTGCCACTCGGCGACTTGGCTCACTCTCAGTGCAATGCACTTGCTGGCACCGTGGCAGGTCGTGGTGCCTGCGATGGTTGCGTTGGCACCCACGTCCCACTGGGGGGCACTCGCCGTGACGATTTCTTTCTCGTACTGATTGCTGCGCGCCACCACCGCGATACGGATTGCGAGCACCTGGAGCCAGCCTGCGTTGGTGGTCGGCGTTACGTTGTCATAGGTGTCGACGACGCCGTCGCCATCGGTGTCCTTGCCGTAGAGGGCCTGAAGGTTGACGATCTGTGGATAGAGCTCTAGTGGTGGGTCGGTCAGTGCTCCGTTTATCGGGGAGCGTTCGACCATTTGAAGGCTATGGACGCTGCTGACCGAGTAGCTGCGATAGACCATCGAACCCATGTTCAGCAAGTAGCTGCCTGACATGTATCCGCTCGCTGGAAATATGCTGTTCTGATTCCATTTGCTTGCAGCGGTGGCGGCGTGAGGTACGCGTGTAGGCCCCAGGGTCGTGGCTGGGGATGTGGTGTCGTTGGTCACGCTGAAGAGCGTGCACCCCACGCCGGAACCTTGGAGTTTCGGCACGGCAATCATCATGTTGCCGACCGCAGCGCCCAACGAGGAGGCTACCTCGAAATAGTTGCTGGACTGCGGGTGTTCCTCCTTGAGGACCATGGGCACCGAAAAGTTGGTGGTCTGACCCTGCAAGACCGTGATCGTGTCCGGAGCATCGGTGTCGGTGCTGGTACCGTTGGTGATGACGACCGGCGCCAGTGGAAAAACGAACGACGCGCCGCCTGTGTCGTACTTTCCCGTCACTGAACAGCCGAGGGCATCTGGACTGGCCGCGGCACCATAGCCAGCCATCTGCACGTCGCGCTGGAGGGTGAACAGCGACAGCGCTCCATTGACCTGCGCATCGCCGCCCATGGTGATCGAACGCTTCTTGCCTTCGGCGAGCGCGAGTACTTGGCTGATCACCAGAACCGTGAGCAGTCCCAGGACGAGGCCGACCATGAGCTCGACCAAGGTGAATCCTCGTAGGGAAAGCCGTCTGGATAGGGTGGATTGAATGGTGCGCATCTCAGTTCGCAGCCTTCGTGACGGTTGTATGCGTGACATACCGATGGGTCTCCCCGTTTGGCATCGTCCAGCTGATGGTGACGGCGACGTCGCCTGAGGTTGCGTTGACAGTGACTGCTCCGGTCCCACCAGGCAGGCTGCTGCCGACCTTGCTCTGCCACTCGCTGCAGCGGGCTTGAGAGGCGCAGCCGGTGCCGTCATAGCTCGCGAGATTTGCGAGATCGGACCACATCCGTCCATTCAATTCGCTGGCGAGGTAGGCGGCATCGGCGCGCACCTTGGATTCGGTTTGGGCACGTGTCATCGATGCTTGCAGGCCGATCAGCCCGAGCACGCCAAGCATGAAAATCAGCAGCGCCACGAGCACTTCGATCAGGGCGATGCCTCGAGCATGTCGTGCTGCGCGAGGCTTGCCTCGTGTAGGGCTGAGCCGCTCGGTCGCACGGACGCGATTCATTCGATTCAGCATTTACGGGGATCCTTTGCCGTGCTATCGACGATGGCCGGTTCGCACATCCGCACCGAGCCTGAGGGCGAGACAACGATGCGCAGCGCCCGGGCGCCAGTGCTCGTTCCTGTCACGTCAATCTGGCCAATCGCGTCGGTGTTGGCAACGCGCCCAAATCCGTTGAACGTGACGCGCGTGCCCTCGGTCGAGCCGTCTACGGATTGCACGGCCGCCACCGAGACGCGTCCCCCACTGTCTCCAGACGCACGTCCTGTGACGATCATGGGGGAGCTGGTCGTGGACGGCGCATCGGCACAATGCCCCACAGGTGAATTCACACTCACGATCCAGGCGCCGCTGGCGCCCGAGAGGGAGCAGTCATCGCTCAGCACCGCAGGGTCGTCGAGCGACACCAGCCATACCGATATGTTCTGATTGCGCCGCACAGCTTCGCCGCGTGCCAGTTGGAGCCCGTTTTGCAGCGAATCGGCAACGTTGCGGATGCGGGTGTTTTCCAGCCATGAGCCGATGCTCGGCATGGCGGCAAAGAGGATCAGCGCCAGCACCGCGATGGTGACGACCAGTTCAACCAGTGTGAAGCCGCGTTGACGCATGGTGATCGGCATGGTTCGATCAGCAGGCGTTGGTGCTGGTAAGCCAGCACGGTTGCGTCACGGTGCTACCTTTGAATTGGGTCGTGGCGCGCTCGCCGTTCTGGTTGATGGTGTATGTATGGCCGACCGCCCGCCCCGCACTGCCGGTGGCCGTGATGACGTAGTTCTGCTGACTGGCTGACGTCGAGCAGGTATAGCCAAAGTACTTGGCACCGGAAGGTGTAAAGGCGGCCGCCGCGTTGGCGGCGCAATTGGTTCCCGAGGGGCCGTAGTTCCGGTTGTCCTGGTAGTACTGTTCCATCGTCGCCCGGTAGGCGGAAAGCGTATTGAACGCTTCTGGCAGTTGCCCGCGCCGAACGTAGTCGTTGTAGCTTGGGAGAGCGATGGCCGCGAGGATGCCGATAACGGCTACGACGATCATGACCTCGATGAGTGTGAAACCCCGCAAGTTGCGGCGCTGCGCGGCAGCTGCTTTCATGGCGATCTGGGGTCTGGTCATTGAACGGGCCTCTCGGCTGCCGCTGAGTGGCTAAGCAGCAGGCAATGGTTATTTAGGATGGTGATAGATTGTCTATAACTGTTTCTAAATGCAAATCCACTCATCCGCCGCCTGCTGCCACTCATCGGCGACGGTCGGTTGGCATGATCTGGGGCAATGAATCGTCTTGATGCGCCCTTGCCGGCGCCTCCTTTGCCTGCGCCCTTGCGGATCAGGGAATTCGCCTGCGCCGCGCTTGTGGCCTGGCCTTTTCTTTCCCCGTTGGCGGGCGGCCCCTCGATCAATGTCTGGCAGCAGTTGATGACGTGGGGGTGCCTCGCGGGCCTTTTCGCGATGGCACCGTCCGCGTTTCCCTCTCGGGGATTGCGTGTCGGGCTGGCAGTGATCGCTTGTTTCGCTGTGTTGTCCGCGGCAGTGGGTACGGGGGCCACGCTCTTGTTGCCAACATTGGGCGCTTTGGCCGGGGTCGCCACGGCGGCCTGTCTGGGCGCGGGAGCCATGCAGCACCGCGGTCCTCTGGTTCGCGCGCTGGCGGCAGGCCTGCTCGCCGCCGGCCTGCTCAGCGCCCTGCTCGGCCTGCTGCAGTACTACGGCTTCACAGAGTTCCTCGGCCCGCTGACCTCGTCGCCCCCGACCGGCCGCGCCTGGGGCAATCTGCGTCAGCGCAACCAGTTCGCCACCTTGATCAGCATGGCGCTGGTCGCCGCGCTCTGGTGGCACGCCGCGCACAGATCGCGACGTGCCCGCGGGCTGCTTGCCCCGGCTGCGGTGCTCCTGATTGCAGCCTTGGTGGCCTCAGGGTCACGCACCGGCGTGCTGCAACTGGTCCTGATCGTCGCCGGAGCCAGCGTCATGGCTTGGCGGGAGCGCCGGGTGGCATCGCAACCTGCAGGGGACTTTCGCCTGCCGGCTCCTGCAATCCTGCTCGCCGCAATCCCGCTGTATGCCGCCCTGCACTGGTTCATGCCGTACCTGGCCAGCGGAGGCGATGTCGGCCACGCGGCAACCGCCGGCAGCGGCATGCTCCACCGCCTTCAACCCGCCACCGTCAGCTCCGACAGCCGCGTCGTCCTCTGGCGGAACGTCCTGTCCCTGATCGCCCAACGCCCTTTCACTGGTTGGGGCTGGGGCGAACTCAGCTTCGCGCACTTCGCCACGCTCTACAACGGCCCGCGTTTCCCCGTGATCCTCGACAACGCCCACAACCTGCCGCTGCACCTTGCGGTCGAGCTGGGTATTCCGGCGGCGCTGTTGATCTGCGGCGGCTTCTTGTGGATGGTGTGGACGGCGAAGCCGTGGCGGGAGCGCGATCCCTTGCGGCTGATGGCGTGGGGCCTGCTCGGCGTGATCCTGTTGCACAGCCTGCTCGAGTACCCGCTCTGGTACGGGCCGTTCCAGCTGGTGTTCGGGTTGTGCCTCGGCATCCTGTGGCCGGCGCCGCAGCCGTTGTCTGACCGTTCAAAAGCGAACGGCAAAAAGCTCGCCGCATTCGCCGCCGCAGCGTGGATGGCCGTCATCGGCTACGCCGCCTGGGACTACACCCGCATCAGCCAGATCTACCTGCCACGCGACGCGCGCATGCCGGCCTACCGTGACGACACCCTCGCCAAGCTCCAGGGTTCGTGGCTGTTCTCACGCCAGGTGGATTTCGCCGAAGTGACGCTCACGGCCGTCACCCCGGCGAATGCGGCGCACATGCACGAACTGGCCGGGCGTGTGCTGCACTTCTCGCCCGAGCCGCGCGTCATCATGAAGTTGATTGAAAGCGCCGAGCTGCTGGGGCGCGATGCCGAGGCACATGCCTTGGCCGAGCGCTTCCGGGTGGCGTTTCCGGCCGCTTTCGCCCGCTGGCTGGACAACCGGCCGGACGACGCGCCCGAGCTGTAGCCGCTGCTGCGGCTCAGCCCGCCGTCGCGACGTAGCTCCCCGACTTCCCGCCGTGCTTCTCCAGCACATGCACGTCGGTGATCCGCATCCCGCGGTCGACGGCCTTGCACATGTCGTAGATGGTGAGCAGCGCGACCTGCACGGCGGTCAGGGCTTCCATCTCGACGCCGGTGGGACCGACGGTCTCGACGGTCGCGGTGCAGGCCACCTGCGGCGCCTCGCCGCCCTCCGAGAGCGCGAAGGCCAAGGCGACGCGGGTCAGCGCGAGCGGGTGGCACAGCGGGATCAGGTCACTGGTCTTCTTGGCCGCCTGGATGCCGGCGATGCGCGCGATGCCCAGCACGTCGCCTTTCTTGGCGGTGCCCGATGCGATCAGCGCCAGCGTCGCGGGCTGCATCTCGATGCGGCCGGTGGCCACGGCCACGCGGTGGGTGGCGGGCTTGGCGGCCACGTCGACCATGTGGGCCTGGCCTTGGGCGTCGAAATGGGTGAGGGTGGTCATGGGAGTGCCTTCTGCGTCGCATGGCGTTGCGCGCATGGATGAACGTTCGTTTTGAAGAGGCATCATACGAGTCCGAGCCACTGACGAGGAATGCCGCGCTTGACTCCTTCTGCCCCAAAGAAAAAACGTCCGACGCCCATCCGGCATGCGGTGTGTGCTACTTTTTTGATAGCTTCCCAGGTGCTGCTTCCTGCCCCCGCGCTGGCGCAGGTGCAGCAGATCCTGCCGGGCCTCGGTGACGGTGGCGAGATGACGGCGAGCGCCGAGCGCCAGCTGGGCGACCAGATCGTGCGCGAGCTGTACCGCGACACCGACTACATCGACGACCCGGTGATCGCCGCCTACGTGCAGGACATCTGGCAGCGCCTGCTCGCCGCTGCGCGATCGCGTGGCGAGCTTACGCCCGAGCTCGACGAGCGCTTTGCGTGGACGATCCTGCTCGGGCGCGACCGCAACATCAACGCCTTCGCGCTGCCGGGCGGTTACCTCGGCCTCAACCTGGGGCTGCTGGCCGCGGTCGGCAGCCGCGACGAGCTGGCGACGGTGCTCGGGCACGAGCTGTCGCACGTCACGCAGCGCCACATCTCGCGCATCATGAGCAAGCAGGGCAAGCAGATGCCCCTGATGATCGCGGGCCTGATCCTCGGGATGATCGCGGCCAGCAAGAGCCGCAACGCCGACGCCGGCCAGGCGGTGATCATGGGCAGCCAGGCGCTGTTCATGCAGAACCAGCTGGCTTTCTCGCGCGACATGGAGCGCGAGGCCGACCGCATCGGTTTCGGCGTGATGACGCAGGCGGGCTTTGCGCCGCAGGGTGCGGCCGCGATGTTCGAGAAGCTGCAGTACGCCTCGCGCCTGAACGACAACGGCTCGTACCCCTATCTGCGCAGCCACCCGCTGACGACCGAGCGCATCTCGGACATGCAGGGCCGCTTCCAGTTCCGCGCCGACGGGGCGCCGCCGACGGTGCCGCTGGTGATGGACCACGCCATGGTCGCCTCGCGCGCCCGCGTGCTGACGCGTCCGGGTGTCGATGTGCTGCGGCTGTGGGTCAACGCGGCGTCGAGCGGCGAGTTCGCGGGCAGCTCGCCGGCGCAGCAGGCGGGCACGCTCTACGCGGCGGCGATGGCGGCCAAGGAGCTGCGCGACTTCAAGGCGGCGCGCGCGCTGGTTGAACGGCTCGTGGCCCGCACGACCGACGACGCTGCGGCATCGAAGCAGGCGCGCTGGCTGCAGGCCGAGATCGAACTCGCCGCCGGTGCGGCCCCCCGCGCGGCGGCGCTGCTCGATGCCAAATCGAAGGAGCGGCCCGAGATGATCCTCGCGGCCGAAGCGGCGATCGCCCAGCGCCAGCCCGCGCCGATGGTGCCTGCGCTGCGCGACTGGGTGGCTGTCCATCCGCGGGACGCCACGGCCTGGCGCACGCTGGCCAACCTGTATGGGGCGCAGAACGACACGCTGCGCGCCATTCGTGCCGATGCCGAGGCGAACGTGGCGATCCTCGACTACCCGGCGGCGCGCGACCGCTTCAAGGCGGCGCAGGAGCTGGTCCGCAAGTCGGGGGCGCCCATCGACCACTATGAGGCATCGATCATCGACACGCGCGCGCGGGCGGTCGATGTGCTGGTCAAGCAGCAGGCCGAGGAGCCGCCGCTGAAGTGAAGAGGAAAGGGCTGTTGCCGGCGCCGCTCAGCGCCGGGACGACAGCAGCCCGCCCAGCGCGCTCTCGATGAGCAGGCCGAGCAGCGAGTAAATCAGCGAGCCCAGCAGCGCGGCAAGGAAGCCGTTCACGTGGAAGCCGCCGAGCAGGCCCGAGGCCGCCCAGAACAGCAGGGCGTTGATCACGAACAGGAACAGCCCGAGCGTGACGATGGTGACCGGCAAGGTCAGGATCACCAGCACCGGCCGCACGATCATGTTGAGCAGGCCGATCACGGCCGCCGCGAGCAGCGCCGAACCGAAGCTCTGGACCTGGACGCCGCTGTAGAGGTAGGCGACCGCGAGCAGCGCGACGGCGCTGAGCAGCCATTTGAGGATGATGCGCATGCGCCGCAGGATACCCCACGGGGCTGCGCAAAAGAACAAACCCCGCTGCGTTGCCGCAGCGGGGCTTGTCGAGAGATTGGTCGGGCGTGTGGCCCGAAGCGGCTTACTCGGCCAGCTCGTTCGCCAGCACAAGCAGTGCGCCCATGCCCATCACGGCGCCGGGAAAGGCCCAGCCCGATTGCTTGGGCGGGGTCTGGTCGGGCGTGACTGGTTCCAGGTCGACGCCGATCTTCGGGCGACGCGCATCGACCACGTGGGTGGCCGCGTGCTCACGCTTGAGTTGCTGCGTCAGGTCGGTCAGCGGGCCCTTGGCCAGCACCGCCGTCACCTGGCCGCCGTTGCGCTCGAGCAGCGGCAGCATCTGCGCCTGCACCTTGCTGAACCACTTGGCGCGCCAGTTTTCGCGCGCGCTGTGGCTCACCCACTTGCTGATCCGGTGTGTCATGCGCGGTGCGCAGGCCACGAGTACCCAATGGCGTGCCACGACGTTGTCCGCATCCGGCGCCAGTTCTGCGAACTGTTCGCTGGCATAGACGGCGTCGTCGACGTAAAGAATGATCTTTTCCATGAGTGCTCTCCTTTGATAGTTAGAGTGACAGAGACTGGATTGATGCAAGAAGTTTCAGTGCGGGGTGTCGATCGTCGGAAGACGGTCAGTGGGCCGGGGTGGCGGGGGCCGGCTTGCGCGAGGCCGCCCACTTGCCGATCGCGAGCACCAGCAGCGCACCGGCGATGCCGGCTGCGTACTTGATCGTGTCGGTCTGCGGCACCTTCGGCACCCAGGTCCAGTTGGCGGGGTTCGCGAGCGCGGGGTCGGACACGGCCATCGTGCCGGCGATCCAGCCCAGCAGCATGCCGCCCAGCGTGATGATCATCGGGAAGCGGTCCATCAGCTTGATGACCAACTGGCTGCCCCAGACGATGATCGGGATGCTCACGAGCAGACCGAAGATCACCAGCGGCATCTGATGGCCTTCGCCCGCGCCCTGTGCGGCACCGGCGATGGCGATCACGTTGTCCACGCTCATCACCAAGTCGGCAATGATCACGGTCTTGACGGCGCCCCAGAGCTTGTCGCTGCCGGCGATGTTGCCGTGCGCGTCGTCATGGTCGGGAGCCAGCAGTTTCACGCCGATCCACACCAGCAGGATCGCGCCGACCAGCTTCAGGAACGGAATCGCGAGCAGCGTGAGCGCGAAGAAGATCAGGATCACGCGCAGCACGATGGCGCCGGCGGTACCCCACAAGATGCCCTGGGTGCGTTGCGCGGGCGGCAGCTTGCGGCACGCCAGCGCGATGACGACAGCGTTGTCGCCGCCCAGAAGGATGTCGATCATGATGATCTGACCGACCGCGACCCAGAATTCCGGGGCCATGAACTGTTCCATAGATTCCTCTTTGTCTTGGCGCCACGCCTGAGCCTCCCCGGATGGGAACGACGACGGGCAGGCGCACTCCGATGCGTTTCGATTCATCCTGCGCGGGAGCGGTCGAAAGCGAAAGAGCGAAGGCCGGGTGACACCGGGGACTTGCGAACGCTTCGACCAAACCTGCGCAGGTTCAAATCGAAGGTCTCGCTCGACAACAGCAGGCGCGCCGACAGGCGTCGGCGCGTGTGTCGCCCGTCAGGCCGGAAGTGTTTTGCTTCGTATTGACGACCTGACGATTCACGCTGCCCAAGGACAGCGATCGGGAGCTACTCCCCTTCGTGGGGCGGATTAGAGCATTGAAGGCAGCGCAGAGGCAACCGAAAGTTTTCTTTGCATTTGAAGACGATCCTTCCGAAAGCCCCGCCTATTGGGCAATGCGCGCTCTATTTTTCGTAGCACCTATGGCCCTAAGAAGGAGCGGGACATTGCGGGACTATGATCGCCCGCTCGCTGTTTTTTCACTCTCCATGGCCGCCATCCACATCACCGACATCGAGGCCGCCATCAACCACTGGCGCGAGAAGAGTCCCTCGTCCGATGGCGTCACGCTGGCGCCCGAACTGCGCGCGCTGGCCGAGGTCTACGCGCTCATGGTGTTTCACCACGAAGACGAGGTCGACGAGGTCGGCTTTCCCGCCAAGGCCTGGGCGGCCTGGCTCGACTGGTACCACAGCACGCCCGACACGCCCTGCATCGCGATCTGCTCCACCAGCCAGGGCGACGACGAGTGCAAGGGGTGCGGTCGCACCTTCGACGAGGTGCAGTACTGGCCGGCGATGACGCCGGTCGAGAAGCGCGTCACCTGGCGCCGCATCACCATGGAAGACTCGGCCTGGCGCTTCAACCGCTACGCCGAGCGTGCGCGCGAAGCCGAGCCGGCGCAGCCGGCCGACGCCGAACCCGGATTCGATCCCGACAACGAACAGAACTGGGCGCCCTGACCATGCGCCGCCTCGCGCAAGCGCCCAACCTCGCGATCGCGACCGTGTGGGCGCACGCATTGCGCGAGGAGGGCGTGGCCGCCACGGTGCAGCGCGAATTCCTCGGCGCGGTCATGGGCCAGCTGCCGCCCGATCAGTGCCTGCCCGAGATCTGGATCGACGACGAATCGCAGTACGACCTCGCGCGGCGCCTGCTGCACGAACTGCAGCACCGCCCGCAACGCAGCTGGCGCTGCGTCTGCGGCGAGCAGGTCGAGGGTGGCTTCGAGCAGTGCTGGCAGTGCGGCGAGATGATGCCGGCGGCCTAGTGTGCTGTCCCGCAAATAACTGCGCATATGAAATCGCGCCTTTCACGCCAGGGCGGCGTTGCAAATCCTCGCGATACCTACGGGTATCGCTGCGGTTTGCGCCTTGCCCTGGCGTGAAACGCATCGATTTCATATGCGCAGTTATTTGCGGGACAGCACACTAGCTGCGCAGGCCTACTTCCACCTGAGCAACTCGACGTCGATGCTGTTCACGCCATCGCCCAGCGTCAGCGTGCTTTCCTGGATCGTCGCCTGCAGCTGCATGCTGCGCTGCGCCAACTTCGCGAGCGCCTGCGAAGCCTCGGTCGGCACGCGGTAGACCTTCAGGTTCTGGGGCCGCGTGAGCTTGCTTTCGATGCCGCGCCACCAGATCTCGGCCGCGTGGTTGAAGGCGTAGACGATCACTTCGTCCGCCTTGCCGCAGGCCTTGATGATGGGCTTGTCCTCGGGCTGGCCGACCTCGATCCAGATCCTGGTCTGGCCCGTGAAGTCGCGCAGCCAGACGTCGGGCTCCTCGACGTTCGACAGGCCGGCGCCGAAGGCCAGTGTGCCGTCGCCGTTGCACACGTCCTGCAGTTGGTGCGCGTTGAGCGCCAGCGCGACGAGGCGGATCATCATCCGCTCGTCCGTTTCGCTGGGGTGGCGCGCCAGGGTCAGCGCATGGTCGGCGTAGTAGCCGTGGTCGATGTCGGCCACCGCGAGGGTGGCCTTGAAGATGGTGGATTTGAGGGCCATGGGTGCGCGAGTGTAGGCCCCGCGCCTGCCTGCGCCCCTCCAGCCTCAGAACGCCACCGACGCCTGCAGGTACACCGTGCGCGGCTGGCCCACGTACTTGCCGCCGTTGTTGTCGACCGAGCGGTTGTAGTAGCGGCGGTCGAACAGGTTCTTCACGCCCACGGCCAGCTTCAGGTGACTCAGCGAGGGGCCGAAATCGTAGGCGGCGCGCAGGTTCACCGTGCCGTAGCCCGGGATGTCGCCGAACCGGCCGGTCGCATCTTCCACGGTGAGGTACTTCGCGCCGTCATCCGGCGAGCCGGGAGAACGCTGCTTGGACTGCGCGTAGAGGTCGGCATTGAGCGTCCACGGCCCGCGCTCGTAGCGCGCGCCGAGCGTGGCGACATGGCGCGAGTAGAACGGCAGGTCGCGACCCGCGAACACGCCGGCCTTCGAGGTGGCCTGCGTGTACGTGTAGGTGCCCGACACCGACAGTCCCTTGAGCGCATCGCTCAGGCTGCCCAGGTCGTAGCGCAGCGCCGATTCCAGCCCGCGGTGCCGCGTGGCGCCCAGGTCGGTCCACTGGCCGACGTCGCCGGTGATGGAGCGCGCCAGCAGCAGCTCCTTGTCGAAGTTGATGTTGAACAGCGTCAGCTCGCCGCTCCAGGATTCGCCCTTGTACTTGGTGCCGATTTCATAGGTCTTGGCCTTCTCGGGGTGCAGGCTGGTGGTCGATTGCGCGAGCTGGGCGTACTGCTGCGGGCCGAACGACACGCCGGCATTGGCGAACAGCGACCAGCGCTCGCTCATGCGGTAGAGCACCGACAGCGTGGGCAGCACCTCGTTGGACTTGATCTTCGGATAGATCGCGTTGGTGATGCGGTTGTTCGCCATGGTGAACACGTCGTTGTACGAGCGGAAGGACTCGTAGCGCACGCCGGGCGTGACCGTCCAGTTGCCGAAGTCGATGCGGTCGTCGATGTAGAACGCGTGGGCGGTCGTGCCGCCCTTGCTGGTCTGGTACGCGGGCTGCGCGAGCGCGTAGGCGTCGAAGCCCGGCGCCGGCCGGTAGTAGGCGCTGCGCGTGGCCACTTCGGAGGCCTCTTCCTTGAGGTAGCGCGCGCCGATGCTGATTTCCTGCACCACGCTGCCCGAGTCGACCAGGCGCGAGTAGCGGGGCTCGAAGGCGTAGGTCTTGTAGTTGCGCGGCGCGGTGGTCAGGCGGCGCCGGTTGGCGTTGGCGCCCGTGCCTTCCTGCTCGAGGTAGCTGCTGCGGTACGAGTCCGTGTAGTAGGTCAGCATCTCGAACTTGTTCACGCCGTCGTTGTGCGTGTACTTGATCGAGCCGTCGGTGCGGCGCCCCGTGAATTCGTCGTAGGGGCGGTCCGACTGGAACGGGTTGGCCGCGAACTGCGCCGTCGTCAGGCCGCCGGGCATGCGTCCCTTGCCTTCGAAGTGGTGCAGCGAGATCGCGATGTCGTCGGTCTTCGAGAGGCGGTAGGCGCCCTTGAGCATCAGGTCGTCGATGCGGGTCTTGTCGTTGCTCTGGCGAAAGCCGTCGCCGTGCGTGCCCGAGTAGAGCAGCGCCAGGCCCAGGCCGTTCTCGTTGGTGCCGCCGATGAACAGGCTGGGCGTGGTCTTGGTGCCGCCGCCATGGCTGGCGCTCTCGACGCCCACGCCCACTTCGCCCGCGAACTGCTTCGGGATCGAGCGCGTCACGAAGTTGATGATGCCGCCCACGTTCTGGGGGCCGTAGCGCACCGAGCCCGCGCCGCGCACCACGTCGACCGCCTCCAGGCTGCCGAGCGACACCGGCGCCAGCGACAGCTGCGGCTGGCCGTAGGGCGCGTAGGCCAGCGGCACGCCGTCCAGCAGCACGGTCGAGCGCGGCGACAGCCGCGAGGTCAGGCCGCGCACGCCCACGTTGAGCGAGATGTCGCTGCCGCCGGTGCCGTTGCTCTCCTGCACCTGCACGCCGGGCACCTGGCGCAGCACGTCGCGCACGCTGGACGAGCCGCTTTCCTGGATCTGCTGGCGCTCGACGATGCTGCGCGCGCCGGCATGTTCCAGCACCTTGGTCTCGGTGGGCGTGCCGAGCCAGTCACCGGTGACGGTGATGGCGTCGAGCGATTTCGACGGCTCGGCGTCGGCCGCGAAGCTCTGCAGGCTCAAGGGCAGCAGGGCCAGCGCGATGGCGGTTCTTTGATGCAGGAACAAGGGAGGTCCTCTTCGGTGTAGTAGTGATGGAGTGAAGGGGTGGGGGTGCTCGCCGGTCAGGGCGTTGTTCAGGGCGTCGTGCCGCGGGACAACGCATTGCTGCGCGCGGCCGCAGCCACGGCGCGCCGGCGCCACCAGAGCCACACGCCGCTCAGGCCGAGGCCCGCGAGCGCCAGGCCCAGCACCGCGGTGACCGCCTCGTGCACCACGCCGCCCAGCACGCCGGTGTGCAGCGGATAGATCACGGCCACCGCGCCGTTGCCGGCGTCGAGGTCCTGCCAGCGGCGCGTCCCGAGCACTTCGCCCGTGACCGGATGCAGCCACACCGAGCCGATGCCGTTCGGGTGCGGGTCGTCGGCGAGCCGGAAGCGCACGCGCAGCGGCCGGTCCGGGCGGCCGGGCACCTGCACGTAGCCGATGGGCTGGTCGGGGAACACGGCCTGTGCGCGGGCGACGAGCTCGTCGAGCGGCAGACGAGGGCCGGTGGATGTGCCCTTGGGCACCACGGGCGGCTTGACGGGCGTCTGCCCGAGCGCGGTCGAGATGAAGCCGCCCAGCGGCCGCCAGGCCATGTAGGCGCCGGTGAAGACCGACACCGCGATCAGCAGCCCGAGCACGGCGCCGCCGGTGCGGTGCAGGTCGAACAGCCCGCGCAGCAGGCCGCGATTCAGCACGATGCGCAGCGAAGGCGGCCAGCGAACCGGCCACCACAGCACCACGCCGGTGACCAGCAGGAACAAGTAGGCCAGTGCTGCGATCGCGAGGATGCCCTTGCCCGTGTCTTCCAGCAGCAGGCTGCTGTGCAGCTCGAACAGCAGGTTGTAGGCGCCTTCGTGCGTGCCGCGGCGGCCCTGTTCGACGCCGGTCGCCGCATCGAGGTAGAGCGTGCCTTCCCACGGGCCGCGCACCATCACCCAGAGCGTGTCGCCGGGCTGGCGCGGCGGGCGCAGCGTGAGGTTGGTGTTGGGGCCGAACTCGGCCAGCAGGCGCTGGCGCAGCGGCTCCAGCGGCGTCGAGGCGGTGCTGGCACCGCTTCGCGCGGTGAAGAACTCAGGATGGACGGCGCGGTCGAGCGGCAGCGCCACCACCAGCACGGCGCCCAGGAGCGCCGTGAGGGCGAGCAGCGGACCGAGCGTGAGGCCGATCCATCGGTGGAGCGTGAGCCAGTAGCGTCTGAGCGGAGCGCGCATGCGCAGCGGGGACGTCGCAGCGTCCCGTCAGGGTTGTCGGCTGGCATGCCCTGCATAGGGCACGTTGGCTGGGAGAGATCGAAAAGCGAACGGACCGCACTGCCCGTGGGTACGGGCCGTGGATCGTCGCGGAGGAGGCCTAAATTCTACGGGCCAGTTCGGCCGCCTTGCCGGTGTAGCTCGCGGGCGTCATGGCCAGCAGGCGGGTTTTCTCTTCCTCGGGAATGGCCAGCGAGCGGATCAGCCCGTGCAGCGCCTCGGCCGTCACGGTCTTGCCGCGCGTGACTTCCTTGAGCTGCTCGTAGGCGCCCTGCACGCCGAAGCGGCGCATCACGGTCTGGATCGGCTCGGCCAGCACTTCCCACGAAGCGTCGAGGTCGCCGGCGAGCGCTTCTTCGTTGATCTCGAGCTTGCCCAGGCCGGTGGCCAGGCTCGCGTAGGCCAGCGTGGCGTAGCCGAAGGCCACGCCGATGTTGCGCAGCACCGTGCTGTCGGTCAGGTCGCGCTGCCAGCGGCTGATCGGCAGCTTCTCGCTCAGGTGGCGCAGCACCGCATTGGCCAGGCCCAGGTTGCCTTCGGCGTTCTCGAAGTCGATCGGGTTGACCTTGTGCGGCATGGTCGACGAGCCGATCTCGCCCTTCTTCAGGCGCTGCTTGAAGTAGCCCAGGCTCACATAGCCCCAGATGTCGCGCGAGAAGTCGACCAGGATGGTGTTCACACGCGCCACGGCGTCGAACAGCTCGGCCATGTAGTCGTGCGGCTCGATCTGGATGCTGTACGGCTGGAAGCTCAGGCCCAGGCCCAGCGGCGCGGGCGTCTCGACGACCTTGCGGCTGAAGGCTTCCCAGTCGAACTCGGGCCAGGCGGCCAGGTGGGCGTTGTAGTTGCCGACCGCGCCGTTCATCTTGCCCAGCAGCTGCACGGCGGCAATCTGCGCGCGGGCCTTGGTCAGGCGCACCGCCACATTGGCGATTTCCTTGCCGACGGTGGTCGGGCTGGCGGTCTGGCCGTGGGTGCGCGAAAGCATCGACACGTCGGCGAACTGGTGCGCCATCTCGCGCAGCTTGGCGATCAGGCCGTCGATGGCTGGCAGCACCACGGTGTCGCGTGCGGCCTGGATCTGCAGGGCGTGGCTGGTGTTGTTGATGTCTTCGCTGGTGCAGGCGAAGTGGACGAACTCGGCGGCGGCCACCAGCTCGGGCCGGGCTTCGAACTTCGACTTGATCCAGTATTCGACGGCCTTCACGTCGTGGTTGGTGGTCTTCTCGATGTCCTTGATGGCCAGGGCGTCGGCCTCGGAGAAATGCGACACCAGCCCCATCAGGTACTTGCGGGCGCCGCCCGTGAGGGGCTTGAACTCGGCAAAGCCGCAGTCGGACAGCGCGATGAACCAGGCCACCTCCACCTGCACGCGACGGTGCATGTAGCCCTGTTCGCTCATCAGCGGGCGCAGGGCCGCGAGTTTGGCCGCATAGCGGCCGTCAAGGGGGGAGAGGGCGGAGACGGTGGAAAAGCTCATGCCCGAATTTTAGGCGGCCGCCGGGTGGGCGTGCCGCGGGGGAATTCGGGTGCCGTCATTTTCCGTTCACCTAAAATGCCTGCGAACAAACGTTAACAAGCGATGGGGAGAGAGCCTTCATGAAACTGATCGGATCCGCCGCCAGCCCGTATGTGCGCAAGGTGCGCGTGGTGCTGGCCGAAAAGCGGCTCGACTACCAGTTCGTGATCGAAGACGTCTGGTCGGCCGACACCACGATCGCCCATTCGAACCCGCTGGGCAAGGTGCCGTGCCTGATCATGGAAGGCGGCGAGGCGATGTTCGACTCGCGCGTCATCGTCGAGTACATCGACACCCTGTCGCCCGTGGGCAAGCTCATTCCGCAGCAAAGCCGCGAGCGCGCCGAGGTCAAGACCTGGGAAGCGCTGGCCGATGGCGTCATGGATGCTGGCGTGCTCTGGCGCCTCGAGGCCACCTGGGCCGGCCGTGCCGACGGCGAGCGCAGCGCCGCCTGGATCGAGCGCCAGCGCGTCAAGGTCGAGGCTGGTGTGGCTGCGATGGCCAAGGGTCTGGGCGACAAACCCTTCTGCAGCGGCATCCACCTGAGCCTGTCGGACATCGCGGTCGGCTGCGCGCTGGGCTGGCTGGGGTTGCGCTTTCCCGAGATCGACTGGCGCGGCGAGCACGCCAACCTCGCGAAGCTGTACGACAAGCTCATGCTGCGGCCGAGCTTCATCGACACGCAACCCTGAAAAAAAGCGCCGACCGGCGCTTTTTTTTTGGGAGTTCCCGTTCTGGGGATGAAGACAAAAATGCTGCGAGGCGCCCCGACACGAAGGAGGGAGGGAGGGAGGAGGAGAAGAATCGCCTCGGGATTTCAACCGGACGGCAGGCGCCCGGAAGACCTCGCAACATGAAAACCTGTGGGCCTTGGCCGCCCACCCGAAGTATGAGCGCGGCCCCGGCACACGGTTCCCGGTTGAGTCGTAAACGTTTGTGACGGAAAGTTCACATTGCCGAGCCGCCTTTTGGGCGACACGGTCCTAGTTCGCCCCGAGTTGCTTCTCGATGACGTTGATGAAGCCGTTTTCGTCCGGCGCCGTCATGCTCGACCACGCCTGCACCACCTTGCCGTCGCGCCCGATCAGGTACTTGTAGAAATTCCATTTCGGCGTCGTGCCCGAGGCCTGCGCAAGCTGCTTGAACAGCGGGTTGGCGTCGGTGCCGCGCACGGCCGTCTTGGTGAACATCGGGAATTTCACGCCGAAGGTGCTTTCGCAGAAATCCGCGATCTCCTTGTTGGAGCCCGATTCCTGCGAGAAGTCGTTCGACGGGAAGCCCAGCACCACCAGTCCGCGCTCGCGGTACTTCACGTCGAGCGCCTCCAGACCCTTGTACTGGGGGGTGAAGCCGCAAAAACTGGCCGTATTGACCACCAGAACCACCTTTCCAGAGTACTGGCACAGGTTCTGGGGCTTTTCATCCTGCAGCCGCGGGAAGGTGTGCTGCAGGATCGCCGGGCATCCCGCGCCGCCGCCGACCGCCGGTACGGCAGGGGCTGTCTGGGCGTTCGCGGCCAGGGCCGCCGACAGGCCCGCCACGAGGGAAAAAGCCGTGGCGCAGCGCCGCAACGTCGACAATCGGGCGGGGGTTCGCATGGCAGGCTCCTGATTCGAAAAGGGGGATGTGCATCCGTCGCGCGAGGGCGCACGTACACGCATCATCGCGCGTCTGTCATGGGCGCGCCAAACGGGCCGACTAAAATCGGCGGCCATAGAAAGACTTTGATGCTGTACCCGGAACTCTTCAGACAACTCGAATCCGTCCGCTGGGACATGGACAAGGACATTCCCTGGCAGTCGTTCGACGCCTCCTTGTTGACCGAAGAGCAGGCGCAGACCATCAAGATGAACGCGATCACCGAGTGGGCGGCATTGCCGGCCACCGAGATGTTCCTGCGCGACAACCGACACGATAGCGACTTTTCGGCGTTCATGTCGATCTGGTTCTTCGAGGAGCAGAAGCACTCGCTGGTGCTCATGGAGTACCTCAAGCGCTTCAGCCCGCAGCATGCGCCCACCGAGCAGGAGCTGCACGATGTGCGCTTCGACTTCGACCCGGCCCCGCCGCTCGAAACCCTCATGCTGCACTTCTGCGGCGAAATCCGCCTCAACCACTGGTACCGCCGCGCCGCCCAGTGGCACACCGAGCCGGTCATCAAGCACATCTACACCACGCTGAGCCAGGACGAAGCCCGCCACGGCGGCGCCTATCTGCGCTACATGAAGCGCGCGATGGAAAAGTTCGGCGACGAGGCGCGTGCCGCCTTTACCAAGGTCGGCGTGCTGATGGCCAGCGCGCGCCGCACGGCGCAGGCGCTGCACCCGACCAACCTGCACGTCAACAAGGCGCTGTTCCCGAACGACACCATCCAGAGCCGCATGCCCGACCCGGACTGGCTCGAGCACTGGCTCGACAACCAGATCAAGTTCGATGCCGTCTGGGAAACCAAGGTGGGCGAGCGCATCCTGCACAACCTGAGCCTGCTGATGAACCGCAGCTTCAAGACCGTGCAGGAGCTGAACCGTTACCGCAAGGAAATCACCGCGGCGCTCGGCCCCAGGCCGGAATACCAGGGCGCCTGAGTCGCCCCGACGCACCGAAAGATCGCCCCGCATGCCGGGGCGATTTTTTTGAGCGCGCGCTGTCACAGCGCGCCGGCGTCGAACGTCTAATCGGGCATGGACGACCCGACCCTCACCTTCGACACCCACCGCCGCCGCCTGCAAGGCATCGCCTACCGGATGCTCGGCTCCGTCGCCGAGGCCGAAGAGGTGGTGCAGGACGCCTGGCTGCGCTGGCATGAAGCCGACAAGGAACGTCTGGACAGCGCCGAAGCCTGGCTCGTGACCGTCGTCACGCGCCTGTCGATCGACCGGCTGCGCACCGCCAAGGTCCAGCGCGAGCACTACATCGGCCCGTGGATGCCCGAGCCCACGCTCACGGCGTCGCCCGACACGCCCGAAGAGGTGCTCGAACGCGCCGACAACATCTCGGTCGCCTTCCTGGCCGTGCTCGAGCGCCTGGCGCCCGAGGCGCGCGCCGCCTTCCTCATGCGCGAGGTGTTCGACGCCGACTACGACGAGATCGCCCAGACCCTCGGCAAGAGCGAGGCGGCCTGCCGCCAGCTGGTGCATCGCGCCAAGACCCAGGTGCAGGAGGCCCGCCCGCGCTTCCAGGTCTCGCGCGAAACCCACCAGCGCCTGCTGCGCGCGTTTGCCGACGCCGCCGCGCGCGGCAGCCTGCAGGACCTGAAGGCGCTGATGGCCGAGGACGTCGAACTCATCGGCGACGGCGGCGGCAAGGTGCAGACCTTCAGCAAGGTCCTGCGCGGGAGCCAGCGGCTGGCGCAGCTGTACTTCGCGCTGTGGCGCCGCATGGGCGCCGGCGTGCGCATGGAGCTGGTCGAACTCAACGGCGAGCCCGGGATGCTGCGCTTTCTCGACGGCGAACTCGAATCGGCCCAGACCTTCGAGATCGAGGGCGAGCGCATCGTGCGCATCCGCGCCCAGCGCAACCCCGACAAGCTGGCGCGTATCGCGCAGCTTTTCGCGGCCAAACAGGGCGACTGAGCGAAAAAAAGCGGGCGGCGTGTCACAGCGCCGAGGGCTGGCGCGTCTTCAGGGTGCAGCAAGC
The DNA here is from genome assembly GCF_003581445.1 of Acidovorax cavernicola. Classification (NCBI taxonomy): domain Bacteria; kingdom Pseudomonadati; phylum Pseudomonadota; class Betaproteobacteria; order Burkholderiales; family Comamonadaceae; genus Acidovorax; species Acidovorax cavernicola. Next base: position 15,893 of record NZ_QXMN01000012.1, on the reverse strand, counting down.
AGATTCGATTGCTCTTTTCTTCACCCACCACCCTGGAGTACATGCCATGAGCCAAGCCCCCGCCCTCCGTCTCGCCTGGACCAAGTTCGCCCCGAAGTCCTTCCAGGCCATGATCGCCGTCAACGGCAGCTTCGAGTCGAGCACGCTCGGCAAGGTGCTGATCGACCTCGTCTTTGCCCGCGTCTCGCAGATCAACGGCTGCGCCTACTGCCTGGACATGCACGTGCGCGACCTTCGCGTGCAGGGCGAAGACTGGCAGCGCATCAACAGCCTTGCCACTTGGCGCGAGGTGAGCCTTTTCAACGAACGCGAGCGTGCGGCGCTCGACTGGGCCGAGACGCTGACGCGCCTGGCCGACCATCACGCCGAGCGCGACACCGAATTCGAAGCCCTGAAGGCCGTGTTCAGCGACCAGGAAATCGTCGAGCTCTCGCTCGCCGTGGCACAGATCAACGCCTGGAACCGCCTGGGTGTGGGCCTGCGTTCGCAGGTCGTGCCCAAGGCGATGCCCTGAGCCTGAACGCAGTGGCGCGCGTCAGCGCCGCTCCACCACCATCGGTGCGATGCGCAGGTTGTCGCGCAGTTGCGTGACGGCTTCGCCCGCTGCATTGCGCGACGGGAACGGCCCGGCCTGCAGTCGATGCGTGCCGGCTTCGCTGAACACGCGCAGCTGCGGTGCCAGCGTTGGCAGGCCGCGTGCCGCCTGGCTTCTCAAGGTCTCGGCGCCATCGCGTTCGCGGAAGGCGCCGAGTTGCACCCAGAAGCCGGAGGTGGCAGCGGCGGACGAAGGCGTCGATGCGGCCGCGGGCGCCGAGAGCGGGGCCAGCGGTGCGAGGTCGGTCACCACCATCGCTTCACGCGGTCCGGCCGGTGCTTCGGGCTCCGACGGTGCGGAGGCCATCACGGGCGTCTGTGGTGCCACGGGCATCGTCGCCGCAGGAGTTGCAGGTGCCGCAGGCGCAGCGGCCGTCATTGCGACAGGCGCCACCCAGGCCGACGGCACGGCCACCGGCGCTGCGGCCACCCGGGGCGCAGGAGTTGGCGTCGGTACAGGTGCCGCGGCATAGGCCGTGCCCGCATCGCGCCGCCACGCACCCGTGCGAATGTCTTCGTTGGTGATGCGTTCGATTTCCACCGGCGCCACGCCGCGCAGCAGGTCGAGCTTCAGTGCGGCCGTGTAGCTGAGGTCGATGACGCGGCCGTCCACGAAAGGGCCGCGGTCGTTCACCCGCACGATCACTTCGCGCCCGTTGGCCGGGTTGCGCACGCGCACATAGCTCGGCAGCGGCAGCGTCTTGTGCGCGGCCGTCATGGCGTACATGTCGTAGGGCTCGCCGCTGGCGGTGGAGGCCGCATGGAACTTGCGGCCGTACCACGAGGCGATGCCCGATTCGCGGAACGGCCGGTCGTCGGTGATCGGCTGGTAGCCGCGGCCCAGCACCGTGTAGGGCTTGCTGGTGCCGCCGCTGCTGCGGATGGCCTCGATGCGCGGCTCGGCGTCGGGCACGCGGTCGAGGTCGGCGGGGATGTTGGTGCCGGGGCCGTCACGCCCGCTGGCCACGCCGCCACCGCTGCTACGCGGCCCGCTGGCGCAGCCCGCGAGAAGTACGGCGAAGGCGACCGCACACGCTGCGGCTACTCGTTGTCGATGGGGCCCGTGCCAGAAACACCGCGGAACCGGCTCTGCCGGGCCGCTGGTGTTGCCCCCGGTGAGGGGGTTGGCGAAGCGACACGCAGTGCGCGCAGCCTGGGGGTGAGCCAATTCAGCCAAAGACCGCCTTCCACAGCGCCAGCATGGCGTCGCGCTCGGCGCTCAGGGCAGGTGGCGTGACCTGCGTCGGTTCTTCGTTCAGGCGCGCAGTGTGCTGCACGCGGCGCAGCTCGCGGTAGGCCTTGGCCGCGTCGCGGCCCACGCCTTCGGGCAGCAGCCCGGCCTGTTCGGCGCGCAGCAGCAGCGCGATGTTGCCCAGGTTGGGAATCAGCTCGGGGTGCGCGCCCGAGGCCGACAGCACCAGGAACTGCACCGCGAACTCGGCATCGACCATGCCGCCGGGGCTGTGCTTCACGTCGAAGCGGTCGGCCTTGACGGGGCGGGCGCCGCGCAGCTTGTTGCGCATGCCGATGATCTCGGCCTTCAGCGCCTCGCGGTCGCGCGGGGCCACGAGCACGGCCTCGCGCACCTGGTCGAAACGCGCGCCGAGTTCGGCGCCGTGGTCTTCGCTGCCGAGCACGAAGCGCGCGCGCGTCATGGCCTGGTGCTCCCAGGTCCAGGCGGTGTTGCTGCCGCGCCCGAGCTGGTACTTCTCGTAGGCCTCGAAGCTGGTGGTGAGCAGGCCCGAGTTGCCGTTGGGCCGCAGCGCGGTGTCGATTTCGAAGAGGTCGCCCTCGCGCGTCTTCACGGTGAGCCAGTTGATGAGCTTGCGCACGTAGGCCGCGTAGACCTCGCCGGCGCGCTCGTCGTCATCGTCGTAGACGAACACGATGTCCAGGTCGCTGCCGTAGCCCAGCTCTTTGCCGCCCAGCTTGCCGTAGCCGATGATGGCGAACTGCGCCACCTCGCGATGGCGGTTGCGCACATGCGGCCAGCACCAGCGTGCGGTCACGCGCAGCGTGGTGTCGGCCAGTGCGCTGAGGTCGTCGGCCACCTGCTCGACGGTGATGCGGCCGTCCACGTCGCGCGCCAGCGTGCGGAACACCTCGGCGTGGTGGGCGTGGCGCAGCAGGTTCAGCAGGCGCTCTTCATCGGCCTCACCGGTGCGGGTGAGCGAGGTGTGGCGCGCTTCCAGCTCGCGCTCGAACTCCTCGGCGACGAAGCGGCCCGAGAGCATCTCGTCGCTCGCGAGTTCGTCGATCACGCCGGGGTGCTGCATCAGGTAGCGCGCCGGCCATTTCGCGGCGCCCAGCAGGCGCAGCAGGCGCTCCTGCACGGCGGGGCGTTCGACCAGCAGCGCCAGGTAGCTTTCGCGGCGCATCAGCGGCTCGATCCAGTCGGCCCAGCGCATGGCGGCATCGACGTGGCGTGGTGTCTGTCCCGCGCCGTCGCCGTCGGGCTCCTTCAGCCACTGGCCGGTGCGCTGCACCAGCTGGCGCAGGCGGCCGCGCGTTTCTTCGCGCAAGGCGAGCACGCGCGGCGTTTCGCACCAGTCGCGGATGCGTTCGGCGAACGCGGGCGGCAGGTCGTCGAGCAGGTCGACCAGGTCGGCGGGCGCCGCGGCCTTCTTGCCGTTGCACTTGCCGTTGCAGGGCTTTTCGCCGCCCAGCAGCTTGTCGAATTCCTGGGCCACGAACTCGCGGTGCGTGTCGAGCTGCTCGAGGAAGGGGCAGCAGTCGGCATAGCCCATCGACTGCGCGATCCAGCGCAGGTCGTCGTCGTTGACCGGCAGCACGTGGGTCTGCTGGTCGTCGAGGTACTGGATGCGGTGCTCCACGCGGCGCAGAAACTCGTAGGCCGCGGCCAGCGTGTCGGCCGTGTCCTGCGGCATGAGGTTGGCGCGTGCCAGCCGCTGCAGGGCATCGAGCGTGGGGCGGGTGCGCAGTTCGGGGAACTGGCCGCCGCGCACCACCTGCAGGAGCTGCACGGTGAATTCGATTTCGCGGATCCCGCCGCGCGAGAGCTTCACGTCGTTCGCGCGCTCGGGGCGTCCGGCACTGCGGCGCGCCGACTGCTCGCGGATCTGCCGGTGCAGGATGCGCAGCGAGTCGAACACGCTGTAGTCGAGGTAGCGGCGGAACACGAAGGGCAGCACCACGTTGCGCAGCGCCTGGGCATGGCCGCCGAGCACCACGTCGCGCGGCGCGACCACGCGGCTTTTCATCCAGGCAAAGCGCTCCCATTCGCGGCCCTGCACCTGGAAATACTCTTCGAGCGCATCGAGCGAGACCACGCTCGGGCCCGAGTTGCCGTTGGGCCGCAGCGCCAGATCGACACGGAACACGAAGCCGTGTTCGGTCACGTCGCCCACCAGCGCATAGATGCGCTTCACGGCGCGCGCGAAGTACTCCTGGTTCGAGAGCTTGCCGCGCCCGTCGGCATCGCCGGCCGTCTCGCCGTCGACGTCGTACAGGTAGATCAGGTCGATGTCGCTGGACACGTTGAGTTCGCGCGCGCCGAGCTTGCCCATGCCGATCACCCACAGCTGCGAGCGCTGCCCTTCGGGGCCGAGCGGCGCGCCGTGCTGGGCGTCGAGTTCGTGGCAGGCGTCCTGGCAGGCGATGTCCAGCGCCAGTTCGGCCAGCTCGGTGACGGCGGTGGTCACCACCGCGAGCGGGGCCTGCTGGTCGCAATCGAGTGTGACCAGACGTTCCATCGTGAGCTGCCGCACGATGCGCAGCGCATCGCCCACGGCCACGCCGCGTACGCGCAGGGCGTCGTAGGCGACGGTCATCGATTCGCGCCGGGGCTCGCCGGGCGGCAGCAGGTCGAGCTCGGCCGCATAGCGGCGGCGCAGCCGCTGGACGAATCGGGAACTGGAGGAAAACGCGGGAGGCGTCGGATTGGATGGCAACTGATTCACACTGGTGTGGGTTGGCGCGGAACCCGGCTCAAGGCTGGCGGTCATAATTCCCGACACAGCGCGATCCTCAATGAACGACACGGCGTCTTCCCCTTCACGTCTGCTCCAAATCACCGCTGTGACAGCGCGCTGGCTATTGGGTCTGCTTCTCGCTGCGTGGCTTCTGCTGGCGCTGTCAGTCGTGGTCCTGCACGCGTGGATTGTGCCGCGAATCGGCGATTTTCGCGGTGCACTCGAGGCGCAGGCTAGCAAGGCCATCGGTGTCCCGGTGCGCATCGGCGCCATCACCGCCCGCTCCGAAGGGCTATTCCCGGCCTTCGAACTGCGCGACGTGGTGCTGCAGGACGCAGACCAGCGCGAGGCGCTTCGCCTCGTGCGCGTGGTGGCGAGCGTGTCGCCGCGGTCGCTGTGGCGCCTCAATTTCGAGCAGCTCTACATCGAGGGCCCGCAGCTCGATGTGCGCCGCGACACTCAGGGAAAACTCCATGTGGCTGGATTGCACATGGAGACCGATACGACCGGAGAAACCCGCGCCGCCGACTGGTTTTTCGCGCAGCGCGAGTTCGTCATCGCGGGCGGCACCGTGCGCTGGACCGACGAGCAGCGCGGTGCCGAGCCGCTCTTGCTGACCGACGTGAGCTTCGTGGCCCGCAACGGCGCGCGCCGCCACGGCCTGCGGCTGGACGCCACGCCGCCGGCCGGTTGGGGCGAGCGCTTCACGCTGCGCGGCCAGTTCCGCCAGCCGCTGCTGTCGCTGCGCAGCGGCCACTGGCAGACCTGGGACGGCCAGCTCTATGCCGACCTGCCCTACATCGACGTCACCCGGCTCGGCCAGTACGTCTCGCTCGACGCACGCATCCGCGAAGGCAACGGCGCGCTGCGCGTGTGGGCCGACGTGGACGACGGGCGCGTCGTCGGCGGTGCCGCCGACCTGGGACTGAACCGCGTCGACGCTTCGCTCGGCAAGGGGTTGCAGCCGCTGGTGTTGCGCGCCGTCACCGGACGGCTGGCGGGGCAGCTGAACGCCGACACCTTCGAGTTCTCGACCACCGCGCTGCAGTTCGACACCGTCGACGGCCTGCGCTGGCCCGGCGGCAACCTGTGGCTGCAGCACACACCGGCCAAGGGCCGCACGCCCGAGCACGGCGCGCTGAAGGCCGACCGGCTCGATCTCGCGGCGCTGGCCCTCATCGCCGACCGCCTGCCGCTGGGCGAGGCTACGCACCGCCTGTTGGGCGCCTATGCGCCGCGCGGCCTGGTCGAGCGCATCGACATGAACTGGCAGGGCGCGCCCGACGCGATCGCGCGCTACCAGGCCAAGGGCCGGGTCAGCGGGCTGCGCGTGGCATCGCAGCCGGCGCCGGCCGCCACGGCCACCCCGGCGCCGACCACGCCAACCACTTCGGCACCGGCGGGCACCGCTGCCGCGCCGCCCCGCATCCACCCCGGCACCCCCGGCCTCAGCGGCGCCACGCTCGACTTCGATGCCAGCCACACGGGCGGCACCGCCACGCTGGCCATGGCCAAGGGCACGCTCGAATTCCCCGGCGTGTTCGAAGACCCGGTCATCCCCATCGACCGGCTCTCGACCCAGCTCCAGTGGAAGCTCGACAACGGCGCCATGCAGGTGCAGATGTCGAAGCTGCGCTTCGCCAACGTCGACGCCGAAGGCGAGGCCGAGGCCACCTGGCGCACCAGCGACCCGGCCACCTCGAGCAGCCGCGCGCAGCACCCCGGCGTGCTCGACCTGCAGGGCAAGCTCACGCGCGCCGACGGCACCCGCGTGTTCCGCTACCTGCCGCTGGACATCCCGCAGCACACGCGCGACTACGTGCGCGAGTCGGTCATCAAGGGCACGGCCAGCAGTGTCGACTTCCGCGTGCGCGGCGACCTGCACGACATGCCCTTCATGGACCCGAAGCAGGGCGAGTTCCGCATCGTGGCCAAGGTGTCGGATGTCCACTATGCCTACGTGCCGCCCTCGCTCGCGGCGGCCACCGCGACCCCGCCGTCGCGCACCGGCCCGCCCGCCGCGCCGCCGCCGGTGTGGCCGGCGCTCACCGGGGTGTCGGGCGAGCTGGTGTTCGAGCGCGCGGGCATGCTGGTGCGTAATGCGCGCGGGCGCATCGCGGGCGCGCCCGGCGTCGAGATCACGAAGGCCGAGGCGCAGATCGCCGACATGTCGCACCACGCCGCGCTGCTGCGCGTCGACGCGCAGGCCAAGGGGCCGCTGGGCGAGGTGCTGCGCGCGGGCGCACCGCTGGCCGGTGAGGCCGGCCCCTTCCTGCAGCACGCGCGCGCCACCGGCTCGGCCGACTACAAGCTGCGACTCGACCTGCCGCTGGAAAACGTCAACAGCACCAAGGTGCAGGCGACGGTGACGTTGGCCGACAACGAGCTGCAGGTGGTGCCCGAGGCCCCGCCGTTCACGCAGGCGCGCGGCACGCTCAACTTCACCGACACCGGCTTCTCGCTGGCCGGCGTGCAGGCCCGCCTGCTGGGCGGCGAGGTGCGCGTCGAAGGCAAGGGCCGCTTCAGCGGGCCGCAGCGTGAACTGGCATTCAAGGCGCAGGGGACGGCGAGCGCCGAAGGCCTGCGCGGCGCGCGCGAGGTCGACTGGCTCGCGCGTCTGGCCAAGCACGCCACCGGCAGCACGCCGTACGCCGCGACCTTCTCGATGCGCGACGACACGCCCGAGTTCTCTCTCTCCAGCAGCCTGCAGGGGCTGGCACTGCAACTGCCGACGCCGCTCGTGAAGACCGCCGAGGAGCAGATGCCGCTGCGCATCGAAAAGAAGGTGCTGGCGCGCGACGCCCGCCGCGCCACGCAGGACCAGCTGACGCTCGAACTCGGGCGCATCGGCACGGTCCAGTACGTGCGCGAGCTGTCGGCCACGGGCGAGGCGCGCGTGCTGCGCGGCGGCATCGGCATCGGGCTGGCGCCGGGCGAGACGGCCTTGCCGTCCGACCGGGGCGTGTTCGCCAACATCAACATCGCCAAGCTCGACATGGGCGCCTGGCAGACGCTCGTCGGCTCCGGCGCGGCAGCGGCCGCCGGCGAGCGCGCCGACGATCCCGACCTGGCCTATCTGCCCACGCGCATCGCCGTGCGCGCGCAGCAGCTGGGCATCGCGGGACGTACCTTGCACAACGTGGTGCTCGGCGGCACGCGCGAAGGGGCGCTGTGGCGCGCCAACGTCGACGCCAGCGAACTGAGCGGCTACGCCGAGTACAGCCACAGCCAGGCCGGCAGGCTCTACGCGCGGCTGGCCCGATTGAAGATCGCGCCGGCCGAGGCCACGCAGGTCGAGGCCCTGCTCGACGAGCAACCCGGCACGCTGCCGGCGCTGGACATCGTGGTCGACGACTTCGAGCTCTTGGGCAAGCGCCTGGGCCGCGCCGAGATCGACGCCGTCAACCGGGGCGGGCGCGAATGGCTGCTCAACAAGCTGGCGTTCGGCGTGCCCGAAGCCACCTTCATCGCCAAGGGCACGTGGGCCGCGCCCGCCGGGGCGAGCGCAGGCCAGCGCCGCACGGCCATGAACTTCAAGCTCGACATCGCCGACGCCGGCGACCTGCTCACGCGCTTCGGCATGCCGGGCGTGCTGCGGCGCGGCAAGGGCCGCCTCGAAGGCGAGGTGAACTGGCGCGGCTCGCCGTTCTCGCTCGACTACCCGAGCCTGAGCGGCCAGCTGCAGGTCGACGTGGAGCAGGGCCAGTTTCTCAAGGCCGACCCCGGCCTGGCCAAGCTGCTGGGCGTGCTGAGCCTGCAGGCGTTGCCGCGCCGGCTCACGCTCGATTTCCGCGACGTCTTCAGCCAGGGCTTCGCCTTCGACTTCATCCGCGGCGACGCGAAGATCAACCGGGGCATCGCCAGCACCAACAACCTGCAGATGAAGGGCGTCAACGCCGCCGCGCTCATGGACGGCTCGGCCGACATCGTGCGCGAGACGCAGAACCTGCGCGTGGTGGTGGTGCCCGAGATCAACGCCGGTACCGCGGCGCTGGTGGCCACGGCCATCAACCCGGCCATCGGTCTGGGCACTTTCCTCGCGCAGTGGGTGCTGAGCAAGCCGCTGGCGGCCGCCGCCACGCAGGAGTTCCACGTCGAAGGCACCTGGGCCGACCCGAAGATCGCCAAGGTGCCGCGCTCGCTGCAGCTGCTGCCCGGCCTGCCGGGCGCGCCCACCACGGGCGAAGGCAAGAAAACGGAGACCACGCAATGAAAGTCGCAGCCATCCAGATGGTGTCCGCCATCACCCGCGAAGCCAACCTCGTGCGGGCCCACGCGCTGCTCGGGCAGGCGGCGCGCGACGGCGCCGAGCTCGCGGTGCTGCCCGAGTATTTCTGCATGATGGGCGCGCGCGACACCGACAAGCTCGGCCTGCGCGAGACGGCCGGCGCCGGCACCGTGCAGGGCTTCCTGGCCGATGCGGCGCGCGAGTTCGGCCTGTGGATCGTCGGCGGCACGCTGCCCATCGAGAGCGACGACGCCGACCACGTGTTCAACAGCTCGCTGGCCTTCTCGCCCGACGGCAAGTGCGTGGCGCGCTACGACAAGATCCACCTGTTCTTCTTCGACAACGGCACCGAGCGCTACGACGAGCGCCGCGTCATCGCCCCGGGCGCGCAGCCCGTGGTGTTCGAGCTGCCTTCGCGCGACGGCCACGCCTGGCGCGTGGGCATGAGCGTGTGCTACGACCTGCGCTTTCCCGAGCTGTACCGCGCGCTGGCGGCGCAGGGCGCCGACCTGCTGCTGGTGCCCAGCGCCTTCACGCGCACCACCGGCGCCGCGCACTGGGAGGTGCTGCTGCGCGCCCGCGCCATCGAGAACCTGGCCTGGGTGGTCGCGCCCGCGCAGGGCGGCACGCACGAGAACGGCCGCCAGACCTGGGGCCAGTCGCTGGTCATCGACCCCTGGGGCACCGTGGTGGCGCAGCAGGCCGCCGAAGAGGGCGTGGTGCTGTTCGACCTCGACGCCCGCCAGGTCGAGCGCACGCGCGCCCAGTTGCCCGCGCTGACGCACCGCGTGCTCGCCTGACGATGGCCGACGAGGCGCTGGACGTTCCCGCACCGCCGCCGCCCCCACAACAGCGGCAGCGCCCGGCATGGGTCGTCGCCTTCGCGCGCCTGCGCTCGCTGTGGCAGCGCTGGTTCCTCTGGCTGCTGCTGGCGGTGCTGGTGTCGGCGCTGCTGGTCACCGTCGTGTGGCTGGCTGGTCGGCACGAGATCGAGCAGGTGCAGGCGGCGCTCGAGCGCGACACCGCCGACGCCGTCGTCGACCTGCGCAGCGGCCTGCAGCGCAACGCCCAGAGCCTGCGCGCCACGCTCGCGCCGGGCATGGAGCGCGCGCACTGGGCCGACCGCGCGGCGGCGCAGCTGCGCGAGCACCGCGAATGGCTGCGGCTCGAATGGCGCGACGCCGAACTGCAGCCGATCGAGGCCGTGAACACGCCCTACCGCATGCGCCTGCTCGAGGAGAACACCCGGGGCCCCGCGCAGGCCGACGTGGTGCAGGCCTGCGCCACCGCGCGCAAGGCCGGCGCGCCCGCCTATTCGCCCAGTCACTATGTGCCCGTGGCCGGTGGCGGCGGCGTCGAGGTGATGGAGCTGTGCCTGCCGATGGACGCGGGCGACTACCTGGTGGCGAGCTATTCGCTGCGCGACACGCTGATCGAGCTGGTCGGCCCCACGCTCACGCGCGGCCAGGAGGTCGCCTTCACCGAGGCCGACGGCACGCGGCTGGTGGCGCTGGGCACCTCGCGGCGCATCGGCACGCGCGTGTTCACCTCGCAGCAGCGCATCGAACTGCCGGGCGCCTCGCTGATGCTGCGCGTGGACGGCTGGCGCGCCGCGCCCGACCTGTTCCCCAACATGCTCACCGCGCTGGTCACGGCGATCTCGATCGCGCTCGTGTCGGTGCTGATCCTGCTGGCGCGCGACACCCGCCGCCGCCTTCGCGCCGAGCGCGGCCTGGCCGACGCGCTGGCCTTTCGCAAGGCGATGGAAGACTCGGTCGTCACCGGCCTGCGCGCGCGCGACCTGCAGGGCCGCATCACCTACGTCAACCCGGCTTTCTGCGAGATGGTCGGCTTCACACCCGAAGAACTCATGGCCGACAGCGTCGAGGCGCCGTACTGGCCGACCGAGCTGGCGCACGAGTACCACCTGCGGCAGACGCGCCGGTTCGCGGGCGGCCTGCCGCCGCGCGAGGGCTTCGAATCGGTTTTCATGCGCAAGGACGGCACGCGCTTTCCGGTGCTGATCTTCGAGGCGCCGCTGATCAACGCGCACAAGGTGCAGACCGGCTGGATGAGCGCCTTCCTCGACCTGAGCGAACAGCGCCGCATCGAGGAACTCTCGCGCGCCAGCCAGGAGCGCCTGCAGGCCAGCGCGCGCCTGGCGACCGTGGGCGAGATGGCCTCGCTGCTGAGCCACGAGCTCACCCAGCCGCTGGCCGCCATTGCCAGCTACGCCACCGGCTCGCTCAACCTGATCGGGCCCGATGCCCGCGGCGAGCAGGCCGAGGTGGCCATGGCCGTGAAGCGCATCGCCGAGCAGGCCGACCGCGCGGGCCAGGTGATCCGTAGCGTGCACGACTTCGTGCGCCGGCGCGACCGCATGCGCGAGGCCGTGGCGCCGCAGGCGCTGATCGATGCCGTGCTGCCGCTGGTGCGGCTGCAGGCACGCAAGCTCGACGTGACGATCGAGCTCGTCTTCGAAGAGCGCCTGCCCGCCGTGGTGTGCGACCGCACGCTGGTCGAGCAGGTGCTGCTGAACCTGGCGCGCAACGCCATGCAGGCCATGGACGGCGGCGACCACGGCCCCGGCAGCCGCGTGCTGCGCCTGCGCGTGGCACGCGCCCTGCCCGTGGGCGCCACCGCCGTGCCGGCCGATGGCCGGCGCTGGCTCGAGTTCTCCGTGGCCGACATGGGCTGCGGCATCAGCGACGAGGTGGCGGCGCGCCTGTTCACGCCCTTCTTCACCACGCGCCCTGACGGCATGGGCCTGGGCCTGAGCCTGTGCCGCACGGTGGTGGAGCAACATGGCGGTGCGCTGGTGTTCGAGCCCAACAAGCCGCGCGGCACCGTCTTTCGCTTCACGCTGCCGAGTGCATGATTCACCCCCAGGCTTCGCGCACTTCGTGTCGCTTCTCCTTCCCCCTCGCCGGGGGCGACACCAGCGGCCCGGCGAAGCCGGTTCCGCGGTGTCCCTCGAAGGGCTCGCATTCGTTTTTGGAATTGAGATGCAACCGCTGATCGATGGCTTGATCTTTATCGTGGACGACGACGCCAGCGTGCGCGAGGCGCTGGCCTGGCTGCTGCGTTCGCGCCGGCTGGCCAGCGAGCACTTCGGCAGCGCCGAGGCCTTCGAGCAGTACCTGGCCGAGGCGCCGCTGCCCGATCAGCCGCGCTGTCTGCTGCTGGACGTGCGCATGCCCGGCATGAGCGGGCTGGTGCTGTTCGACCGGCTGGCCGAACGCGGCCTGCTGGCCGAGATGCCGGTGATCTTCCTGACCGGCCATGCCGACGTGCCCACCGCCGTCGAGGCGGTCAAGCGCGGGGCCTTCGATTTCTGCGAGAAGCCGTTCTCGGACAACGCGCTGGTCGACCGCATCGAGCAGGCGCTGGGCATGTCGCAGCGCGCCCTCGAGGTGCAGCGCGTGCGGCGCAGCCTGGCCGACCGCATCGCCGAGCTGACCGACCGCGAGCGCGACGTGATGCGGCTCGTGGTCGAGGGCCTGCCGAACAAGCTCATCGCCGACCAGCTCGCGATCAGCGTGCGCACGGTGGAAGTCCACCGCGCGCGCGTGTTCGAGAAGATGGAAGTGAAGTCGGCGGTGGAGCTGGCCAACCGCCTGCGGGAGCTCTAGCCCGCAGATCAGCTGTGCACGTGTTGCGCGGCGCCGTCTCGCGTGGCCATCTCGAGCATGCTGCGGCTGTCGAGAATGCCGACGACGTTGCCGTCTTCGCCCAGGCCGGCAATGGCGCCCTCGAACACGCAGAACAGCACGCAGCCGCCGTCGGAGCGGGGCTGATGGATGTCGCCGGCGGGCTCGTACATGTAGTCGCCCGGGCGGCCGATGTCGTTGCGTTCGTAGTAGATGTCGCCCTCGAGCACGATCACTTCGATGGCGCCCAGGTGATGGTGGACCGGTGCCTCGGTGCCGGGATCGACCTTCAGCAGGCAGGTGAAGCCGCCGCTGCGCCGGTTGATGCTCAGCAGCTTGTAGGCCACGCCGGGCATGACCCATGGCTTCCACGGATAGCTCTCGAGTTTCTGGAAATGCGGATAGGGCAGCGTGATGCGCGCGTGGGCGGCGCTGGCGGGCGGCGTGGCTTTCAGGGCGGTCAGGGTCATGGTGTCTCCGTGGGGTGATGCGGCCGGGATCGGCCTGCGAAGCCAGTCTAGGAGCGGCTTCTCACGCCAGGGCCGGTCGGCGCCAACGAAGCACGGGATGTCGAAAGCTGCGCGCTTTTGCGCAAGTGGCCGCGCTGCGTCGCGTCGCGCCGCTTGCTCAGCGCATGCGGCGGTAGGCGCTCGGCGCCACGCCGAGGAACGCACGGAAGCGCGTCGAGAAGTAGGCGGGGCTGCCGAAGCCCATGCGTTGGGCCACGGCCTCGACGGGCAGGTCGCTGGTGCGCAGCAGTTCGGCGGCGCCCTCCAGGCGGCGGCGCAGCAGGTACTGGTAGGGCGCCATGCCGCTGGCCGCCTTGAAGCTGCGGATGAAGTGGTCCTGCGACAGGTGCACCAGCCCTGCCAGGTCGGCCAGGCCCAGCGGCGTGGCCAGGTGCGCGTCAATGTGCTCGGTCACCCGGCGCAACTGCCGTGGCGTCAGCGTCGGCTGCCGGCGCATGCCCTCCGTGCGCGGCAGCACGCCGCGCCCCGAGGCCGAGTGGCGCCGCACGAGGTGATGGGCCAGCAGGTGCTGGCTCTGCGAGAGCAGCAACGAATCGGGGCTCATGGGTACGGTGCCGTACAGCTCCACCTCGCTCACAAGCATCTGGAAGAAGCCCTGCAGCCAGGGATCGCGGATCGCGAAGAAGGGGTCGATCTCCACCGCCGGCCCCAGGTCTTCCTCGGCCGCGACACGCGCGATCAGCGCTTGTCCGATGTACAGGTGCACCACGCCGCAGCGCCCGCCGATTTCCCATTCGGTGCCGTCGCAGGGGATGAAGCTCACGGTGCCCAGTCGCGAACGCGAGGCGACGAGCTTGCCGCGCTCGTACTTGCGCACCGCCGTGCTGCCGTTTTCGTGCAGCACCAGCACGTGATGCGCCGCGCCGTGAAAGGGCAGCCAGCACGCCTCCTGCTGCCAGCGGGCGGCGAACAGCTGATCGCCGCCTGTCACGAGGTAGTGGGGGCGCGCGCCGGTGCCCGCGGCGATGATGTCCGGGGCGAAGTGGGGTGCGGCGTGCGATGGGGCCGGCGCGATGGCGTTCATCGGAGTCTCCTCTCGTGTCCGCCCGGCGCGCATGGCGCGCATGGCGCGCGCCGCCTGGCGTGCAGGCCGCGATGTTAGGGCCGGCGGTGCCGTGCCCTGATGCGGGATTTCCTGACGGCGCCGCGCCTGTCGCTTCTCAGCGTTTCAGAAAAAGAAGCGGGGCCGCGCGACGTGCGTGCAGCCCCGACGCTCAGATTTTCTCGGCGACGAAGATTTCGACGCGGCGGTTTTGCGCGCGGCCGGCGGCCGTGCCGTTGTCCGCCAGCGGCTCGCGCGAACCGCGGCCGTCGGTGGTGATCACGGTGGTCGACACGCCGCGGCCCACCAGGTGGTTGCGCACGCTGTCGGCGCGGCTCACCGAGAGGCGTTCGTTGCCTTCCTCGCTGCCCGTGCTGTCGGTGTGGCCGACCACGCGCAGGCTGGCGGTTGTGGCGTTCTTCAGGCCCTCGGCGACCTTGTCCAGCACCTGCGCGAGGTTGCGCTTGACGTTGGCGCGGCCGGTGTCGAACGAGAGTTCATTCGGAATCACGACGTGAAGCTGGTTGTCGGTGGTCTGCTCGATCACCACGCCGGTGCCCTTGGTGGAGCTTTCGAGTTCGGCCTTCAGCGCGTCCAGGCGGGCGGTCCAGCTGTTGGCCGGAGCGGCCTGCTGTGCGGGCGGCGCTTCGGCGGGTGGGGGCGACGATGCGCAACCCGCGATGAACAACACTGCGGCCATCGCCGCGCTGGACACAACAAACTTCCTCATGAATTTTCCCTCTGCTTGGACCATTGAAAACCGGGGCGGGAACCGGCCGTTCGATGCGGCCGGTTTCCCGATGGGGGCGGGCTGCGATCAGCCGCGCTGCGCGCGTTCGCCCACGTAGATCTCGACGCGGCGGTTCTGTGCCCGGCCGGCGTCGCTGTTGTTGTCGGCCACCGGCTCGTGCGAGCCGCGGCCTTCGATGCGGAATGCCGCGGCGCTCACGCCGCGCGCCACCAGGTAGTCGCGCGTGCTGGCGGCGCGGTCCACCGACAGCGGGTTGTTGATGGCGTCGGAGCCGGTGCTGTCGGTGTGGCCGATGATGCGCACCTCGGCGTTCGGGTTGTTGCGCAGGCCGTTGGCGAACTGGTCGAGCACGGGCGCGAAGTTCGACTTGATGTTGGAGCGGCCCACGTCGAACGACACGTCGCTCGGAATGGCGAGCTTCAGCTCGTTGTTGGCCGTCTGCGTCACGGCCACGCCGGTGCCCTGCGTGGCGGCTTCCATCTGGCGCTTCTGGTTTTCCATGCGCTGCGACCACAGGTAGCCGCCGAGCGCGCCGGCTGCCGCGCCGACCACCGCGCCCGTGCCGATGGCACCGCGGTTGCCGCCGGTGGCCGAGCCGATCGCGGCGCCGCCCAGGGCGCCGATGCCGGCGCCGATGCCGGTGTTGCGCTGCGTGTCAGTCATGCCGCCGGCACAACCGGACAGGACGAGGGCGGCTGCGGTGGTTGCAAGAACGAACTTTTTCATGGCGATCCCTTTCAGGTTGAATCAAACGGGCCACAGCTTAGCCCCCGACGGGTACGCGATGGTACGTGCTCAAAGCCCTACGGAAAATAAGAAAACTTTCGCCATCGCGCGTAAATACTGCGATGATTGCTACTAAAGTTGTAGCAACAGGGTGCTTGTCCGACAGCGGCCTGCAGCGTGCGACTACACGAGCAATTCACACTTTGGGCGGCGGATCCTGGTCCGGACGCTCGGCGCCGGGGTCGGCGTCGGGTTCGTCATGCAATTCACCCTTGTTGCGCCCGGAAAACATGGTCCACCAGATGATCAAGATCAGGACGAGTCCCGCGGCGAGGGCTTCAAGCAGAATCAAACCCATGAGAAATGGACTCCAGTGGCTGGTTGGGCTTGCGATCGTAGCAACGCTCGCCGGCTGTTCCTTCGGCCCCCGCGCCCCCGAC
>NZ_QXMN01000236.1:0-1217 GCF_003581445.1 Acidovorax cavernicola | reverse complement strand
GATCCGCTGTACCAGCAGGTCGAGTACCACGCCCCGGGCTGGAAGATCGATGCCGAGTACATCCACAGCTTCGTGCCCGCGCATTCGCTCACCAGCGGGGCGTACGCCACCCGGGACTACGACTACACCCGGCCCAGGGCCGATCTGAGTGTCTCCAGGCTCGATCCGCGCCCCACCGGGCAAGCCGGGGGCGAGGTCTACCAGTGGCATGCATCAGGAGCGGGTGGCAGCCACTACGCCCAGCCTAACGCGGGGGCAGATGCCAGCAGCGATCCTCGCGGCGAAGGCCACCTGCTGGCCCTGCTGCGCATGCAGGCCCTGCGCACCCATGGCGCCCGGGCCCGGGCCAGCGGGAACCTGAGGGGCATGGTGCCCGGGTGCACCTTCCAGTTGAAGAAACACCCAAGAGCGTCAGCCAATGCCGAGTACCTGGTCCTGGACACCCACCTGCTCATCGAGGACGTGGGTGAAGACAGCCAGAACCGCGAAGCCAGCCCCCAGCGCAAGCAGCAATGGCGAGTGCAGGTGGACTTCACGGCCCACCCCATCACGGAACCCCTGCGACCCGAGCCGACCCAGCCCAAGCCCGCCATGGTCGGTCCCCAGGTGGCGCTGGTGGTGGGCCCCCAGGGGCAGAACCTGTGGACCGATGAACTCGGGCGCATCAAGGTGCAATTCCCCTGGGACCGTCTGGGGCAGAAGAACCAGCACAGCAGCTGCTGGGTGCGGGTAAGTTCTCCGTGGGCGGGCAACCAGCTGGGGGGCATCCAGATCCCGCGCATCGGGCAGGAGGTGATCGTCGGCTTCATTGCAGGAGATGCGGACCTGCCGATCTGCCTGGGGCGGGTGCACAACCAGGTGAACCTGCCGCCGTGGCAACTGCCTGGGCAGAGCGCATTGAGCGGGTTCAGGAGCCGGGAGTTGACGGAGGGCGGGGGCAACGGTGCGGCGGGCCGATCCAATCACCTGATCCTGGATGACACAGCCGGGCGCATCCAGGCGCAGCTCAAGAGCGATCACCAGAGTTCCAGCCTGAGCCTGGGGGCGATCACGCGCATCGAGGACCACGCAGGCAGGAAAGACCCGCGGGGTGAGGGCTTTGAGCTGAGGACTGACGGGCATGGGGTGTTGCGGGCGCAGGACGGCATGCTCGTCACCACGGAAGCCAGAAACAACGCAGCAAACCATGCCAAGGATATGGGGGAAACAACCCAACG
>NZ_QXMN01000235.1:0-1221 GCF_003581445.1 Acidovorax cavernicola | reverse complement strand
GTCAGCGGGCAGTGCAGCGTGATGATGTCGGAGCGCGCCAGCACTTCGGCAAACGGGGTGTACAGGTTTCCCATGTTGTCTCGCCCCTTGAACGCCGAGAACAGCACCTGCATGCCGAGCGCACGTCCGATGGTGGCCACGGCATTGCCCAGCGCGCCGTCCCCGATGATGCCCAGCGTCGAGCCCGCAAGGTCGCGGATGGGATGGTCGAAGAAGCAGAACTGCCCGGACTCCTGCCACCTGCCGGCCTTGACCGATTCCCGGTAGGCGCAGATGCTGCGGCGCAGCGCAAACATCAGGGCGAAGGTGTGTTCCGGCACGGTGTTGCCGGCGTAGTTCCGTATGTTGCTGACCGTGATGCCACGCTGCGCGCAGGCGTTCAGGTCGATGTTGTCCGTTCCCGTGGCGGCCACGGCGACGAGCTTGAGCTTGGAAGCGTGTTGCAGTGCTTCGGCGCCGAGCTTCACCTTGTTCGTGATGACGATGTCGGCGTCGGCAATCCGCTGCGCGACTTCACCCGGCGCGGTGTTGTCATGGCAGACGAGTTCGTGCGCGAAGCAGGGGCGCCGCAGCGTGGTCTGCGGGGAGAGCGTAGCGCGGTCAAGAAATGCAATCTTCATGTCGGTCCTGGCGATGGTCTGTGCCGCGGGCGGCCGCGGCAGAACGTGAATCAGCGGGCTGGCGCAGGCGTTGCCGCAGGGCTCAGGCCATGGCGCGTTGCACGGCGGGCCGGGCCAGCATGCGCTGCTGGTGTGCCTGCGTGCGCGGAAACTGCGCGATGTCCACGCCATCGTTCCTGAGCCAGCTGGCCACGGTGAACAGGTAGGCATCGCTGACCGTGAACTGTTCTCCGAGCGCCCAGTTGCCCTGCAGGTAATGCGTCTCCAGATAGGCGAAACAGTCGCTCATGTTGGCGCTGACCTTGCGCTGCATTGCCGCGATGGCCTCGGGATCGTCGGCCCAGCGGCTGGCTCGCAGGCGGTGCGCATGGGCCACGTGCACTGTCGAGGCCAGGTAGCTGTTGAGTTCCTGCATGCGCGCCAGGCCGAAGGGCGTTGTCGGTGCAAGCTGCGCCGCAGGGCATGTCTGCGCCACATAGGCCAGCAGCGCTGGCGTTTCGGTGAGCACGCCTTCTGCCGTCACGAGTGCGGGCACGCGCCCCTTGGGGTTGACTGCGAGGTAGTCGGACGAGCGCTGCTGCGCGCTGGCAAAGTCCACGCG
>NZ_QXMN01000234.1:0-1226 GCF_003581445.1 Acidovorax cavernicola | reverse complement strand
AAGCCGCCCCACCCGGCGCTGGTGCGCACGCACACGCTGGCCGTGGCCAGAACGCTGGAGGACTTCCGCGACCGTTACGCGCTGTACCGCACCGACGCGCAGCTGCAGGCCGCGCACCGCGCCTGCCCGTGGATCGTGTCCTGGGACGACCATGAAGTGCAGAACGACTACGCCGGTCTCGAAGGCCTGGGCCCGCAGCACGCATTCCTTGCCATGCGCGCCCAGGGCTATCAGGCGTTCTACGAAAACATGCCGCTGCGCGCGTCCTGCCTGGCGCGCGGCATCGAAGGCCTGGGCACGCCGGACGGCGTGCGAATCCATGACCGCTACACCTGGGGCCGGCTGCTGCGCCTGCATATGCTCGACACGCGCCAGTACAGCAGCGCCCAGCCCTGCCGGCCGGCGGGCGGCAATCCGCCGGCATCGGTTTCGCCCGACCGCTGCCCTGAAATGCTGGACCCCGAGCGCTCCATGCTCGGCGCCGCCCAGGAGCGCTGGCTCGAGGACGGCCTGCGCCAGGATGCGAATGCCCAGGTCCGCTGGAGCGTGCTCGCGCAGCAGACCATGTTCTCGCGGCGCAACTACCAGCCCGCGCCAAAGGAAAGTTTCAACAGCAGCACCTGGGACGGCTACCCCGCAAGCCGCCAGCGCGTGTGCGATGCGATCCGCGCCAGCGCGGTGCGCAATGCCGTGGTGCTCGGCGGCGACATCCACCAGAACTACGTGAGCCGCGTGCTGAGCGATTTCTCCGACCCGCAGTCGGCGGTGATCGCCAGCGAGTTCTGCGGCACGTCGCTGACATCCCACAGCAAGACACCGCGCGCGCGCGCCCAGGAAATCGCCGACAACAACCCGCACATCCTGCTCGCGCGCCCCGACAAGCGCGGCTATGCGGTGGCCGAAGTCACGCCCGAGCGCTGGACCACGACCTTTCGCGTGCTCGATGATGTGGCGCGCGCCGACAGCGGGGTGGCGACGCTGGCGCGCTTCGTCGTCAACGACCAGGTGCCGGGGCCCCAGGCCGCGTGACCGCGCCGGCCACTGGCGGTGCCGGCGGTACCGGTTCCGGCCGGCAGGCGCGCTGCGGCGCAATCAACTGCGCCGCCCATGCAACCTTTTAGCGCTTGATGTTACTCACCAACGAGTAGCCCAACGTCACCTCGTTGCAATCGCCATCGCGGCGATACGAAAACCGCTGGGCCAGTCTGCGCACGAAATGCACACCC
>NZ_QXMN01000233.1:0-1242 GCF_003581445.1 Acidovorax cavernicola | reverse complement strand
ATCCTGTCGCGCGACACCGCCAAGCGTCTGGCTTCCTGGCTGGCCCTGGAAAAGGCCCTGGAATCTGGCGAGTTCGTGACCGGCACCACTTCGGGCAAGGTCAAGGGCGGCCTGACGGTTCTGGTCAACGGCATCCGCGCATTCCTGCCCGGTTCGCTGATCGACACGCGTCCGATCAAGGATCTGACGCCTTACGAAAACAAGACCCTGGAATTCAAGGTCATCAAGCTCGACCGCAAGCGCAACAACGTGGTGCTGAGCCGCCGCGCTGTGGTGGAAGCTTCGATGGGCGAAGAGCGCGCCAAGCTGATGGAGACGCTGAAGGAAGGCGCCATCGTTCAAGGCGTGGTCAAGAACATCACCGAATACGGTGCGTTCGTTGATCTGGGCGGCATCGACGGCCTGCTGCACATCACCGACATGGCATGGCGCCGCGTGCGTCACCCTTCGGAAGTGGTGACGGCTGGCCAGGAAATCACGGCCAAGATCCTGAAGTTCGACACCGAAAAGAACCGCGTGTCCCTGGGCCTGAAGCAAATGGGCGACGATCCTTGGATGGGCGTTTCGCGCCGTTATCCTTCGGCTACCCGCCTGTTCGGCAAGGTCACGAACATCGCCGACTACGGCGCATTCGTGGAACTGGAACCCGGCATCGAAGGCCTGGTGCACGTTTCCGAAATGGACTGGACCAACAAGAACATTGCTCCTTCGAAGCTGGTGTCGCTGGGCGACGAAGTCGAAGTCATGGTTCTGGAAATCGACGAAGACAAGCGTCGCATCTCCCTGGGCATGAAGCAGTGCAAGGCCAACCCTTGGCAAGAATTCGCGCAGAACACCAAGCGCGGTGACCGCGTCAAGGGCCCGATCAAGTCGATCACCGACTTCGGCGTGTTCGTTGGTCTGGCTGCCGGCATCGACGGCCTGGTTCACCTGTCCGACCTGTCGTGGAACGAAACCGGCGAAGCCGCGGTTCGTAACTACAAGAAGGGCCAAGAAGTCGAAGCCATCGTGTTGGCCGTGGACGTGGAACGCGAACGTATCAGCCTGGGCATCAAGCAGCTGGACAGCGATCCCTTCACCACCTTCGCGACCGTCAACGACAAGGGCCAGATCGTGACCGGCAAGGTCAAGACCGTGGACGCCCGTGGCGCTGAAATCGATCTGGGTGAAGACATCCTGGGCTACCTGCGCGTTTCGGAAATCTCGCGCGACCGCGTGGAAGATGCGCGCTCGGTGCTGAAG
>NZ_QXMN01000232.1:0-1243 GCF_003581445.1 Acidovorax cavernicola | reverse complement strand
CACGGAACAGCACTGGGTGGAGATTCATTGCCGGTCCTGCTTTTGCTGCTTGGGCAGCTTGGTCTTGATGCGGTTGCGCTTGAGCGGCGACAGGTATTCGACGAAGACCTTGCCCATCAGGTGGTCCATCTCGTGCTGGATGCAGATGGCCAGCATGCCTTCGGCGTCGATCTCGCGCGACTGGCCTTTTTCATCGAGCGCGCGGATCTTGACGGCCGTCGAGCGTTCGACGCCGTCATAGATGCCCGGCACCGACAGGCAGCCTTCGTCGCCGACCTGCTTCTCGTCGCTGGCCCAGAGGATCTCGGGGTTGATCAGCGTCATCGGCTGGTCGCGCTCTTCCGACACATCGATCACCACCACGCGCTCGTGCGCGTCGACCTGTGTCGCCGCCAGGCCGATGCCCTGGGCGTCGTACATGGTCGCAAGCATGTCGGCCACCAGGGCCTGGATGCGCTCATCCACCACGGTGACCGGCTTGGCCACCTTGTGCAGGCGTGGATCGGGGTAGCAGAGGATGGGAAGAATTGCCATGGCAGCCAACAAAATGATGTCGCTATTTTCGCCACTTTTGCAGTTATTCGCTGGACGCCGGTTCAATAATCATTGCCTGATCAAGGCCTTGCGTTGAGAATCTGTGAAGCTTTGTTACGTACTGAAATGAAACACCCCCTGAGCCGCTTCGCGTCTTCCCCCTCTCAACCTTCGGTGGAGGGGGACGGCAGCCTCGCTGCGGGGCGGCCCTTGCTCGCTGCCCCCACGCTGGGACACGCCAGTATCATGGGCTGCGGGCGGGTCGAGCGCCCGGGACAACGATCACGGCGCGGCATGCAGGGTTGCCGCAGCGACAAGCCAGGCGTGCGGCCTGACCAAAAAGAGGGATTGAGATGACGGCATTTTCCAATGCGCGGGCCTGCGGCATCGGGGCCGTGCTGCTCGCCGCGCTGTCCACGGTGTATGCCCAGGGCGGCTACCCGGTGACGTCCGCGCAGCGCGCCACGGCCCAGCAGGTGGCGCAGCAGGGTGTGCCGCTGAGCGATCTGTCGGCGACCGCCCCCGATGAATACACGGTGCGGCGCGGCGACACGCTCTGGGGAATTTCCGGGCTGTTCCTGCGCCAGCCCTGGCGCTGGCCCGAGCTGTGGGGCATGAATCTGTCGGCGATCGCCAACCCCCATCTGATCTACCCGGGCCAGGTGCTGTACCTCGACAAGAGCAATGGCTATGCGCGCCTGCGCATGGG
>NZ_QXMN01000231.1:0-1279 GCF_003581445.1 Acidovorax cavernicola | reverse complement strand
CCCCAGTACAGCCGCGCGAGCCCGGTAAGCAGCAGCAGCAGCGCCGCCAGGCCGTCGATCAGGTCCAGCCGCGCGAGCCGTCGAACCACGGCGGCATTCATCCATTCCGCACGGCACAGCGCCGCCTGGCTGGACAGGAAGACCACCAGGGTCAGGACGGCGAGAATATGCAAGGCAGCGAGCGTGGCTTCAAAGGTCATGGGGCAACTCCGTTTTTCCAGAATTCAGCTTGTTGGTAATGGTGCTTCAGATAGTCGATCCACAGCCGCACGCGCAGCGGCATGTGCTTGCGCTGGGGGAAGACCACATAGATGCCGTTGGGCGGCGCGGCGAATTCCTCGAGCACCGGCACCAGCCGGCCGGCGGCGATTTCGGCCTCGACTTCCCAGGTGCTGCGCCAGGCGATGCCCCAGCCGCCCAGACACCAATCATGCAGCACCTGCCCGTCCGAGCAGTCGAGCGGCCCGCCCGACTTGAAATGCACGACGTCGTGCGTGCTCTGATCGGGCTGCGGAATGCGAAATGCCCAGCCCCGGGTCTGGGACGCATCGCTCGACAGCGTGAGGCAATCGTGCTGCGCCAATTCACTGGGGTGACCGGGCGTGCCGCGGCGCGCAAGATAGGCCGGCGTCGCCACGCACAGGCGCCGGTTGTCGGCGATGCGCACGCTCACCAGCGACGAATCGGGCAGGTCGCCGACGCGCACCGCGCAGTCGAAGCCTTCGCCCGCGAGATCCACCACGCGGTCGCTGAGGTTCAGCGAAATGCTGACTTCGGGGTGCAGATCGCGAAAGCGCGGCACCAGCGGCGCCACATGGCGCCGGCCGAAGCCCGCGGGCGCGGTGATGCGCAAATGGCCCGTGGCCTTGACGCCGCCCGCCGAGACGCTGGCCTCGGCGTTGGCCACGTCCGACAGCAGGCGCTGGCAGTCCTCGAGAAAAGCGCTGCCCTCGTGCGTCAGCGAGATGCGCCGCGTGGTGCGCACCATGAGCTTGACGCCCAGATGTTCTTCCAGCGCATCGAGCCGCCGCCCCATGATGGCCGGGGCCACGCCTTCGGCCTTGGCCGCGGCCGTGAGGCTGCCCTTGGTGGCCACTGACACGAATGACTCGAACGCCTTGAGTTTGTCCATGCCCGGATTATGGAGACAAAGCCCGGCGGCGGCGCACAGATACCTGGGCGCCAGGGCCTGCGCGCCCACTTTTGCGTAAAAGGCACGAGTTCTGCACTTCCGAAGCAGTTTATGGACACAAACAATTCAAATACAGTAGCTCTATCT
>NZ_QXMN01000230.1:0-1281 GCF_003581445.1 Acidovorax cavernicola | reverse complement strand
GGGAAAAAGTAGACATCAGACTCGGCTCCTCATGGGTTTTGGCAGCGTTGATCTGCCTTGTCCGAATTATCAAAACTCATCGTCGGGCCCGCTGTTCTGATCAAGCGAGGCGGTATGACTGGTCTAGCGATGGGGGAAGGTGATTCCCCTAGTCGAGGCGCAGAAGCTGCCGGCATGGCACCGGCACAGCGCAGGGGCCATGAAGAAAGCCCCTCGCCAACGACGTGGAGAGGGGCTGGGCGTGACCGACTGCGGTCGAAAAATCCGCGGAACTCAGAAGCGGTGACGCATGCCGATGCCGAAATTGGTGCCGCTGGCTTTGACCAGAGTACCGGGGCCGGGCAAGGTGTTGGTGACTGTCTTTTCCTGCATGGCGATGACATACAGGTGGGCCGCCTTGCTCAGGCGGGCAGGTCTGCCTGCGGCACGAACATGCCGTGGAAAGCGCCCGGCAAAAGGAATGGCAGCTTGACGATGGCCGTTGGCGCGGCCTGGATGTCTTCGGCATCGAGCACCAGCAGCACGGCGTGCCGGGCTTCGGTCATGTTGGCCACGCACAGCAGGTAGCCGCTTCCTTCGGGCGCGTCGGCCGATCTGGGAACGAACACCGGCTCCTGGGTGGAGCCGGCGACGGGGTGCTGGTCGATCTTGAAGTGCTTCCAGTCGATGCGCCCGACGCCGGTCGGGGTCTTGATGTAGCCCCAGCGGTATGCCGACATCGCATAGCGTTCGTCCAGGCGCGGCATTTCGCCCACGGCACCTGCCACGGGGGTCAATCGGCAGTTGTCCTGGGGGTCGGACAGATCGAAGGTCAGCCGCGTGATGGTGGGCTTGCCGTCCTGTGCGGGAGTGGGGTGGCCGTGGATGTCCGGGTAGAAGCGAAAGCCATTGCCGCGGCTGATGGTCGCGTCCACATGCACCAGATTGCCTTCCGTGTAGGCATTCATGATGTGGCCGCTGAAGCAGTTCGGCACGCGGAACCAGCGGATGTCCTGGGTGCTGCCGGCGCGCGGCATGATGCCCCATGCGGATGGCAGATCCGGGTCGAAGCGGTAGAAGTCCCCGCCTTGCTGGATGCGTTGCTGATCCACCGTCAGCGGCATCACGGCGAAGATCACATGCTCACGGGTCACCGCGAAGTCATGCGACAGCCCGGGGAACGGCGACTGGAAGCGCTCCTGCCGGTACAGTTTTCCCTGTTTGTCTATGACCTGCAGCATCATGTCGCCGTCCATGCGGCCGTCGCAGAACAAGCCGAACGACCACCATTCGCCGGTGACG
>NZ_QXMN01000089.1:0-5305 GCF_003581445.1 Acidovorax cavernicola | reverse complement strand
CTCCTGATGTCCCCATGCCCCGCGCCGCGCGGCGTGGGGCACACCAGCGCCGCATTTCATGCGCGCGCATCATGCGGTCCAGCGGCGCCCGCCTGATTTTTTGCTTATATTCAGGCAATGATTTTTCGCAGCCCCATCCAGTTCTGCCGCACCTGCGGCACCGCCGTGGTTTACCGCATTCCCGACGACGGCGACACCCGGGAGCGAGCCGTCTGCCCCCAGTGCCACACCATTCACTATGAGAACCCGCTGAATGTCGTCGGCACCATCCCGGTGATGGACGACGGCCGCGTGCTGCTGTGCAAGCGCAACATCGAGCCGCGCCGCGGCATGTGGACCCTGCCCGCGGGCTTCATGGAACTCGGCGAGACCACGGCCCAGGGCGCCCAGCGCGAGACCGACGAAGAGGCCGGCGCCGATATCGAAATGGGAGCGCTGTTCACGCTGATCAGCGTGCCGCGCGTCGGCCAGGTCCACCTGTTCTACCGCGCCCGGCTGCGCGCCGAGAAATGCTATCCCGGCCCCGAGACCATGGAAGTGCAGCTGTTCGCGGAGCAGGACATCCCCTGGGAATATCTCGCTTTTCGCACCGTCAAGGAAACACTGCAGCACTACTACGCCGACCGCGCACGCGGCAGTTTCGGCATGCACTGCATCGACCTGAGCTAATTTTTCGGGAACCGGCGAAAGTCCGGCTGCTGGCCCATCTCTTGCTTGCATCTTGTCACAAATTCCCCATGCCGCGGGGCAGGTGAACAAGAAGTACGACAACCGAGCAGAGGAGCGCCATGACAAGCACAGACGAAGTTGGTCACGAGGTCGATACGGACAGTTTCATCCCCTTCATGCGCAAGGTAGCGCGCTGCGAGGACTCGCTGCGCGAGCTGCGGCTGATGTGGCGGTTGATCGAATCGTCGGCGAAGATGAACTGCCCCGAGGAGGCGCACAGCATCCTGCCGATGATGGCCGCCACGCGCGAAGGCTTCCAGCGGCTCGAAGCCGATCTGGTGCAGTCGCTGGTCGCCGAATCCCTGGGCGAAGTCCTGCGCGAGATCGGCACCCAGGCGCGGCATGTGATCGACATCCTGGTGCGCAACCTGTACGAGCGCACGGCCGATGTGGGGTTTCTCGCCACCGACCCGGTGCTGTGCCGGCTGGCCGCAGGCCTGGACGACGATGCCGAAGCGGTGTGCGCGCGCCTGCGCCAGTACCGCAGCAAGTACACCGTCTATGACGACATCCTGGTGCTAGACACCCAGGGCCGGGTGCTGGCGCGCATAGACGCCGCCACGCCGCTGCCCGAGAGCCAGGACGCGCTGATCGAGCAGACGCTGCGCAGCCCGCGCCATGTCGAGACCTTCCGCGCCAGCGACCTGCGCCCCGGCAGACGCCATGCGCTGATCTATTCGCAGCGGCTGCTGCACCCGACCACGGGCGAGCCCGCGGGCGTGCTGTGCCTGAGCTTTGCATTCGACGACGAGTTGCAGGGCATTTTCCACGCGCGCGGCGCGCAGGAAGGCCGCAGCCTGGCGCTGCTGGTCGATGCGAACCAGCAGGTGCTCGCCAGCAGCGACCCGCTGTGGGTGGAGGTGGGCGTCAAAGTGCCCGAGAACCTTTCCGGTTCCCCGCGGCTGTGGCCCCATTCGGGACGCACGTATCTGGTGCAGACCGTGGCCGCCGCGGGCTACCAGGGCTACCCCGGCCCGCCGGGCTGGAAAGGCCAGGTGATGATTCCGGTGGAACTCGCATTCCAGTCGCGCACGCGGCGCAGCGTCGACAGCCTGCCGCCGGCGATCATCCAGGGCCTGCTGGGCCATGCGCGCCAGTTCTGCCCGCCGCTGCACGACATCGTCACGGCCGCCGACACGATACGCCGCGTGGTCTGGAACGGCCAGGTGATGACGGCCGGTCAGCGCGAAGGCGCGCAGCGCCTGGCCGCGGTGCTTGAGCAGATCGGCGAGACCGGCGCCCGCACCAACGAGGTGTTCAGCCAGTCGATACGCGACCTCTACAACACCGTGCTCAGCGCGGCGTTGCGCGACAGCGAATTCCTCAGCCAGTTGCTGGTCGACCTGCTGGACCGCAACCTCTACGAGCGCGCCAACGATTGCCGCTGGTGGGCGCTGACGCCCGAGCTGCGCAACCTGCTGGCCGACCTGAAGCTGGGCATTGCCAGCGCCGCCGACGTGGCGCGCGCGACTGCCATTCTGGGCCAGATCAATGGCCTGTACACCGTCTATTCCCGGCTCGTGGTCTACGACACCAGCGGCCGCATCGTCGCGGCCAGCCATGACCGCCTGGCCAACGGCGCCAGCGCCGTGGGCCAGCGCATAGACGCCGACGCACTGGCCGCGGTGCTCGCGCTGCGCGGCGCGCAGGCCTACCATGTGAGCCCGTGGCGCGCGAGCGCGCTGAGCGACGACGCGCCCACCTATGTCTTTCATGCGGCAATCCGCGCGCCCGACGGTGCGCAGACCGCAAGCGCGGCGCCAGTGGGCGGCATAGGCATCGTCTTCAATTCGGCCGAAGAGCTCGCCGCCATGCTCGCCGGTGCCCAGCAGGCCGGCGAGCGCAACTGCACGGTGTTTGTCGATCGCACGGGACTGGTGCTGGCCAGCAGCAGCGCGCCAGCGGCGCCGGACGCGCGCACGGGGCTGCACATTGCCGTGGGCAGCCGGCTGGCGCTGCCGGCGCGCATGCTGCAGCTCGCGCCCGGACAAAGCGAGTCGCGCGCCATGGTGCATGCGGGCCACTATTGCATCGTCGGCTGCGCGGTGACGCAGGGCTACCGCGAGTTTCGCGCCAGCAGCGACGCGCCCCAGGCCGTGCTCGCGCTGTCGTTCACCTCGTTCGGCGCGGTGCTCGCCGATGCCGAAGCCGCGGTACTGCGCCGCACCACCCATGTGCTCGGCGACGGCGCCGACAACGCCAGGGGGAGCGACACGGGCGCCGGCCGCGAGATGGCGACCTTCTTCATCGATGCCCGGCCGTTCGCCGTGGATGCGGCCTGCGTGCTCGAAGCGCTGCCGGCCAGCGCCATCACCGCGGTCTCCGCGGGGCGCCTGCCCTATTGCCTGGGCACGCTCGCGCGGCGCGCGCAAGGCCAGGTCACGGGCTATGCCTGGGTATTCGATCTGGGCCATGTACTGCGCGGCACGCCATCGCCGATCACCGCGCAAAGCCAGGTGATCGTGATCGACGAAGGCCCGCTGGTGCTGGTCGAAACCCGTCGTGACCTGCGCGACATGACACTGCCGTTCGAGCAGTCCAGCAACGCTTAAATGCGCTGAAACCAGGGGCCTTCAGGGCCCCTGGTTGTTTCTGGACCTGTTGTTTCCATTGATTCCGTCACCGTCCATGCTGCTGCTGCTGTCCCCCGCCAAATCCCTCGATTACGAATCTCCGCTGCCCTCGGGCCTGAAGCACACGCTGCCGCAGTTCATCGCGCAGTCCAGCGAACTCATCGATGTGCTGCGCCGGCAGACGCCGCAGTCGCTGGCCGAACTGATGGGCCTGAGCGACAAGCTCGCCGCCCTGAATGTCGCGCGCTATGCGGCCTGGAGCCCCCAGTTCACCGCCGAGAACGCGCGCCAGGCGCTGTTCGCGTTCAATGGCGATGTCTATGAAGGCCTGCAGGCCGGCACGCTGTCCGCGCCCGACATCGCCTGGGCCCAGGATCATCTGGCAATGCTCAGCGGCCTCTACGGCGTGCTGCGGCCGCTGGACCGCATGCAGCCCTACCGCCTCGAGATGGGCACCCGTCTGGCAACGCCCGCGGGCAGCAACCTGTATGCGTTCTGGGGCCGGCAGATCGCCGAGCACCTGAACCAGCGCCAGAAAGATCAGGCCGACCCGGTCGTGGTCAACCTGGCGTCGCAGGAATACTTCAAGTCGGTGGACCGCAAGCACCTGCGCGCGCGCGTGGTCGAATGCGTGTTCGAGGACTTCAAGGCCGGCAAGTACAAGATCATCAGCTTCCACGCCAAGCGCGCGCGCGGCATGATGGCCCGCCATGTGGTGCAGCAGCGGCTCACGCGGCCCGCACAGCTGCAGGGTTTTGCGGCCGAGGGCTATGCTTTTGCCGACACCGCCTCGACGCCCGAACGCCTGGTGTTCCGTCGCCAGGCCGACTGATCGCACCGTACCGGGACACGCTTTCTTCGTTCAGGCGAAAATATGCGGTCCAGGCTCTGGCCGCTTTCCCCTGATTGCCATGCCCCATTCCATGACTTCTTCCTCGCCCGCGCAAGGCCACGTCGTTGCCAGCGCATCGCCGCAACTGCGCCAATGGATCGCCGAGCAGCGCCGCATCGGCGTGCTCGACGCCACGCTGCTCACGGCGATGACCGCCGCAGGCTGGAACGAAGCCGTGGCGCGCGCGGCCCTGCAGGCGCCGCCCATGGTGGTCGCCACGCCCAAGGTGCCGCTGCCCGAGCCCGCGCTCGTGGGCGAGCCCGGAGCGATCGACGTGGGTGACCGCGAAGTGCGCGTGCTGATGAGCATGAAGGGCCCGCGCGTGGTGCTGTTCGGCCAGATCCTGTCCGATGCCGAATGCGCGGCGCTGATAGCCGCCGCGCGGCCGCGGCTTGCGCGCTCGCTGACCGTCGAAACCGCGTCGGGCGGCGAGGAGATCAACGCCGACCGCACCAGCGACGGCATGTTCTTCCAGCGCGGCGAACTGCCGCTGGTGCAGCTGCTCGAAGCGCGCATCGCGCGGCTGCTCAACTGGCCGGTCGAGAACGGCGAAGGCCTGCAGGTGCTGCGCTACGGCCCGGGCGCCGAGTACAAGCCGCACCACGACTATTTCGACCCCGACGAGCCCGGAACGGCGACCATCGTGCGCCGCGGCGGCCAGCGCGTGGGCACGCTGATCATCTACCTCAACGAACCCGCACAGGGCGGCGCGACGGTGTTTCCCGAAGCCTCGCTGCAGGTCGTGCCCCAGCGCGGCCACGCGGTATTTTTCAGCTACGACCAGCCCGATCCCTCGACCCGCACGCTGCATGGTGGCGCGCCCGTGATCGCCGGCGAGAAATGGATCGCGACCAAATGGTTGCGCCAGGGCCGGTTTGACTGAGCTCCCCTTTTTCCGCGCGGCCGGGTGCCGCGCCTTTCCGAGATTCCCGCATGAACACGCCTGAACACTCGCAGCTGGGCAAGACCTCTGCGTACATCGACCAGTACGACGCCAGCCTGCTGTTTCCGCTGCCGCGCGCGACCAAGCGTGCCGAGCTGGGCCTGGGCGACCAGCCGCCATTCTTCGGCGCCGACCTCTGGACCGCGTTCGAGCTGTCCTGGCTGAACC
>NZ_QXMN01000229.1:0-1299 GCF_003581445.1 Acidovorax cavernicola | reverse complement strand
GTTCGCGGTACAGCACATAGGCGCGCGCGACTTCATGGTGGCCGCCGCGCATCAGGCCGAGTTCGACCTGGTCTTGAATGTCTTCGATGTGGAACGTGCCGCCCCCCGGACGCGAGCGCACCAGCGCGCGCACCACGCCTTGCGTGAGCTCGTCCACCATTTCGCGCACGCTGGCCGAGGCCGCGCCCTGTGCGCCGCGCACGGCCAGGAAGGCCTTGGTCACGGCGATGGCGATTTTCTGCGGCGTGAAGTCCACGACATCGCCGCTGCGGCGCATCACGTGGTACTGCTCGGAAGCCGAGTGGGTCGCTGCATCTGCGGACGCAGTGGATACGGGGTTCAACGCTTCTTGCATGGATTCCTCTTGGGCGTTTAAGTGATGGCGCTGCAGCGGTCAAAGGCCGGCAGCGCGGAAGCAGCTTGTCCACAAGCCGTGCACACGCTGTGCACAACTTTTTAACACTAAATGTAGTGTTTGTGGATGGTTTCGACCACTACAGGTAGTGTCTTTTGTTCGGGTGCTAGTGTAGCGCGGAGGCTTCATCGAGGCTACGAATCGGCACGAAAACCTTGGCGCAAGACCGGAAAGTGGCGCTGTCCAGAGGCACCGGCGCGCGGCCGGGACCAGCGCCCGCGCGGGCTCGCGCCCCGGGGCGCCGCTTTGCGGGCGGGTGAAAAAAATTTTTGCCGGCGTGGCGAAAAGTGGCGCACCGCACAGACGCGGATTGACGTCGCCGGAAAAACGGCCTATGTGCCCGCAGGCCAGTCCAGCGGCGCGGCCGCCAGCGCGCCGCGCAGCCGCGGCCAGTCGAAGCCCGGGCCGGGGTCGATCTTGCGGCCGGGCGCGATATGTTCGTGGCCGGCGACATGGCGGATGGGGTAATGGGCGACGAGGTCGGTGCACAGCCGGGCGAGCGCGTCGTATTGCGCGGCTTCGAACGTCAGGCCTTCGAGGCCTTCGAGCTCGATGCCTATCGAGTCGTCGTTGCAGTTGCCGCGCCCGCGCCAGCAGGACGCGCCCGCATGCCAGGCGCGCTGGTCGCAATCGACGAACTGCCAGATCTCGCCGGCGCGCGTGATGAAGAAATGCGCCGAGACCTCGATGCCGCGTATGCGCTGGTAATAAGGGTGGGCGTCCCAGTCGAGCTGATTGGTGAACAGCTGCTGCACCGCGCCCGTGCCGTATTCGCCGGGCGGCAGGCTGATCGAATGCAGCACCACCAGATCGATGTGCGCGCCTGCGGGCCGCGCGCCGAAGTTGGGCGAGGGCAGCAGGCGCGCGGCCTGGTACCAGCCGCC
>NZ_QXMN01000228.1:0-1302 GCF_003581445.1 Acidovorax cavernicola | reverse complement strand
TCGTTCCACAGGCCCAGGCAGGCCGGAGTGATGCGGCCTTCGGGCGACACGCCCGTGGCTTCGACGATCACCAGGCCGGCGCCGCCGCGCGCGATCGATGCATAGTGGGTCTGGTGCCAATCGGTGGCGTAGCCATCGACGGCGCTGTACTGGCACATCGGCGGCACCGCGATGCGGTTGCGCAGCGTGACGTCCTTGAGGGTGAAGGGGGAGAACAATGCGGACATGCTGATTTTCTGGGAAGCGGAAAAAACAAAGGGAGCGGCCCGTGCCGCGGAAAATCCGCGGCCGGGCGTGGGCGACGCAAACGGCCGCAGAAACGACGAACGCTCTGGGCCCACTGCAGGAAATGGCGGCGCCCTGAAATAAATCAAATTCTATAAATTTATGATCTACATCACCTGGCGCTATATCACCAGCGATGGGCTGGCGGTCAGCGCGGGTCGGCGCAGGACTTGACCAGCAGCTCGCGCAACCAGCGGTGCGCGGGATCGTGGTGGGTGCGCTCGTGCCAGACGGCGGTCTTGCTGAACCCCGGCACCTCGAGCGGTGGCTCGCAGACCACCAGGCCCGCCATGCCCGCGACCAGGCGGCTGGGCAGGATGGCCACCATGTCGCTGGCGCGCAGGATGTCCGGCAGGATCAGAAAGGATTTGACCGACACCGTGACCTGGCGCTGCTTGCCGAGTTTTTCCAGCGCCTCGTCGGTCACGCCGTAGAAGCCCCCGCCCTCGTAGGAGCCCAGCGCATGGTCGAGCGCGCAGAACTGCTTGAGCGTGAGCTTGCGCCCCGTCGCTGCGGGGTGGCCTTCGCGCAGCACGCAGACATAGCGCTCCTTGAACAGCTCGCGCGCATGCAGATCGGGCGGCGTTTTTTCCGGACTCAGCAAAGCCAGGCTCACCTGACCGCGTTCGAGCTGGGCCTGCACCTGCCCGTTCTCCACCGGCACCAGCGACACGCGGATATGCGGCGCCAGCGGCTTGAGCGCCGCCAGAAAGGGCACGGCGATCGCGCGCAGCGCGTAGTCGGTCGAGGCAATGGTGAAGGTCAGGCGTGCGGTTGCCGGATCGAACTGCGGCGGCTGCAGCAAGGCGTCGATCTCGGCCAGCATCTGCTGCACCGGCAGGCGCAGATCGAGCGCGCGCTGCGTGGGCACCATGCCGCGCTGGGCGCGCACAAACAGCGGGTCGCCAAAGCTCTCGCGCAGGCGCGTCAGCATGCCGCTCATCGCCGGCTGGGTCAGGCCCAGGCGCGCCGCGGCACGCGTCACGTTGCACTCCGCCAGCAAGGCGTCGAGCGCCT
>NZ_QXMN01000227.1:0-1306 GCF_003581445.1 Acidovorax cavernicola | reverse complement strand
ACCGCGAAGCGCTGCGCATCGCAGGCGAGAA
The DNA here is from genome assembly GCF_003581445.1 of Acidovorax cavernicola. Lineage (NCBI taxonomy): Bacteria > Pseudomonadati > Pseudomonadota > Betaproteobacteria > Burkholderiales > Comamonadaceae > Acidovorax > Acidovorax cavernicola. The sequence goes on along the minus strand of NZ_QXMN01000227.1, from coordinate 1,275 downwards.
AGTCCACCGCGACCGCACCATCGAGGTCGCCTACCCGTACACGGGTGAGGTGATCGCCACCGTGCCCAAGGCTACGCTGGACGATGTGCGCAATGCGCTGCGCATCGCCCGCGACTACAAGCCCACGCTCACGCGCTATGAGCGCTACAAGATCCTCATGCGCGCCGGCGAGATCATCGCCTCGCGCCTGGATGAGATGTCGCGCACCATCACGCTCGAATCGGGCCTGTCGCGCAAGGACTCGCTGTACGAAGTGGGCCGCGCCTCCGACGTGCTGCTGTTCGCCGCCAACCAGGCGCTGGTGGACGACGGCCAGGTGTTCTCGTGCGACCTCACGCACCACGGCAAGAGCCGCAAGGTCTACACGATGCGCGAGCCGCTGCAGGGCGCCATCACCGCCATCACGCCGTTCAACCATCCGCTGAACCAGGTGATCCACAAGGTGGCGCCGGCCATTGCGACCAACAACCGCATCGTGCTCAAGCCCAGCGAGAAGACGCCGCTCACGGCCTTCCTGCTGGCCGACATCCTGTACGAGGCCGGCCTGCCGCCGCAGATGCTGTCGGTGCTCACCGGCGACCCGAAGGAGATCGCCGACGAGCTGCTGACCAACGCGGACGTCGACCTCGTCACCTTCACCGGCGGCGTGCCCATCGGCAAGTACATCGCGGGCAAGGCCACCTACAAGCGCCAGATCCTGGAGCTGGGCGGCAACGACCCGATCATCGTGATGGAAGACGCCGACATCGAGGAGGCCGCCACGCTCGCCGCCAACGGGTCGTACAAGAACTCGGGCCAGCGCTGCACGGCGGTGAAGCGCATGCTGGTGCACGAATCGGTGGCCGACCAGTTCGTCGAGCTGCTGGTCGCCAAGACCCGGGCCCTGAAGTACGGCGACCCGATGGACCCCGACACCGACATGGGCACCGTGATCGACGAGGCGGCCGCGAAGCAGTTCGAGGCGGTGGTCAATGAGGCCATCGCGGCCGGCGCCAGGCTGCGCTACGGCAACGAACGCCGCGGCGCGCTGTATTCGCCGACGGTGCTCGACCATGTCGACCCTGAGATGACGGTGGCCAAGCACGAAACCTTCGGCCCCGTGTCGCCGGTGATCCGTTTCAGGAACATCGACGAGGCGATCCGCATCTCCAACGGCACGGCGTACGGCCTGTCGTCGTCGATCTGCACCAACCGGCTGGACTACATCACGCGCTTCATCCGCGAGCTGAACGTGGGCAGCGTGAACGTGCGCGAGGTGCCGGGCTATCGGCTCGA
>NZ_QXMN01000226.1:0-1313 GCF_003581445.1 Acidovorax cavernicola | reverse complement strand
GATCAGGCGAAGCTTGGGGCGTATTCATGGCGGAAAGTCTCTCAGGCGTGTTGTTGTTCGAAAGCGTGCAGGTAGTCGACCAGCGCCTGGACGCCGGCCAGCGGCATGGCGTTGTAGATGCTGGCGCGCATGCCGCCCACCGACTTGTGGCCCTTGAGCTGCAGCAGGCCGCGCTCCTTGGCGCCGGCCAGGAAGGCGTCGTTGAGCGCTTCGTTGCGCAGGAAGAACGGAATGTTCATGCGTGAACGACAATTGGGCGCGACCTTGTTGAGGTACAGCTGCGACTGGTCGATGCTGCGGTACAGCAGCTCGGCCTTGGCGATGTTGCGCTGCTCCATCGCGGCGATGCCCGTGAGTCCGCCTTCGCGCTGGCGCTTGAGCCACTGGAAGGTCAGGCCGGCCATGTAGATGCCCCAGGTCGGCGGCGTGTTGTACATCGACTGGTTGTCGGCCACGGTCTTGTAGTTGAACGCGCTGGGGCAGGCGGGCAGCGCATGGCCCAGCAGGTCTTCGCGCACGATGACGATGGTCAGGCCGGCCGGGCCGATGTTCTTCTGCGCACCGCCGAAGGCCAGGCCCACGCGGCTCCAGTCGACCGGACGCGACGCGACATGCGACGAGAAGTCGATCACCAGCGGCGCGTCGCTGCCCAGCGCCTTCAGGTCGGGCAGCTCATGGAACTCGACGCCGTGGATGGTTTCGTTGGTGCACAGATGCACATAGCTCGCGCCGCGGCTCAGGTCCCAGCTCGCCGCGGGCGGGATGGCGGTGAAGTTGCTGTCTTCCGCGCTCGCTGACACATGCGCCTGCGCGGCGTACTTGCCGGCTTCCTTGAACGACTTCTGGCTCCAGCTGCCCGTGAGCACGAAATCCACGGTGGCGGCGTGCGACAGGTTCAGCGGCACGATGGCGTTTTCCGCCAGGCCGCCGCCCTGCATGAACAGGATCTTGAAGTTCGCGGGCACGGCCAGCAGCTCGCGCAGGTCGGCTTCGGCCTGTTCGTAGATCGAGATGAATTCCTTGCCGCGGTGGCTCATTTCCATCACGCCCATGCCGCTGCCGTGCCAGTCCAGCATTTCGGCCGCAGCCTGTTCCAGAACCTCGGCAGGGATGGCCGCAGGGCCGGCGGAGAAGTTGTAGGGGCGATTCATGGTGTCTACCGGAATGAGAAAGGGCAGGGCGGCGCGCGGCCGTGCGTTGGGGGGAACTGTAAACGGGCACGCCGGCATTGCCGGCGTGCTTGGAGTGGCAGGAATTACGCCTGGGGCGCTGCGTCGCTGCCGTCGGTCGCGGAGAGCTCGCCGGCTTCGGCG
>NZ_QXMN01000225.1:0-1314 GCF_003581445.1 Acidovorax cavernicola | reverse complement strand
AGCCGGCAGTGTAGTGATAGGCACCGAGTCCGCTGCAGTCCGCACCCAGGCCCAAGGGCGTGTGCAGCTGGGGATGGGTGATCGCGTTCAGCTGGATATGCTGAGGCCGGATGCCCAGCCGGTGGGCGATTTCATTGGCCATCATTTGCTTGATCCTGACCGGATTCGCGGGCACGAGCGTACAGGCCATGCTGGATGCCGATGCCAGCGCAGCCACGGCCCCGACCAGAACCGTTGCGAGATGGCTGATTTTGGGTTGCATAAAGATTCTCCTTGCAAACAAAACACTTGCTTTCCCATGACGGACGCCCGCTGCGGCCAGGAGCGACCGTCATTTGCAGTATGGGAAGAGCCGTGGTTCGCGGAAAAAGAACAACTGTTGCCAGCAATGACATCGCCGGGTTGCGGCCGGCGCCGCAGCCGGCGCCGTTGGAGCGCTTTTCCCTCTGGTGGGCATGGCCGGCGCAGGATCAACACGCGCGCCGCGGGATGGGCGCGCATTGACCACGTTTTGCAACACGGGCGGCTGCGCAATGGCCATTACGCCCGAAATGCGGCGCCGCGGGAGCGCTTTCAGACCATCGCTGGACCGGTGCCGGGACCCGTGCCGGGTCCGCGTAACGGGTCGGCCGCGGGCGCCGTGGGCCCGGCGTCGGAAGGCGGCGGCACTTCGGCGCCGCGCGACAGCGTGGTCTGCAACTGCCGCGCCATGTCGTGCAGCAGCGCGAACTCATTGGCCGCGAGGCTGCGCGGCGCGGTGTCCATGATGCAGAAGCTGCCCAGCACCAGCCCCTGGCGGTCGCGCAGCGGAACCCCCGCATAGAAGCGCAGCCGCGCCGACTGCAGCAGCGGGTTCTCCGCGAAGCGCGGATCGCGGGCGATGTCCTCGACCTGCAGGTCATGGTCGTCATGCACCACATAGGAGCAGATCGACAGCGCGCGCTCCAGCCCGCCGTCGTGCACGCCGTCACGCGCCGCGGTCAGCAGCGTTCCCGGCGTATGGACCCAGTCGGCGTCGACCAGCGACACCTGGGCAAAAGGCACATGGAACGCGTTCGCCGCATGCACCACCATGTCGTGGATCGCGTCCGTATGGCTCGCGTCTAGCCAGCCGCTCGCATGGAGCGCCGCGACGCGCGCCGCATCGCCCTCCCCGACCGGCGCGGCGCGCGGACCGCCGAGGGACGAAGGCGCGAGCAAGGCGTCGGCACGCAGGCGCAGTTCGCGCACGCTGGTGGTGATCGCCTCCACGCCCAGCTGCGCTGCGGCGCTATCGGCCAGCAGCGCGGGCGGCGCATTCCACAGGGCCAGCAC